>CAZGDN010000023.1:16529-20134 GCA_964525235.1 uncultured archaeon | reverse complement strand
TAAAACCCACCTGCCCACTGAAAGAATTTTGCGGAGACTACTATTACAATGGACTAAGGACCTTTGAAGAGTTAGAAGAAGACCTCTTGAAAAAATAAGCTCTATTATTCCTTTTATAAACTTTTTTTTACTATTTTTTTTAGGTGCTTCAAATGGAGATGACTTTCAGGGAAATGGAAAGGAGAGCGCAGGAAAAATGGGAAAAAACTGCATTGTTCCGGCCATCGGTTGACCCAAAAAAGAAGCCATTCTATGTGCAGGTTGCTTTTCCTTACCCAAGCGGGGCAATGCACATAGGGCACGCGCGCACTTACACAATAACAGACATTGTTGCAAAGTACCACATGCTCAAGGGCTACAATGTTTTAATGCCAATGGGCTGGCATGTTTCCGGCACGCCGGTGATTGCAGCAGTTGAAGCACTGCAGAAGGGCGATGAGAAAACAATCAAGAAGTTCACTGAAACGTTCAGGATTCCAAAAAAGGACCTTGCCAAGCTGATGAAGCCAGAGTCGTACGTGGATTACATGGTGAACAAGGCAGAGTATGGTTATAAGGCTGGCTTTCAAAAGCTTGGCCTTGGAATTGACTGGCGCCGCGAATTGAAGACCATTGACCCCCAGTACAAGAAATTCATTGAATGGCAGTACAAGAAGCTTTACAGCAAGGGATTCATCCGAAAAGGGCATTACCCGGTGCGGTGGTGTCCTCATGACAAAAACCCAGTTGGAGACCACGACCTCTTGGAAGGAGAGGGTGTTGGAATTCAGGAGTTCACAATCCTCAAGTTCAAACTCGAGAGAAACAGGTTTTTGGTTGCAGCAACCCTTAGACCGGAGACAGTCTTCGGGCAGACAAACATCTGGCTTGGCTCTGAAGTAGAGTATGCAATTATAAGAGTTGGAGGAGAAGAGTGGATTGGCAGCGAAGAGTTCTTCGAGAAGCTGAAGGAGCAGAAAAAAGGCATTGAAAAGATTGGCACAATCAAGGGCTCAGAGCTTGTTGGAAGAATGGTTGAAGCTCCAGGCATTAACAGGAAGATTCCTGTTCTGCCAAGCTTCTTTTGTGACACGCGCACCGGCACCGGCATTGTGACATCTGTTCCAAGCGATGCCCCGATTGATTACGCTGCACTTGTTGACCTTCAGAAAGATGAGGACATGATGAGAGAATTCAAGCTAAAGCCGGAAGAAATCAAAAGGATAAAAGTAATTCCAATCATTGAAACAGAAGAGTACGGGGAAATGGCAGCGGTTAAAATTGTGGAGGAACTGAAAATAGAGAACCAGTTTGACCGAAAGCTCGAGGAAGCAAAAAAACGCGTTTACAAGATTGGCTTCCACAAGGGAATAATGAACAAAAACTGTGGCAAGTATGCTGGAATGCTTGTGAGCAAGGCAAAGGAGTTAGTGAAGAAAGAGCTTATTGAAAGCGGCAAGGCAGACAGATTCTGGGAGCTCGAGGGAAAAGTTGTCTGCAGGTGTGGCACGGAGTGCGTTGTAAGGGTCCTAGAAGACCAGTGGTTTGTTGCATACTCTGACCCAGGGTGGAAAGAAGAGAGCAAGAAAACCCTCGCGGGAATGAAGATTGTTCCAGAGCTGTTCAGGACACAGTACGAGAATGTCTTCGAGTGGCTTGATGACAAGCCTTGCACTCGCTCAAAAGGGCTTGGGACCAGCTTTCCCTGGCAGAGAGACAAAATAATTGAACCACTTGGGGACTCCACTGTTTACATGGCATACTTTAGTATTTCTCACCTGATTAAGAGCATACCAGCAGAAAAACTCAACGAAAAAGTCTTTGATTTTATTTTCCTTGGCAAGGGAGAAGCAGAAGAGATAGCAGAGGAAAGCGGCATTGGAAAAGAGCTGCTGGAAAAAATGCGCTTGGAGTTTAACTACTGGTACCCGCTTGCCTTCAATGTCAGCGCTATTGAGTTAATCCCGAACCACATGTCTTTCTCGATATTTCAGCACACTGCAATTTTTCCCCCGGAAAAAAGGCAGCTTGGCACGCTCAACCTCGGCATGCTAGTATTAGAAGGGAAAAAGATGTCAAGCTCGAAGGGAAACATCATCCTCATAAACGACATGTGTGAAAGAATTGGGGCGGATTATGTGAGATTCTTCCTTGTCAACGAGGTTGAACCCTGGGAGGAAATGAACTGGAAACAGCGCCAGGTTGACAGGGGCATGGAAAAACTTAAGACATTTATTAAATCAATGGAAGAAAAAGCGAGGAATTCTGCAGGTGCAGGAAAGCTTGAAGAAACAAAACTCGACCAAGCTGACCGCTGGCTATTGAATGCTTTTCACTCGCACTTGAATAGTTATCTTGGAGCAATGGAAAAGGTAATGCTGCGCGTGGCAATACAGGAAATGACATTCAAGCTAGCAAAAGACATGCAATGGTACGAGAAAAGGAAAAAACAAGAAAACAAAAAGCTGAACTTATACATAATAAAGTGCTGGCTTAAGTGCATTGCCCCGTTTATGCCGCACACTGCCGAGGAAGTGTGGAGCGCTGCACTTGGGGAAAAAGAATCAATATTCCTTTCTGGCCTCCCTGAGAGAAAGGCATTTGACAGCGCAGTGGAGATGGGAGAAGAGCTCATTGTGAGCGTCCTTGAGGATGTGAAAAACATTGAGAGGATTACGGGCAAAAAGCCACAAATGGCTCACCTCTTTGTTGCCGAGCCATGGAAATGGCTTGTTCTTGAGGCCATGAGCAGAATAAAAAAACCAGAGTTTAAGCTTGCGCTCGCAGAGGCAATGAAGAACCCGGAGATAAAAAAAAGAGGGAAGCTTGCGGTTCAGGTTGTGAAGCGCCTTTCTGGAAAGGCGATGTCATTGAAGGGGGTAAGGAAATTCAACGAGCTTGAGGCTCTTGAAAGCGCGCTTCCCTTCCTTGAGAGGGAACTTGGCTGCAGGGTGAGCGTGAAAATGGAGGGAAGTGCAGGAAAAGAGCTTGCAGCAAGGGCTTCTTCTGCTCTCCCACTGAAACCAGCAATCTTTTTGGAGTAACAATCCAAAGAAAGAGCGGGTGAGAATTTTTCATTTCTTTTGCCCATTTTTCGGTATTGCTTTGTTTACTCTCTGTCTATTTCTTTCAAGCCCTTGATTTTGCCAAGGCGCTCGATTATTTCTTTTTCGCTTCCCTCTTTTTCAAGGGTTGCCTGGACAAGGCCTTTGAAGGTGTTTCCTGGGATGCGCTCAATGCTCAGGCTTTCAAGCTCTGCCTTGTTTTCTTTAAGCGCAAGAGCTATCTCCAGAAGGATTCCATTCCTGGCATTTGCTGTGAAGTTGTATTTTAACTGCTTTCTGGCCAGGGTTTTTGTGCCCCCAATGTGAAGCTCATCTTTTATCATTTCTCTTGCATAGTATGTCTTGGCAAAGTTAAGCCACTCTTTATCCACTGTTTTTTCCTTTGAGAAAATTGGGCGGATCCTGTCACCGCTTTTGAGTTGAACCCAGACCGGTTTGAGCCTGCCGTTAACCTCTGCCTGGGCTAGCCTTACAGCCCTTCTCGGAAACAGTTTAAATGCAAAGTCGATGGCGGTGGAGCCCTTTGGAAGCGTTATTTTTTTGCCTCTTGGCCCGAAGAGG
>CAZGDN010000023.1:0-16429 GCA_964525235.1 uncultured archaeon | reverse complement strand
TTTGTATCGCAAAGTATTACCAGAACCACAAAATCATAAAACTCGCTTAGTGTCCTGTGCTCTTTCTCAATCTTTTTGAAATAGGCGTATGCATTCCTTCTCTTTAACTTGTAGGAATACTTTTGAAAGAACTTTTTTTTGCCTACTTTGGTTTCTGAGAGTATTTTGATTGCATCCAGTATATCCTTTTCTTTTTGTCTTGCTTTTTTCTTAACGCGTGCTGAGAGTTTCTTGAATTTTCCTGGGTAAAGCTCGCAAAAGCAGATGTCTTCAATTTCTTCTTTCATTTCCTGCAAGCCGAATCTTTCAGCAAGAGGAGCGTATACTTCTAATGCATTCCTGCAGATTTCTTTCCTGCGTTTCTTTGGAAGAAACCTGATTGTCCTGAGATTGTGTATTTTGTCAGCGAGTTTTATTAATAGGACGCGCACGTCATTGGATGAAGCACAAAGCAGGTCCTTTAAGTAGTCCTGTTCTCCAAGCTCGGGCTCTTCATTGCCATACTCTCCAAGCTTGGTAACCCCCTTGACCAGGGTGAGTACTTCCTCTCCGAACAAGTCTTTTATTTCTTTTTCGCTTACATCTGTGTCCTCGAGGACATCGTGCAAGAGCGCAGCAGCAATCGTTTTAGTGTCAAGCCCGTACTGGGAAAGAATGAACGCTGTTTGGAATGCATGAGTAAAATAGGGCTCACCGGAAAGCCTCTTTTGCTTGCCGTGTTTTTCCTCTGAGAAAGAGAAGGCTTTTTCGACAAGACGCCGGCTTGTTCTCGCTTCACGAAACGATGGCAGGGTTGCAATGAAGGAAAGTGCTTTCCCAACAAGCCTTGTATCTGATGCCCCACTGTGCTTCCTAATACTATTCAAAAGCTGCTTTTTTTCCATTGCAAACTTGTCTTTTTTTTTATTGCCGAGTATTTTTCCATAGGCTGCCCTTGGAACGCTGGGTTTTGCAATCTTTATCCTCATTCACATTTCCTCCAATACCGGGATGTTCAGGGTTGAAAGCCCTGACTTTAAAACAAGGGAAACAGCTTCAACAAGGGCAAGCCTTGGGGCTTCTTTTTTGCCTGAGCCAATCACTCTTGTTTCATGGTAGTATGCATTGAAGAGTTCTGCGAGCTCCAGCAGATAGTGGCAGAGGATGTGAAGGACCCTGTTTTCCAATGCCTTGTTAAGCGTTTCAGGGAACAGGGAGAGCGTTTTTGCAATTTCTTTTTCTTTTTCAGTTGTGAGAAGAGTGAAATCCTGCTCGGTTGAAACAGGGCGTGCTTTTCTAAGAATGCTTTTTGCCCGGGCATAAGTGTACTGGAGGTATGGCCCTGACTCGCCTTCAAAGCTGACTGACTGCTCTGGCACAAAAGTGAAGTTTTTCCTGTGGTCTGTTCTCAGCATGGAAAACTTTATTGCTGCAAGGGCAATTTTTTCCGCTCTCTTTTCCACTTCTCTTTCTGAAAGCCCTGGGAAGCGTTTTTTTACTTCGCTTGCTGCAAGCTTTTCCACGCTTGCGATTAAGTCATCTGCGTCAATAACCTTTCCTTCCCTGCTTTTCATTTTTCCCTCTGGCAGGAACACAAGGCCATAGCTCAGGTGCTCGAGGTTTTTGTGCCAGGGAAAGCCAAGGAGTT
Source organism: uncultured archaeon (assembly GCA_964525235.1). Classification (GTDB taxonomy): domain Archaea; phylum Iainarchaeota; class Iainarchaeia; order Iainarchaeales; family DTGL01; genus JAPLVS01. Next base: position 14,802 of record CAZGDN010000023.1, on the reverse strand, counting down.
CCATTATTTTAAACAGCTGTTTAAGGTAAAGCTCTTGCTCGCTTGCAATGCAAAAAATGTTTTTGTAAAGCTTGAATTTTTCTTCTTTGTGCTTTGTGAGCACGAGGTCGTTTGAGATGTAAATGCTTGTTCCATCCGCTCTTAGCACTGTCTTGTCCGGCAAGCCGTATTGCTTCAGCCTTGCCACTATTGCCCCCTCTTCATTTTTTTCGAAGACTCCTTTTTTCAAGCCGAGTTCGATGATGGGCCTTGCCTTGTCATAGAACTGTGACTCATAAAAGATTTCGTCGAATTCCGAGCCGAATTTTTTGTATGTTTCCCTGAATCCTTTTAGCACCCAGGAACGCATTTTCTTCCAGAGCTTTCTTGTTTCGGGGTCTTTTTGCTCCCATTTTCTCAGCATTTCAGTGGCTTCATCGTTCAGCTTTGGGTTTTTTCTGGATTCTTCGCTGAATTTTACGTAGTAGTCCCCAACAAACTTGTCTCCCTTGACTCGCTCGCTTTCGGGGGTTTTTCCCTGTCCGTATTTTTTGTATGCAAGCATTGCCTGGCAGATGTGAATGCCGCGGTCGTTTACAAGGTTTGCTTTTATTACCCTGTAGCCATGAAACTCGAGAAGGTTGCTTATGCCCATTCCAATGCAGTCATTTCTCAGGTGCCCAACGTGCAATGGCTTGTTGGTGTTAGGGGCAGAGTACTCAATCATGACATTTTTTCCCTTGCCAATGGCACTTTTCCCATAGCTTTCTCCCTGTGAGAGTATTTCTTTTATGCACTCCCCTGCAAGCATGGAGCCATCAACAAAAAAGTTTACGTATCCTCCAGCGGCTTCTATTTTTTCAATTTCCTTCGTTGTTTCAATCCTCTCCGCTACCTGTGAGGCTTTCTCTGCTGGGCTTTGACCCCTGGCACACAGTGTGAAGCAGGGAATTGAGAAATCCCCAAGTTTTGGATCAGGCGGTCTCTCAATTAAAGAAAAGGCTTTTTCAACAGGAATGCCTGCCGCCCTGGAAAAAACTCTCGAAATGACTTTTTTAGCATTCATTAGCTATTTGTAGTGGAGAAATCGTTTAAAAATGGTTTTGAATAGAACAGAGGCAGAGAAAACCTTGAAGCCAAAAGCAACCGCTAATATTTTAAAAACCGTTGCTTTTGATAGGTTATTATGGGCATTTTTGCCTTAGGTGACACACTCCCACGCCTAAAGGCGTGGGCTTCTTATGGGGGAAAGTTTGTTAAAAACAAACGTGATACGAAATTACTACGCCTTTTAAAATTTTGTTGTATGAAAAAAATAGAAATTAGTTACTTACAACAAAATTTTACCCCTGCCTTAAGGCAGGGGCTTCGGGCGCGAGAGTGTGAATCAGATGAAAGTGTTAAGAGAAATCAAAGCAATCGAGGCAGAGAGCAACAAGCGAGTCATTGAAGCAGAAAAGGAGAAGGCGAGAAAGATTGAAGAAGCAAAAGCCCGGGCTGCTGACATTGTTAGAAAGGCCATTGAGGAGGGCGAGAAACAGAGGCTTGAAATTGTCAAGGCTGCAAGGGAAGAGGCCATGCTGGAAGCCCGAGAGATAGAAAGAGAAAGCCAGGGGAAAAGGAAGGCTTTGACTGAAAAGGTCTCCAGGAAAAAAAACTCAATAAAGCAAAAGATTTTCAGGGGGCTGCTTCGTGTTCAAGCCTGAAAAGGTAAAAAAGTTTTCGGTTGTGTGCCTTGCCAGCGACATTTACCGAGTGCTTGACTCCCTTCACGAAGAAGAACTCATCGAAATCAGAAAAGTTGATGTTGCAAAAAATGACCTTGAATCATTTGACTTAAGCGAAAGGGAGAGATTTGCGTCCTTTCAGTTAACGCGTGTTAAGAGAATACTCAACTTTTTTGATGCTCACAGCCAGAAACCCTCATTAAAAGAACAAGTCAAGGCGTTTCTCGCAAGGGAAAAAATAAAAAAAGAGAGGCTGCCCGAAAAATACAGCGATTTCAAGAAGAAAACAATTGCTTTTCTCAACGAGCTTGGAAAAAAGGTCGACGAACTTGACAACGGCATAAAAAGCGTGAGAGAGAGTTCTTCAAGGCTCCTTGAAGAGCAAAAAATCCTCAAAATACTAAAAGGGCTCAGCATAGACCTTGATTTGCTCTCCGGCTATAAGAGCATTGTGGTTGTGGTTGGAAAAATCGCCCCTGAATTCGAGGACGAGTTCATGGCACTTGCCAGGAAGAAAAACCACGTTCGGCTAATAAAAATAATCGGTGAAAAAGAGAAAACCGTGCTTTTCTCTGTTGAAAGAGAAAAAGAAGGAGAATTCCTCAGAGAACTGAGAAAACTGGGCTTTGACAGGATAGCAATACCTGAGCGCACTGGCAAGGCAAGCAAGCTGCTCTCGGAAGCAAAGAGCAGACTGGAAAAACTTGAAATTGAAAAAAGAAGACTGGTTAAAAAAGCAAGAGTTTGCGCCAAAAAGAACAGGAAAAAACTTTTAGTGCTCCGCGAACTCCTCGAAATAGAAAAATCAAAGGGAAAAGCATTCTCTGCGCTTGGCAGAACCGAGAAAACAGTATTGCTCGAAGCATTCGTGCCATCAAGACTTGAGGGCTTGCTCAGGGAAAAACTCAAAAAAGCAACAAGCAATCGCTATCTTTTGGAAGAACAGCCCTTCGAGGAAAGCGAGGCCCCAGTAAAGCTCTCTAACCAAGGGTACTTCAAGGACTACGAGTTCATACTCAAAATGTATGGCTTGCCAGAATACAACTCGATTGACCCAACGCCTTTCATTGCAATTGCTTTTCCAATATTCTTTGGAATAGCATTCTCGGATATTGGGTATGGCATAATTCTCACTGCCATGGCCTTATTCTTAAAGTTCACGCTTGGAAAAAAAGAAGAGTCATGGGCACACCTCTCAAACATATTAGTGCACGGGGGTCTTGCAACAATATTTTTTGGCTGGGTCTTTGGCGGCTTTTTTGGAGACCTCTTAGGCGAAGGGATAAAAAAACTCGCCCTGCTGGACCCGCTTGGCAAAACCGCTGACGGCCAAAGCGCTGCAATGCTCTTCATTGGCGCGATTGCACTGGTTGGCTTGGTTCACTTGAACCTTGCAATAATCCTTGGGTTCAAGGAGGAATTGAGAAAAGGAAACTACAAGGCAGCTCTTGTGGACAAGCTTGTTTACATTTTTCTCGAGGGCGGCATTCTCTTCTATGCACTTGGCACTCTTTGGGGCAATGCAATGCTTTCCCTTGCAGCACTGGTTTTGCTGCTGGTCTCCCTTGTTTTTATGGTGATTTCAGGCGGTCCTCTTGGTTTAATGAAAATAACTGGCTTCATGGGCAATACCCTTTCCTACCTGAGGCTCGTTGCATTAAGCCTGGCAACCTTTGCTGTTGCCATGTCAGTCAACATAATTGCCAGGCTAATGTTTGGCATTCCATACGTTGGGTTTTTAATCGGTGCAATGGTGCTCGTAGTGGGGCACTTTGCAAACTTCTTGTTCAACATTCTTTCATCGTTCATACACCCACTAAGGCTGCACTGCGTTGAATTCTTTTCATACTTTTACGAGGGAACCGGGAGGGAATTCAAACCATTCCATGTTCCAAGAAAGTACACTGAAAAAGCGGAGGTGAAATAAAAATGGTTGACCCAGTAACTTCAGCAAACCTTGGATTGCTGATGATTGGCGCTAGCCTTGCAATTGGAATAGCAGCAGCTGGCTCCGGATTAGGACAGGGAATTGCTGCAGCAGCAGCAGCCGGCGGCGTGGCAGAAAAAGACTACAGCTTTGGAAAAATGCTGACTCTTGTCGCGCTCCCTGAAACACAGGCAATCTATGGTTTTGTAATTGCAATCCTGATAATCTTCGTGGTTGCAGCTGGGGCCGGCATGTTTTAAGGCCCCAAAACTTTGCCAAAAAAAACCCTGTTCAAGGCTGAATGCCTTAACCTTTAAACCGGGGTTTTTTTACTTTAAAGGAATTGATTGCATGCAAAGAATAATTGAAAGAATAAAGAGTAACACGAGAGCCCGTGTCAGGGCAATCAAGAGAGAGCAAGAAAGTGAAATAGAAAAAATCCTGAAAGAGGCAAGGGCAGAGGCAGTGAAAAAAAAGCTTGCCCTGCTTGAAAAAGCAGCAAAAGAAGCCGAAACTGAAAAAAAACGCATTGTTTCAATAGCAAGGCTTACAGCAAGAAAAGAAGAAGCAATGCTTGCTGACTCGCTGCTTGAGGAGATAATCAGCGAGGTCAGCGAGAGCCTTGAAGGCCTGCGAAAGGAAAAAGCATACGCCAAAAAACTCACCGCGGTTGTCCAGAAAGCAGTTGAAGAAATACCTGCAAGTAATGTGGTGGTAGAGGCTTCACCGCAGGACTCAAAGCTCTTAAAGCTCAAAAGAGTGAAAGGCAAAACCATTCAGCTAAAAAACGCAGGGGCTTCAATGACTGGCGCGGTGGTAAAAAACAAAGACGGCAGCGTCAAAATCAACTGCACCTTCAAGGCGATTCTTGAGGAGAAAAAGCCGGAGTTAAAGAAAGAGCTAATGGCTGAAATAGAGGAAAAGAAGGAGTGAGGGCACAGTTGCACTCTTATGAAGAGTACACTCAAAAACAAGGCAAAAGCACATGAGCAAAAGGCAAGAAGCACTGCCTAAAAAGATTAATGAGCGTGTGAGAACGTATGAGCAGGCGGGTTTTCGGACTTGAACCAATATTCAGCAATTACATTCTTGTAATGATGGCTATCGTTGGGTTAGTGGTCTTTTTCACAATTGTGAAAGTCACGCCAGCGGCTGCTTATTCTCTTATAGCCATGGCTATCGCAGCTTTAGTGCTTCTTTTCATGATTTTGAAGGTCATGCCAATTGCCGCTTACGCTTATCCCTCGGCGAGAGTGAGAGTCATGAAGGGAAAAATGCTCGGAGACAACAAGCTCAGGGAACTCATCGAGTCAATGGACTACAGGGACATTATTGGCTCGTTTGAAGGCACAACCTATGAAAGGTTTGTGGCAGGCAAAAAAGAGCTCGCGGAAATAGAACGAGGACTCGCACTAAACCTTGCCCATGACTATAAGGCAATAAGAAGCATGAGCCCAAAAAAAGCAGAGCCGTTTTTCAGGATGCTCAGCGCAAGGTATGACATTGAAAACATAAAAGCCATAATGGCCTCCAAGGAAACAGGGTTGGCTGTTTCAGAGTTCTTTCCAGGACCACTCTCAGAATCATTCCTCCAAAAACTGATTGAAGCAAGCTCACTGGATGAAACAATAGAGCTCCTTAAAGCAACAGACTACAAGGAAATTGCTGAATCGCTGGAGCCAAACAGCTCTTTGAAGGAGTACCAGCGAGCCCTTGACAAGTTCGTTTACGAGGAACTGCTGAAAAAAAGAAGAATTGAGGAAGCTGCAAGGACTGCGGGGGTAATGCAGGACTCACAGTTTCTCAAAAAAGTCTACGGCATGCGAGTTGACATCATGAACCTCAAAATAGCACTCAGGGGTGTGAAGAGCAAGCTTGGCTTGGAAAAAACGAAGGCCTTGATGGTGAAGAATGGTTATTTTTTGACTGAAAAAAAACTGGAGGCAATCGCAGAGGCAAGCGATGTTGAGAGCGCAGTTAACACGCTTGATGGAACACCATACTTTACTGCAGTAAGCGATAGCGCACGCGAGTCTGAAAAACTGGGCTCACTGCACCCGCTTGAAAAAGCACTCGACGAGTATTATTTAGATAAAATCAGGTCTTTTTATTTACAGCAGCCATTCGGGCTAACCCCAATAGCCTGCTACCTTGCACTCAAGGAAGCAGAGATTTCAAACCTGAGAGCAATACTTAATGGAGTGAAAGAAGGACTACCAAAGGAGCAAATCAAAAGCCTGGTGGTGGGATTATAAAAATGAAGATTTTGAAAATTATGAGGTGAGTTGCGTGGAAATAGCAGTAATGGGAAGAAAAAGCACGGTAAGCGGTTTCCGGCTGGCTGGAGTCAAAAACACGGTTATTGCAGCTGAAAGCGAGGCAGGCATGCTCAGGCAGTTCCAGGAACTCTCCTCTAACCAAAACACTGGCTTGCTGATAGTTGACGACAGCTGTTCGCCCATAAGAAAAGAAATTGTCAGTTTTATTGAAACAAGCAAGCAGCCAGCCATTGTGGAAATACCAAGTTGGAATAAAAAAATAGACAGGGGCATAATTGATATTATAACCCAGAGGGCACTTGGAGCAAAATGATTTTTTATTGGAGGAATCGAGATGAACAAACCAACAATTTCAAAAATTTCCGGTCCTGTAATCGAAGCAAAAAACATGCTTGGCTCACAAATAAACGAGCTTGTCAGGGTTGGAGAAGAAAAACTCGTGGGAGAAATAATAAGGCTGGAAAGAGACCGTGCAACCATTCAGGTGTACGAGGAAACCTCTGGCTTGATGCCAGGCGAGCCAGTGATTGGCACAGGCAAGCCACTTAGCCTAGAACTCGGGCCAGGGCTTCTTGGAAGCATTTACGACGGAATCCAGCGGCCATTGGAAATAATTCGCTCCAAGAGCGGTGACTTCATTGCAAGGGGCACTGAAGCCCCTGCATTAAACCGGGAAAAGAGATGGCACTTCAAGCCGCGGGTGAAAAACGGTGAAAGCGTGAAGCCTGGGGCCATCATTGGAACAGTGAGGGAAACGGAAACCATAACCCACAGGATCCTTGTTCCACCAGGCATGAGTGGAAAAATTTCCGGCTTGAGCGAAGGAGACTACACAGTTAATGAAACAATCGCAATGGTTTCAGGAAAGCCCCTGAGGCTAATGCAAGAATGGCCTGTTAAAAAGCAAAGGCCATTCGTTGAAAAACTCACTCCCTCGGAATTATTGGTGACTGGCCAGCGTATTGTTGACTTCTTGTTCCCGGTTCCAAAGGGCGGCACGGCAAGCATTCCCGGGCCATTTGGGTCAGGCAAGACAGTAATGCAACAACAGCTGGCCAAGTGGGCTGACGCTGAAATAATTGTGTACGTTGGATGCGGCGAGCGTGGAAACGAGATGACTGATGTTTTAACAGAGTTCCCAAAACTCGTTGACCCTAAAACCGGCAAGCCATTGATGAAACGCACTGTTCTCATTGCAAACACTTCCAACATGCCTGTTGCTGCAAGAGAGGCCTCGATTTACACCGGCATCACAATTGCCGAATACTACCGCGACCAGGGCTTTAATGTTGCCCTCATGGCTGATTCGACCTCGCGCTGGGCTGAGGCATTGAGGGAAGTGAGTTCGCGCCTGGAGGAAATGCCTGGCGAGGAGGGTTACCCTGCTTACCTTGGCACGAGACTCGCGGAATTCTATGAAAGAGCGGGGAGGGTAAAAACGCTCTCTGGAAAGATTGGCTCTGTGAGCGTTATAGGTGCTGTTTCGCCCCCGGGTGGAGATTTCTCAGAGCCAGTGACACAGAACACGCTGCGCATCACAAAAGTGTTCTGGGCCCTTGATGCCGCCCTGAGTGAAAGGCGGCACTTTCCCTCAATAAACTGGCTGACCTCTTACTCGCTTTACTCTGACGAAACAGGGGCATGGGCTTCCGAGAACGTTTCAAGGAAATGGCCCAGCACCAGGGAAAAGGTGATGGCTCTCCTCCAAAAGGAATCAGAGCTGCAGGAAATAGTCCAAATTATCGGGCCTGATGCACTTCCACCAAAAGAACGCCTCACGCTTGAAATTGCAAAAATGGTCAGGGAGGACTTCCTGCAACAAAACGCGTTCCATGAAGTGGACACGTATTGTTCCCTGGAAAAACAGCTTGGAATGCTTGAGACAATAATGCTCTTCCAAGAACAAGCAAACGAGCTTGAGTTTCCTGATGCTGAAAAGATAAGCGAGCTTGATTCAGTGCAAAAGATTTCAAGGCTCAAATTCCTGCCGCTTGAGAGCTTCAGGAAAGAAACAAAGCGTTTAAGGGAGCAAATTTTAAAAGAGTTCAAGGAACTGAAAAAAAAGGAAGAAGCAGGCAAAAAGAAAGGGGGTGAAAAGCAATGATAAAGGAATACAACACCATTGAAAGAATTGCTGGCCCGCTTGTGTTCGTGAAAAACACCAAAAATGTCAGGTTCCAGGAAGTAGTGCAAATAAAAATGCCTGATGGTTCAATCAAGAATGGGCAGGTGTTAGAGGTAAGCGAGGACACTGCGGTGATACAGGTGTTCGAGGGAACAACAGGCATTGATGTCAAAAACTCCAGCGTTAGATTCCTTGAAAAAACAATCAAGCTGAAGGTAAGCGAGGACATGCTTGGAAGAGTATTCAATGGAACTGGCAGGCCAATAGATGGCGGTCCTGAAATAATCGGCGAAAAAGAACTTGACATTAATGGTCTGCCGATAAACCCGACAAGCCGTGATAACCCGAATGACTTCATTCAAACTGGAATCAGTGCAATTGATGGAATGAACACCCTTGTAAGGGGTCAAAAGCTTCCGATTTTTTCCGGCGCTGGCTTGCCCCACAACAAGCTCGCAGCACAGATTGTGAGGCAGGCCAGAGTGCTTGGAGAAAAAGAAAAGTTTGCAATTGTCTTTGCATCCATGGGCATAACCCACGAAGAAGCAAACTTTTTCCAGCAGGAATTCGAAAAGACAGGCGCACTGGAGCGCGTTGTAATGTTCTTGAACTACGCAAACGACCCGGCAATCGAGAGAATTATCACCCCCAGAATCGCGCTCACTGCAGCAGAATACCTCGCATTTGAAAAGGGAATGCAGGTGCTGGTAATACTAACAGACATGACCAACTACTGCGAGGCACTGAGGGAGATAAGCTCTGCACGCGAAGAGGTTCCAGGAAGGCGTGGTTACCCTGGGTACATGTACACTGACCTTGCAAGCATTTACGAGCGGGCTGGGAGAATAAAGGGCAGGGCTGGCTCAATCACCCAGCTTCCAATTCTTTCAATGCCAGACGATGACAAAACCCACCCAATTCCAGACAACACTGGTTACATTACAGAGGGGCAAATTGTGCTCAGCAGGGCACTGCACAGGCAAAACATTTACCCGCCAATCGATCCAAGGCCTTCCCTGAGCAGGCTCATGAACCACGGCATTGGCGCGAAAAAAACACGAGAGGACCACGCTGGCGTTTCAAACCAGTTGTATGCTGGCTATGCTGAGGGAATGGACAAAAAAGACCTCGTTGCAGTTGTGGGAGAAGAAGCGTTAACCGAGAGAGACAAGAAAATGCTCAGGTTCGCAGAAGAATTCGAAAAACAGTTCATAAGGCAGGGTTATAACGAGAACCGTTCAATTGAAGAAACACTGTCAATTGCATGGAAGCTCTTCAGAATCCTGCCAGAGAGAGAACTGAAGAGAATAGACGAAAAATACATCCAAAAATACCTCCATGGCCTGAAAGAAGAACCATCCAAAAAAGCACAGGCCACCACAGGGATAAAAAAACGAGCCCCAAGAACACAGAACACCACTGGAACCAGGGGAAAAGCACGGGTTCCAAAAGCCCAAGAGGCAAAAAACCCAGTGAAAAGAAACCCAAAGAAAAAAAACAAGAAAAGCAAGCGGGGAAAGTGACAAATAAAAAAAGTGCATGAAAATGATTAGGAACGTCAAGCCAACGAGAATGGAGCTCCTGAAAACAAGGCGGAGAATTGAGCTGGCGGAAAAGGGCCACAAGCTCTTAAAAGAGAAGAGAGATGCCTTGTTCAACGAGTTCTTCAGGGAAATAAACAACTCGAAAAAAATGCGCTTGGAAACAGAAACAGAGCTCGAAAAGGCATTTAACTCACTTGTCCTGGCCCAAGCCCAGCTTGGAACCCTGAACATCAAGAGCTTTGCCTTTGATGCTTCAAAAAGCTCGCTTGTCAGCCTTGAAACAGGTGAGAGAAACATAATGGGCGCCAGAGTTCCAACACTGAGTGTTACTGGGGTGAAAAGGGCCCTTTTAGAGCGGGGTTACTCAGTTGTTGAGTCATCTGCTCTTGTCGACGAGGCAACTTCTTTTTTTGAATCCGCTCTTGAAAAAATCGTTGCCCTTGCAGAAAAGGAAGCCCTCCTTGAAAGACTCTCGTTTGAAATAAACCAGACAAAAAGAAAAGTGAATTCCCTTGAAAAGGTTACGATTCCAAGGCTTGAGGCCACAAGCAAGTACATAGAACAACGCCTTGAGGAAAGGGAAAGGGAAACCTTCTTCACCCTCAAAAAAGTCAAGGCAAAAAAAGAAGCAAAAAGAAAAAGCTCCTGAATTTAAACTTTTTCCCCAAAGTGCATGGTATGGAGTCAAAGCTTCAATTCATAATTTACTCTGTCCTCCTGGTAGTAATTGGCGTAATGATGGGAATGCTTCTTGTCCCGCTCACGAGCAGTGAAACAACACTGAAAACACCGCTTGGAGGCGGCACATACTTTTCAAAAGTGAACATTGTTGCAGTTACAAGCATGGGCACCGGCATCCTGAGCAAGGCAGAGGTTGAGATAAGAGCGGGAAAAGGACGCGTGCTGTTCAGTGTCAACCCCTTCGTTGAACCGGATACGCAGTACTCGGCTGAAACCGCAAAGAGGGTTGCAGAGGCTTTTACTGGCAAGAGCTGCGAAAACAAGGACATAATTTACACCATAAAAGCAGGGCAGTCAAGGCTTGTCGGCGGGCCATCTGCCGGAGCAGCTCTCACTCTTGCAAGCATTGCAGCAATAGAACACAAGAACCTGAGAAGCGATGTTGCAATAACTGGCACAATCCAGGAAAATGGTCACATTGGACAGATTGGCGGAGTGGTGGAAAAAGCCACTGCGGCAGCAAAGAATGGCATGAAGACTTTCCTCGTGCCCAAGGGGCAGTCAAAGGAGGTTTTCTACGAAAAAAAGACCACTGAGAGAAGAGGCTATGGGCTTGTTTTCCAGAGAACATACTACGAGCCAGTGGAAGTTGACCTGAACAAGGCTTTCTTTGAAGAATACGGCATGCAGGTAATAGAAGTGAGCTCGATAGGGGAAGCAGCAGCCTACGCCTTTGAGAGCTAAAGAATATAAATGAGAATGCATTTACTCTTATTATGTTAGAGAATTCAAGGATAAGGGAAAACATTTCGCTTGTTTTCCTCTTATGCATGGCTGCCGTGTTCTTCATTGCACTCTATCTCGTGTTCGGCAAAGAAATAATGTTCGATATCCTGCTGCTCACAGTTTACCTTGTTTCCTTTGCACTACTGGGTGTTGTATTAATTTGGGGCATTTATTCTAATCCACCGGCCAGCAGGCTAGCAGAAGAAATGAAAGTCCTCAAGCAGGACATTCAAACCCTTGAAGCCAAGTTTTTGAAGAGAGAGATTTCAGAGCAGAATTTCTTAAAGCTGCTCAGCAAAAAGCACCACCGCCTCATAAAAGTAGAGGCAAAAATTTACAAAAAAACCTCCCCCTTGAAAATCGGCGGGATAAAAGCAAGGTTTCTTAAGAGACGGGAGCGCTCTGCGCTTAAAAGACTCCTTGAACAAAAAGCGGATATCCTGGCAGAGAGAAGAATTGCCGCCACAAAGCTTTACCACAGGCAGATTGACCGTAACACCTTCCAAAAATTCATCGAAGAAAACGATGACAACCTCGTGAAAACACAGTCATTGATTGACATTCTCTTCGCAAGGGCAACCAGTGAGACACCAAGGGCAAAAAAGGAAGAGGTAATCAGGGAAATCGTGAAAGAGAAAAAAATTGACGTTGACAGGATGGCAAAAGAACTAGCAGAACAGCAAAAGTGAAAAAAAAACTAGCCTGAAAGATTTCCAAAAAAAAGGCGGACCCGGAGGGATTCGAACCCCCGATCCACAGCTTAGAAGGCTGTTGCCTTATCCACTAGGCTACGGGTCCAGAATATAATAAACCTTTCAAGAAAAAATAATATTTAATTTCCGGCCAACCCCCTGGTCAACTTCATGATCCACATATAATAAACCTTACAAGAGACAATAAATAGTTTTTCATTTCTCTTTGACATTGAATATTCTGTGAAAAGCACCTTTTTTCGTGAACTTTTCATTTGTTGTATCAAGAAGCCAGGCTCTCAAGCCCAAGTCATGGAATTCCTTTGGGAAATACTTCGGTCTTGCTTTGACTGAATAGCCTCTTTTCTTTCTCTTCCTGTAAATACCAAGCGCATTAAAGGGAATTACAAAAACATATTTGTCAACAAGAGCCCTATAACGAAGCTTTTCCTTGAGTTTCCCCTTGGTGGGCCTTGTCATCACCTCGAATCCCACAGTGCCACTCTTCGAGCGCGTGAGAAAATCGTAGGAGCCAACGCGGTTCTCTGGCAGGGGTGTTGGTTTTTCTTTTTCAATTCGTTCAATGGCTGTGCCTTGAATTGCCTGTATTCGCTTGAGTTCTTTGAGGGTCAGGGAGTGCATCTTGCGTGTCAAGTTGTTGCCGGTTAACTCTTTCGGCGTTTTAACACCTCACCATCAGTAGAAAGAAAAACAGAAAAGAATATATTTATTGGATATATCATTGTAGTAGCATGGCGCACGAATAGATGGATGTCGTTACAGGCAAGGAGAAAAAAAAAGAGTGAAAAAAACAGAAAGTTTAATAAAGGGTTTTCATAGATGGTTTCAAATTCGGCAAAGGCAGCAGTGCTGCTGATTGCAGTTGTAGCGGTAGCTGCTTACTTTTTTTATTTTGGCAAGGTAACGCCTTCTACTGGGGTGCTTCCAGCCGATGAATCAACAACAATAAAAGAAGAGCCAAAGTGGCAGGGAAAGCTGACAACAGTTTACCTTTATGATGGAGATGCATTCTTTGGTGGTGAAAAGAAACCCCATTCAATAATGTTTTACTATTTTGCAAAAATTTCAAAGGGTGTCGCAGAGCTGCCAATGGATGAAAATGACTATTTTTTTGTCTTTGACCATTACTCGAACAATTTTGATGTGTTCACTGATTTTGGCACATTCCTTGGAACGCATTCTTTCGAGCCAGGCAGGGTAAGCAAGAAACCAATGCAGTTTGGCGAATACAACAAGGATTACTACCTCTATGTAACAAAGAACAGGGAAGAAGTGTACTTGCTGCTCGGGGCGCAGGAATTCCCCCTACAGTTTGGAAAGAACTTTTCGTTTGAGGGAACAGACACAACAGATGATGGAAAGATTGACAAAGAATACTTCTACCCTGCCTTGGAAGAATTTGGCTATACAGAAGGCAAAAAAGCCGGCACTGCTGTTTTTTCCTTTGACGAGGACGGCGACCACAAAGCAGATGCAAAATACTATGTGGACACTGCCACCAAAGTTGCAATAAAGCCAGGTTCCAGGCAATCGTACAAGTGGCAGGTTGTATTCAAGAACAGTGGAAAATGGCTTGGTTATAACCTGAAGAATGATGGAACCCTAAAACAGGACTCCTTCGGTTCTGTTATTTCAAGAAAACCAAAAGAGTTCTATATTAAAATGCCTGTAAGAGAGTGACTATTTTTCCAGTTCCCTAACAAACTCCCGTGCGATGACCAGCTTTTTTTCATCGAGTTCAAAAATTGACCTTATAATAAAACTGCCCTCTACCCTTGCTGCCTTCGTGGAGAGAATGCTTGACATGCGTTTAATGGTTGTTCCGGGAAAACCAACGCATGTTGCAAAAAGAGCAAACCTTTTCGCTTTTGTATTTTTCAAGCTCCTGAGATAAGTGGAGACAACCGGGGTTGGCTGGTAGGTCCAGACAGGCGTTCCCACAAACACCAAATCGAAGTTTTTAACATCAAGGATCGCGTCCTTCAGTTCTATTCTCTTCTTTTTCCTGTACTCCTTTATATGCCTGAACCACTTGAGCTCTTTTTTTGGCAGGAGCGGCTGCATTGTAACACTCCAACCCTTTTTCTCAAGCTCCTGTTTCAGGGTTTCAGCTACCTTCTTGTTCGAACCACTGTCCCCCTGGAATGCAATTAATACCCTCATTTAACCACCACTACAAAAAAGCATGGCTGCAAACTTTTAAAAAAATGGTTTCGTAAAACTGTAGGCGACTTCCCCAAGCGTTTCAAGGTTGTAACCGCCCTCAAGGACACCAAAGCATGGCTTTTTGAATTTTCTTATTATTTCCCCCATTTTTCTGAAAGTAAGCGGGTTTGTTAGGGCAATCCTGTTGCCAATAATTTCAGCATCTGAAGCAAACATGTCAAAGCCAGCTGAAACGCCAATTATGGGGGGCTTGAAATCTTTAACTACCCTTTTTGTCTCCTCTTCAAAGCGCTCCAAGAACTCTAAATCTGTTGTCCCTGGCATGAAATCAACCTTCTTGGTGAAAACCTTATCCAAACCAAAATCACGCCATGGGTACAATGTGTTGGGGTTCTGGTGAAAAGAGAGGTAAAAAACCGAGGGGTCATCCTGGAATATTTCAAGAGTGCCCTGTCCAAGGTGAACATCAAAGTCAATAATCAAAGCCTTTTTGTAGTTTTGCTCTTGCTGGATTTTCCGGATTGCGAAAGCAATGTTGTTCAAGTAGCAAAATCCCCCAAAAGTTCGAATGCCGGCGTGGTGACCAGGCGGCCTTTCAAGCGCAAAAGCAAACTCTTTTCTGGATAGCCTCGCGGCATCAAGGGCTGCTCCAGCGCTCAGTAACGCGATTTCATAAGTGTTCTTGCGAAACTCGTTGTCTGGCACTGAGAGCTCGCGCTTCGAACGGAGCTTTAGCTCTTCAAGAAGTGCTTTCTCGTGCACTAATAGCAGGTCTTCTTCTCTTGCAGGACTTGGTTCAACAATGTCTTTTTCACTCAAACCCCTTGCTTTGAGGAAATCCAAGATTGCAGTAAGCCGTGAGGCCCTCTCAGGGC
>CAZGDN010000022.1:17718-20440 GCA_964525235.1 uncultured archaeon | reverse complement strand
CCGGGCTTGACACCAGCACTATCTCTGCAGCCCTTGTTCACGAAATACTCTTTATGGAGCCAGAAAAAAAGAACGAGATGAAAAAAGAGCTTGGGGAAGAGACAACATCAATAGTGGAAGAAATCGCGAGGCTGAAAAGCGTAAAAAACACAAACTATGGCAAGATGCCGACCCCCAGGCTTTCAAAAGTTATAATGGGCATTGCCACAGATTTCAGGAGCCTCTTTGTTGAGCTAGCATCCCAACTGGACAAAATACGGCACATCAACACGCGACCAGAGAAAAAAAAGAACGCACTGGCAGTCCTTGTAAGCGAGGTTTACGCGCCCATAGCCCACAAGCTCGGATTGTACGAACTTGAATGGGAAATGAAAGACCTTGCGTTTAAATACTTCGAGCCAGCCAAATACAAAAAAATGAAAAAACTCGTTGGGAGAAAAAGAGAGGAAAGAGAAAAACTCGTCAAAAACGTAAAGAAAAACATTGAAGAGTTGCTTGAAAGAGAAAAAATCCAAGCAAGTGTTTTTTGCCGAGCGAAGAGTTTTAACAGCATTTACAAAAAAATGACAGAACAAGGAAAAAAGTTTTCAGAAGTAAATGACTTGCACGGCATTCGCATAATCTGTAATTCAGTGGAAGACTGTTACAGAGCCATGGGTGTGATAAGCTCAAACTTTCACTCACTCGGAGAATACGATGACTACATCGCAAACCCAAAAAAGAACAAATACCAGTCAATTCACACACTATTTGAATGGAAAAGCGAAAAAATAGAAGCACAAATCCGCACCTGGGAAATGCACAGGAATGCGGAGGAAGGCATTGCTGCCCACTGGCGCTACAAAAAACTCGAAAAAGACAAGGACTTCGACCAACGCCTGGGCTGGATAAAACAGTACATTGAATGGCAGAGAAACCTGAAAAAAACAGGCAAGAGGACAAAAATAGCAAGACTTGAATTCGGAAACAGGGAAATATTTGCCCTCACCCCAAAGAAAGAAATAGTGGCCCTGCCAGAAAAAGCCACAGTGCTAGACTTTGCTTATGCTGTCCATTCAGATATTGGAAACAAGTGCAAGGGCGCCAAGGTAAACGGCAAAGCAGCAAAACTAGGAAAAACACTCAAAAGCGGCGACATAGTTGAAATAAGCACTGCAAAAACAGCCCAATGCAAGCCCGCCTGGCTAAACATCGTAAAAACAGAAAAAGCCAAGTCAAGGATAAGAAAAAAACTTGGAATAAAAGGGGCAATGACAAAAAAGAAAAAAACGAAAACCGCAAAAACCACGACCAGCATAAAAAAGAGGGTTATAGCCAAGTGCTGCAATCCACTGCCAGGCGACGAAATAACCGGCTACAAAACAACAAAGAGAAAAGTAACAATTCACTCCAAGGACTGCCCACTGCTCGCCATACTGCCAGACAAGCGCAAAATAGCAATAGCGTGGGGTGAAAGCAAAAAAAAGAGTTACTCCTCAAAGTTGAAAATAAAAGCCCTTGAAAGGGCTGGGATCCTAATAGACCTCCTCACAGAACTTGAGAAGCAGGGAGTTTCAATCAACGGCACAGAAACAAAAAGCACCAAAGATAACATGATAAAATGCACGTTTGATATAAAGCTACAGGACGCCGGTCAATTTGAAAGGATAAGGGAAAGGATTCAAGCAATTCCGGCAGTAATCGAGGTAACAAGACAATAGCGATAAAAAAATAGGCGATAAAAAAACAACAGAACATACATTGAAAGTATGTTAATAGAACCATGACAAAAGTGCACTCAACAACAAAAGGTATATTAATAAAGTAAAACAATAAATCATGGGTGATTCAATGGAAAGGGTTCGCACTGGAATAATCGGTTTTGACGAACTGGTTGAAGGAGGCTTTCCAGCCGGCAGGGCAATACTGGTAAGCGGCGGTTGTGGAACCGGAAAAACAACCTTTGGCGTGCAATATGTTTACGCTGGAGCAGAAAAATACGGCGAGCCAGGCATATATGTTACACTGGATGAACGACCAAACCTTATAAGGCAAGACTGTTTGAACTTTGGCTGGGACCTCAAAAGGCTCGAGCAGGAGAACATGCTTCAAATGATTGATGGCGCCATAGCCAGGATAGGCATTCCAAGCGATGAAGAATTTGCACTGCCAAGCACTGGCTTCGACGTGGACAAGCTATTGATTGAAATCCTCACATCCATAAAACGCTACGGTGCGAAACGCGTTGTAATAGACTCAATTCCAGCACTGGGATACAACCTGAAATCAGAAGACGAGATAAGGAACTCAATATTAAAGCTCGGGTACATGCTCGAAAAAGCAGGGGTTACATCCATACTGATCTCAGAAATGGGAGATGGAAAAAACAAGTTCAGTAAATACGGTGTGGAAGAATACCTCGTTGACGGAGTAATCGTTCTCCACTATATGGGGGTTGGCATGACAAGCAACCGCACGCTCCACATCAGAAAAATGCGCGGAACCAAGCACTCGGAAGACCTGCACCCCCTCGAAATCGGGCCACGGGGCATAGTCATTCACAGAATAGAAGAGGAATATGGGGAAGAGTAAATGGGCTTACATAAAAGAGGGCCAATACAGCCCAGGAGAAAACACCCAGAGACAGGTGCTTCTCAAAGAGCCAACAACGGCCCTGGAAAAAGAAGAGCAAACTACTTCCTCGAAAGAACCACACCAAACAAGCAAACCGGCAGAACCATAA
>CAZGDN010000022.1:0-17618 GCA_964525235.1 uncultured archaeon | reverse complement strand
CTTGGTTCTGGAAAGAACCGTTACAGGGAAGTAAAAGAAATCAGAGAACTACTGGGAACCGCGGGATATTAAGAATTTGAATGGGTCGGGCGAGATTTGAACTCGCGACACATAGGTCTTCAGCCTATTGCTCTCCCTAGCCTGCAACGAGTAGCAAAACTCTCTATCGCATCAGGCTGAGCTACCGACCCACTTTAAAAGAATATAAAAGCAAAACACTAAAAACTTTATTTAACCAATGAACAATGCGGTTCACTTTGATTTCTTGAGCTTGCTTTCCCTATTTTCAGTTTCCGAAAAAAAGCAGCTTCCACACACTCGCCAGCTCAAGCACAATTCTCAGTCTAAAAATGAGCCCGACGGGATTCGAACCCGCGACACCTGGGTTAAAAGCCCAGTGCTCTGCCGAACTGAGCTACGGGCCCATTAAAGCAAAAGCAACTCCAATATAAAAACTCCCACTGCAAGGTATTTAAAGGAATGCCAACAGGGCACGTTTTAGGAAAAGCAGACAAAAAAACACCAAAGCACAAACAAGCCCCCAAATCATCAAAATTCCTTTAAGCCATTCATATATGGCTGGAGAACACGTGGAATCTTAATAGTGCCATCCTCTTGCTGGAAGTTTTCAAGGATTGCACGCATCACGCGGGAGGTAGCAAGAGCAGTACTATTCAAAGTGTGAACGAACTCTTTTCCCTGACCAGCCCTGTAACGAATCCCCAGCCGGACAGCCTGGTATGAGAGACAATTAGAACAGGAAATTATTTCAAAGTATTTTTCTTCGCGGGGTGACCAAGCTTCAAGGTCATACTTTTTGGCAGCAACAGGGCCAATGTCGCCAGTGCAAACGTTCACAACACGGTATGGAACACCAAGCTCTTTAATCAAACCCTCAGCATTATGGATTAGTTCCTCGTGGAACCCCCAGGAGTCCTCGGGCTTACAGAAAACAAACTGTTCAACCTTTGAAAACTGGTGAACCCGAAACAACCCACGCTCGTCAACAGAGTGCTTTCCTATTTCCCTCCTAAAACAGGGAGAAAGCCCACAATACTTCAAAGGCAAATCGCTTTCACTTAAAATCTCGTTCATGTGCAGGACAGCAAGGGGGTGCTCGGAAGTAGCAATTAGGAAAAGGTCCTCAGAATCAATCTTGTACATAACATTCTCGAAGTCATCTAAATCAGTTACACCCTCATAGGGCTTTCGGCGCAGCATAAACGGCGGAATTATTAGCTTGTAACCAGCCTCGGCAAGACGGTCAACAGCAAACCTCTGAAGGGCAAGGTCAAGCAGGGCAAGATTGCCCTTAAGGTAATAAAAGCCAGCGCCAGAAACTTTGACTGCCTTGGAAAAATCAGCCAGACCACGCGACTGGGCAAGTTCGCCATGGTTCTTCAACTTAAACGCCGGTTTCCCCGGCTCACCCCATCTTCGCACTTCCAGATTGTCCTCTTCACTGGCCCCATCGGGAACAGACTCATGGAGAATATTGGGGACTCTCTTTCTCAGGGCGTCAACCTCTGCTTTCAAGCGCCTCACTTGGCTTTGAACCCTGGAGACTTTTGCCGGGAGAGCTTTTGCTTTTTTAAGCACTGCATCAAAGGGCTTACCCTTAGCCTTCAGCACCTTAATTTTTTCGGTCAGAGTGTTGCGTTCCTGCCGCAACTTGTCCTCGCGGAGCTTGAGCCCGCGCCACTGCTTGTCTTTTTCAAGAAGTTTGTTGAACACTGACAAATAGGACTCGTTGTTGCGCCTTGCGAGGTTTGCCCGCACCGCTTCGGGATTAGAGCGAACAAGCTTCATTTCAAGCATTTAAATCACATAAACAAAAAAAGCGTTAAATAACTTGTGAAAGCTAACATTAATAGCTTTTTCTCCCAGAGAATTCAGTGATGAAAAAAGAGGTAGTAGCATTAAGGTATGGTCACAGGCCATATAGGGACCAACGGGTAACCACTCACTGTTGCCTTGTAGCAAGAGCTTTTGGGGCAAAAAAAATAATTATACACGGAGCACGAGACAAAACACTTGAAAAAACCATCTCAGAGCTCACAAAAACATGGGGTGGCCACTTTGAGATTGAATTCACTGACTCCTGGCAAAAAACACTAAAAAAACTGAAAGAAAAAAAGTTTAGAGCAGTGCACCTCACAATGTATGGAAAACCGATAGCCAAAAAGATAAAAGAAATACAAGGAGAAAAAAAACTGGTGGTAATAATAGGCTCTCGAAAGGTCGAGATAGGTGTTTACAAAGAAAGCGATTACAATATTGCAATCGGAAAACAGCCGCATAGCGAGATCGCTGCCTTGGCAATCTTCTTGGACCGGCTCTTTCAAGGCACAGAGTTGGAAAAAAAATTTGCCAATGCCAAGATAGTGCTAACAAAAAAAGACGAAAAAGGATAAACTTGTTTTAAATTCATTTGCCCACAGAATTAATTCAGAGAAGAATGGCCAAACGAAAAAAACTCTATTGTTATTCAACAGTCAAGTCTTTCCTGGAAGGACTGGCAGGGAAAAAAGCCCCCCAGCTACTTCAGATATACGAAAAAACCAACTCGCCAATAAAAGATGAAGAAATGGCCAACAAGATGAAGCTTAAAGTCACAGATATAAGAACAATGCTAAACCGATTGCATTATCGTGGTATCACAAATTACCAAAAAAAACGAAACAAGAAAACTGGGTGGTATTCATACACGTGGCACATTGACAGAAAAAGAATACTTGAATTGATAATAGAAAAACAAATGGAAGAAATAGAAAAACTAGAACAAAAAAAAGAAACAGAAGAGTCATACTCCTTCTTCTCATGCAAAAACAACTGCCACGAGTTCCCATTTGAAATAGCAGCAGAATACCAATTTAAGTGCCCTCAATGCGGAAAAGAGCTTCAGTACATAGACAACAAAAAAAGAACAAGGGAGGCTCAGAAAAAGATAAAAATTATGAAAAAGGAGGTTGAAGAATTCAAACAAATACTCAGTGAAACACAATAAGTTGGACAAATAAGTACATCAGAACACCAAAGGAAAAAAAGGGAAAAAGAGCCTGTTTAAGCTTTATTTTTATTTTAAGGAAAGCAGAGAGCGTAAATTTTGTTTAAAAATAAAGAAAAGGTTTAAAAACCTTTAAAAAGAATAATATTAATCGCATCTTCTCATATTATAGCGGGGTGGGGCAGCCTGGAGTGCCCGTCGGGCTCATAACCCGAAGGTCAAAGGTTCAAATCCTTTCCCCGCTATTCTTTATTTCTAATCCATACACTGCCACGCCACGCTGTTGCCAATAGAAAAACAGCGCAATATCCTAAGATGCGAGCGGCTATGCATATATTACTTTCAACAAAATATGCCTCCAACCATAAAAAAACACCAACAAGCACACTTACTTCTGCCAGCCAGCCTAACAATCGAACTAACTACCATATAAAACAAACTAGAACAAGCTTACTTTTGCACAAGAAAAAAGAGAATGGTAAAAAGAACACAAAACCAGTTATTAAACACCCATTACTTTAAACCAGCTGCGCATACAAGCGAGAACCGGCAACACTTAAAGCAAACAAACGAGCCTGACTTTTTTTGCAAAAAAAATCAATGTGATTACACTGAAAAAATGACATCAAAAGCGCTTATTAAAATAGCTTACTTTCATAATCTAAAAAAAGCAGCATAATTACAGGTAATTATTTTTTAGAATGGCGCTTACCGTAAAAAATATAAGTAATTACTGCACTTATTATAATGATGCTACTGAAAAGATTGATTGGAAGGATATTCCTGGCCTTTGAGCAGGTAAAGGAGTGGGCTGAAACCGGAGAACGGGTATATCAAAAAGAGGATGAAGAAACATCGAAGGGAATATACTCGCTTTGGGATTTTCTCTCTTTCTCTGAAAACACCCAAGCTTTCCATTTAGTCAATGTTATTGGTTTTGATGAATGGGTTGACATGGAAGAAATAAGGAGAAGAATAAAAGAGGTTTTTTCGATAGAATACAAAAATGAAAAAAGCCTCTATCCCTACCTAAAAACTATGACGGATATAAATCTCTTTGAAACCACAAGCATTGGCGGAAGAAGAAAATGGAGAAAGAAAAACCTGCTGTTTGAAATTGAAATGGGAACTGAAGAAGAAGATAAAAAACAAGGGCTTACACTAAAGATAAAAGCGAGAAATAAGAAGTAATCATCTGAGGGAGGAGACAAGTTTTTTAAATTTCTTCAATTTAGGGGAAAGCTGATAGCAGTTATTAAACCAAGGGTGTTTCAAAATTTTCTTGGCTTCAGCTAAAACCATTTCTTCGTACTCCCTGGCAAGTGTTCCAGAACCAACCCTCTTAAGTTCATCAAATAAAAGTCTCGAGTTAACACCCTTGCCAGCATAAGTGCGGTCTAAAAGGTTTTCCATAGCCTTAACTGCCTTTTGTTCAGGCACGGCTTTTTCGTCCATGTAATAAACAGCCTTCCAGTTGCCTTTTATAAGCCAGTGGTGTGTAGGGTTTTTACCGGTTTTAAAGAAGGAAATAAGACTCTGAAAGGCATCAGGTGCAATTATTACACAATTTTTTCCGGCCCTGATATAGGGATAATCTGAAAGAACTCCCTTTCTGTGATATTTATAGGTCTTGCCACTGGATTTGTAAACTGCCTGGGTGTAGCCATATATTGCCCTAAACAGTTTTTGATAGGAATAAGACGAATGATTCACTGAGTCAGGAAGAATAAACTTGTATTGAATAAAATATCCATTAACAGCCAAACAGACCCCCCGCACTTCCACTATTCTTAAATATAATACAAAAAAAGCTCTTTATGTATATTATTAATACATAAACATTTTAAATGTTGTCAGAGGCTATTTTCTAATTGTTAGAAATAACCAAGTAAGAATAAAAAACTAAATGAGAAAATCAGGAAAGCAGGATGCAGGTATAACCCAGGTTATTACCTGGGGCTTTGTTCTGCCTTTGTTGATATAAGAACAATATCTTTTGCAGAAATGACCCTGCTGTATGGAATACTTTTTTCACTGATTATTTTTTTGGCCTCTGCTTTAGATCTGGCTTTTAGTGGTTCTGTTGTAATTGTTTCGATCCTGCCCTTTTCCAAGTTTATAACAAGGTCAAATACTTTTCCCTTTCTCTGTGAATCAAGGGTATAAATATCCATTCCAAAAAGCTCCGACAGTCTTATCGTCATTGAAATTACCTCCTTGCTATTAATAACTCTATTCAACTATTTAAAGTTATTGTATGAATGGTTTAAACAAAAACACCCCCCAAAAAGCAGCACTTAAACATAACACCACTTATTTAACAAAAACTTTAATAAATAATATCTGGCGCTTATAAAGGAATTAAAAGTGCTTGCTTCTTGCCTCTGGTTAATCAAGCAGGCCAATACCGGAATTATGGGGTGCCTGTTTCAGAGCGAGTCAAGCGGGCTTTTAACCTTCTTTAATTCATCCTTTGAAACCTTGGTGTAAATCTGGGTTGTCGAAAGGTCAGAGTGGCCTAGCAGTTCCTGAATTTTTCTGATGCTTTCCCCTGCCTCCAGCAGGTGTGTGGCAAAACTGTGGCGGAATGAGTGTGGTGTGATATTCTTCTTGATGCCTGCTTTTTTCCGGCATGCTCTCACCAGCCTCTGAACTGTATCAACACTAATTGGCAAACCATTCTCTTTTGAAAACACATATTCGCTTTCAAACTTTCTTGAGGCAAGGTAGTTTTTTATTTCCATTGTCCACCCTTCTGACAGTATTACCAGCCTGTCCTTGTTTCCTTTTCCACCGCGCACCATGGCTGTTTTGTTTTCAAGGTTTAATTCACGTGTTTTCAGATTGATTATTTCACTTACTCTCAACCCACTTGAATATAAAAGCTCGAGGATGAGTTTGTCTCTCTGAGTTGGTGCCGCATCAATCATCGCTTTTACCTCTTCCTTTGTCATTACTATTGGCAATTTCTTGCCCTTTTTTGGTCTTTTTATATCATCCATTATTTTCCTTTTTAGGTGCGAGTGAAAGAAAAATTTTAAGGCAGCAAATGCTAGTGCGAGTGTTGAACCACTGGTTCCATCAGACTGTTTCTTTGCAAGGAACGAAATCACATCCTGGCGCTTTGCTGTCCAAGGCGCTCCAGGATAAAACCTAAAAAACTCTTCTACATAACAAGTATACATCTCAACTGTTCTTGGGGAATAACCAGCCACGACCAGTTCGTCCTTGAATTTTTTAAGGGCCGTTTTTTTCTCTTCACCTATTTCTTCCTTTTTTTTCTTGCTCATCATTACCCCTGTTTTTGGTCCTGTTTGGGCTGTGTTGTTAGACTTATATTGTTTTTTGTCTAATTTAAAGCTTTTGTCATGCCTGTTCACAAAAAGCAATAGCTTTTTAAACATCAGATGCACTATATATTATAGAACTATTTTTTTGATTTTTTAGGGGGTTTAATATGGAGTTTCCTTTTAAGGTAACAGAAGAGTTAAGGCTTAAGTTGCTCGAAGAAGAGCGTAAGATGAGGGCAAAACAGCCTGAGCCTTGGACCAAGACAAAGTATAGAAAGTATGCTAATTTTGGCAAGGCAAAGCTTAAGGTTGAAACAGGGGAAGCCAAGTAATCCCTGTTTTTATTCTTTTTCTAACCAACTTCTTTATGGAATGCTTGTGTCTTGACAATGGTCTTACCTTAGTAATTGGCTACTACCCAGGTCACTCAAGTGGCATTGACCTCTGCTTTAATTATGGCTCGGCATTTGAAAAATCAAGCGAGGCAGGCATAGCACACTTCTTGGAGCACATCTTTTTTTCTGGTTCAAAAAAGCTCGGCAGGAAGAAATCGCTTGAGTTGGTGGAAAGCGCAGGCGGTGAACTAAACGCTTTTACTTCAAGGGAGGAAACTCACTATTATTCAAGGATTCACAATAAAGAGTTCATCAGGCCATTAATGGTGTTTTCAGAGTGCTTCAATGACGGCTATTTTAGGGATGCAGATGTTGAGCTTGAGAAAAAAATAGTACTCAACGAAATAAGAGAGACAAGGGATAACCCGGTCAAAAGATTATTTGATGAGTTCATGGAAGTTAGCATGGGAAAAACATTTGGCAGGCGAACAATTGGCTCAGAGAAAACAGTGCAAAGCATTAATCGTTCAAAACTTGAAAAATGCCTGAAGAAAAACTATTACTCAAAGAATTTAACCATTGGCATAGCAAGTTCGCTCAGTGAAGAAAAACTTGCAAGGGAAATCGGCAACAGGTTTGTTGCAAGAGCAGGAAAGCCAGTAAAGCTAAAAGGAAAGCCGCCAAAGCCAAAACACCGGGAAAAATTAATCAGGGCAAAAACAGAACAAGCCCATTGCTGCCTTGGTTTTCCGGTTATGGATGCAAGACACAAAGACTGGCTGGCAGCCCAGCTGATCAATGAATACTTGGGCGGGGGTTTAAGCGCAAGGCTCCCCAGAGAAATAAGAGAAAAGCGTGGCTTGAGTTATGCTGTTAGTAGCTTTCTGGATAGCGAAAAGAACCATGGCGTGTTTGCAGTGTATTTTTCAACCGCTGAAAGCAAAATAAAAAAAGCAAAGGGCCTCGTGTTAAAAGAACTCTCCGCCCTGCAAGAAAAAAAGCTCTCTTCGAGAACACTTAAACAAACAAAGTCAAGGTTCTTGGGTCACCTGACACTCGAAACCGAGAATTCGTTTAATTCAGCCAAAAGACTCGTAGAAGCATATGTCTACAACCAGCCCAACATAGAACAACTCCCAAGTGCGCTCAAAAGCATATCCCCCAATGATGTTAAGAGGGTTGCGCAAGAATTCCTGCAAACAGAGCAATACGCCTTTACAGCACTGCTCCCAAACAATCCAAACCACACTGGACATAAAAGTTAGAAGTTCTAACGGGATAATATTAATATTTTTTTGACGGTAAACTGTTATTTGGTGTGGTTGGGGCTCTGAAAGCATAGGCCTTGGCTTGTGCTAAAACCCGGTGGTTTGAATTCAGAGAATTTCACCACGCCACTTGTGTTTTTCTGTTTTTATTAGTTCCCGTGCTGAGAGAACCTTGCCAAAAAACCGTGGCTTGGTGAATGCTCTTTGCATTGGTGTGGGGGTGAAGCCTTGGTTGTGGCAAAAGAGAACGCCTTGGCTTTAAAGCAGAGTTTTACGGGGCATCTTGCCTATTGGGCTTAATTTATTATTATTGGCGTGGCTTTTTGCAGTTTATTGATCCAAGATCAAGTGATGCTAGCGCAAATAATGGTAAGAATGCTTATGCTGCTTGTTTGCGCTTGCAAACCTGAAAAAAAAATAAGTTGCCACAAGCAGTAGGCCCGCAATTATTACACAGAAAAAGAACATACAACTCGAGCCAATTTTTGTAAATGCACTGCCATAAGTGGGGCAGGTTACAGTTGAAGTATACCAGTAGAGGCTTATGGCCAAGAGGGCTATGATTGTTCCCATAATCACGTCAAAAAAGCCCATTTAATCGCCAGCAATTATTAATGGTTGTTAACTTTTTAGCCTTTTTGGAAGCCTGTGCCGCCACTATTGGCTTTTTTTAGACTTCGGCTCTTCAACATCTTGCTCTGTGGCGTGGTGTAATGGTTAAAAAAATTCTGGTAGTGGAGGATAGGAAGGTTTTTTTAAAGCCAATTAAAGGGCATTTCAAGCGCCGAGGTTTTAAGGTTTTTACAGCAAAAAACCTCAAAGCCGCAAAGGCCCTGCTTGCAAGCGAAAAGTTTGACCAGGTCATAACAGATGTCTTTCTCCCAGGGCGTTTCTGGTTCAGCCCAGACGGCCTTGAGGTTGCCAAAATTTGCAAAAAAAGAGGGATTCCGGTAATTGTGCATTCAACAATCGAAAACAATCGGCTGCAGAGATTCCTGCACTGGCCTGTCCGCCGTAGGGCCAGAAGGGCAGGGGTAGAAATACTGCCCAAGCGGGAAACAATGAAAAAATTCAGATGACACATTAACACAAAATATTGGACGCCATGCTTCACAAACCCCAAAAGATAGATTCACCCGCTTTCTCAGACACTAGCCCAACTGTTTGCTTCGGTTCCTAAAACCAGGGGGCATCAGAGAACTCTAAAATTAGGGAAGAAGTCAGCACACCCCCCTGTTTTCCCCCTGTTTTTATACATAATTTAAACTTTCTGGCTGCGAATACCCTTGAATGCTAAACACGTAGCCGTTTAACCAAAAAACCCTCATGTGTGCAGCATAATACAGATTATGCTGCATAGGGCAAATGTGGGGAATTTTGCGGTTAAAATGCTTTAAAACTGCAAAAAACGCTCTTTTTTTGGGTGTTTTTTTCTCCCGAATAAATTTTTTCAAAAGTGCATTTTATGTATAAAACTGAGAAGGGAGGGCGATTTGTTATGTATAATGCCCTTTGGGATGGCTTAAAAACACGGCTTTTTTGGCCCGAGCCAAAGCCCCCCTGGGAGATGACTCCAAGCAAACAAAAACAACCGGGGTTTAGCATTTCACTGTGTCTGGCCGCATCAAAAATAAGTTAGACAAGTTAGTGCAATGCCCTATAGTTTAATAATCCAAAAATCGCACCAAAAATCAGAAAAAAAGAAAACAGGAATTACGACCCAGTGCATTCCTGCCTGGTAGCCTTGAACACCACCCTACACACAATCGCGCAAGTTAATCTGTCCAAGAAATTGTGTAAACTGCCTGTTGGCACAGCTGTTCTTAGCCAAAGGGCAATCCCCAAATCCTCTTTCGAGTTCCCGGCCCCCCTGTAGCAGACACTCAGACCATATTATGTAGCAATATGCTACATAAATCTTTTTATCTGCCAATAACAACCGAGAATTATTTTCTCCTTTTTTTACTCCAAATAATTAATATTATTGTTGCTGCTATTGCCCCTAGTATTATGGCTCCAATAGGCCCGCCTGCTTGCTTTTGGCTTGTTTTGCAGTCTGCGTCTATGCCTTGTGCACAGTCCGGGTCGCATGTTCCGTCTGCTTGGGCAAGGCAGTAATTGTCTTTTTTGTTGAGGGGGCAGTCTTGTGGGCAGGATAGATAGTTTTCGTTGTTGTTGCATTTCCCGTCTTTGTTGCAGAGCTTGCTCAGGCCTGTTTGGGCCAGTATGCTTGTGCCGTGTTCGAATGAGATGGTTTTTGCGCCTTTGAGATATGGCAAGAATACTGCCATTTCCCCATACCTGTATTTATCTGCATACCACCTTTGTTTTTCTTCAAAGTTTGCGTCAACTGGGGCTGGAACCCTGCTTATAAACTTTGCAATTTTTAACTGGTAGAGTGTCTTTCCGTCTTCGCTTATCAGTTTTGCAAGGTAGTTTCCATTTGGGTTCATTTCTGTGCGGTAGTCCAGGGTTACTGACAAATCGTTTATTTCAAAGCTTCCGTTGTTCCATTTTACAGTAGCATATATTACTTTTTCTGCTTGTTGGGCTGTTGCTGCTGGTAAAAGCAAAGTAGCAGCCACTGCTACTATCAATAACAGGGCAGTCTTCATTTGCCGCACCCCCAGTCCTCTTGTATTTTGCGTTTTTCAAAGCAGTCGTAGTATCTTTCGGAACTGAGATTTACACCTTTTCGCGCATTTATGGAACTAACAAGGTTTTTAATCCCTGCAAACCCCATCAGGTCATAACCAATTTGTTTTCCTGCAGAATTTAATATTTTTCTTCCAAAGCAATCAAGCCCTATGAAGGCTATTCCCCCATCCTGGCAGTATATATTTCCTTGCTTGTCTTGAATTGGGTTTCTACATATGCTGTATGGGCCATCGCTTACAATCCTTCTTTCATCGAATCTTCCTTGAGTAAACCAACTTTTTGGGAGTGTTGAAATAACAAATATGTTGGGACAGCTAATTTTCTCGCTTGATATGCATTTTTTGTCTTTGAATCGTGGTGGGTCGCGGAGGTAGAACTCGTATGGCCCATATGCGTCTGAGCCAAAAAGCCCAGCGTAGTAGTTTGTGCAGCCAAATGCCCTGTTCTGATTCCACCAGTCTTGCATGCTGTACTGCTCACAGAACCTGTGAATGTGTCCAATTTCGTGGGACATTACCTGCTTGCCAGTGCGGTATTCTGTTACTACTCCGTTTATGCCTGTTTGAATGCCCGCTGCTGATTTAATCCCGCAGGTAACTCCTGTTTGAGTGCGTTGCATTATGCCCAAATCTGCATCTGTTAGGGCGATAAGCGCTGTATTTTGCGTGTTTGTTTTCACATGGCTTCCATATAAAGCGCTTGTACACCTGTGAAGGTTTTCCCAATAGGACGTTCCACTATAACCTGCGTCATCCAGGCATGTTATTGTTCTTGTTTTTGTCAGTGCAGCACAGGCTGGGGTTTTTTGTATATCGCTTTTTTTGACCTTGATTATTTCGTAGTTTTGCTTGCAGTTTGTTAGCCCTGCTTTTTGGAAGAAGTATGCGAGTTGCCTGTCTGCTTCGCTTTCAAAGCTTGTCTGCGAGCCATTCCATAAAACCGGGAACATCACAAATTGTACTTTTGTGTTCCTGACTGGTTGTGTGGTCACACACTTGTGGTTTTGGCATGTTCCGTTGCTGCACCCGCCGCAGTTTATTGTTGTGTTGCACTTGTTTTCTTTGCCTGTTCCGCATTCCCAGTTCATTTGGCTGCAGGTCTTTGGTCTGCATGTTTCTGTTCCGCCTGTTTTTGTTTTGCATTGCCCGTTCTCGCAGCCGTACGCGCACGTTCTTTTGTCTGTGAGGCTGCAGTCTTTTAGCCTGTGGGCTTTTTTTGTGTTGTTTTCAATGCAGATCCATTCTTCTTTGCAGTCTGTTTCACACTTCTCTGTGGATTTGTTGCAGTGTTTTCCGCTTGGGCAGTCGCACACAGAGCATTTATCTATGAGGTTTCCATTGGAGCAGTATTTTGGCTTGTTTGTGCTGCATTTTCCTTCCTCTGTGTTATCTGCGCATTTTCCTTTTTGCGGTGTGGTTGGGCAGCCGTCGTTGCTTTCCGGAGCGCTTTGGTTTGGGCACTTGTCCGCTGAGTCAGGGAAGCCATCTCCGTCCTTGTCTGGTTCTTCTCCCTTGCCATTGCCAATGCTTTCCTCTTTTTCAATGGTTGTCTCTGCTGTTTTTGGCTCTGTTGTGGTTTCTCCGTCGCTTACTGTGACACTGCACTCGTATTTTTGCCCTGCTTTCAGGCTTTTTCCTTCCAGTTGGGTGTACATGCCTGTTGTGTTTGCTGGCTTGGTGTAGGATTTTTCAAAGAATGTTTTTCCGTCAACTTTCCAAGTGAAGTGATAGGTTATTTCTTTTTGGTTTCCTTCAGGGATTAATGCTTCTGCAATGCATTTCAGGTATTTTGTGTCCTGTTCTGTTGGGTGCTGTGGTGAGAAGTACACATCCTTGAGTGCCAGTTTTTCCCCTACTTCCTCTGTTTGGCCTGTGTTGCCTCCTGTTTCTTCTGGTGGCTTTTCCCCCTGGTTGCTTCCCTGTTTTTCTTCCAGTTGTTCGCTCCAGGGGATGTTTTGGCTTGTGGCCAGGATTTCTTCAAGCATTCCCGAGAGGTTCCATTTAATTAGTTCTTTTCCATTGCCTTCTTCAAGGCATGCTTTTTTTTCTTTTATTTGTTCAACTGTTTTTTTAGTGAATTCGCCACCACTTTCATAGCTATATCCGGCATTGCTGGAGTATCGTCCTATTGGCACCATGAGTTGTTCTCCGCCGTTGAGTATTCCTTTTCCTGTGTTGTAGGTTTTTTTTGTGCCATCAAAGTAGTAAACCTTTACTTTTGTTTCAGCTGGAGCGCACAGAATTACAAGGAATGTGTTTTGTGGAACTGCAGTGGCAGTGTATAGATCTATCTCTTGCGTGCTTTCTTGTGTTGAATAGTTTGACAGGTTTATTGCAAGCGCGTCTTTTTTGTTTTTCCACTCGGTGCAGTCTTCTACAATAAGCCCTTTTTTCAGACCGTCCACGATGTTTGTGCCAAGGCCGTCAACCCAGTTGAAGAGATTCACACTTCCATAGTCTTCTGCGGTGAAGTATTTTTCCTTGGTTGCAAGCGCGTAGTGTATTTTTCCCCTGTTCTCTGGGTTTATCTTTAGTTTTATCACCACTGGCACTGACTCTGCTTTCCTCTTTACCTCCTGGTTTTGGATTTCCAGTGTTGTCCCGGTTTTTATTTCACTGAGTGAGCTTATTGTTTCAGGCGAGCCTGTTTGGGTTTCTTTGATTTTTTCATATTGGGCATCAAAATCTTTTGTCCCAGAGCATGCAAAGCCAAATGCAGTGCCTGTAACGAACAAAAGCAGGAGAATCAGGATCAATGCTTTTTTGAATAAACTCATCTGCACCGCTATAATTGCCCTTTAAGTGAATAAAATTCTTTCCTTCTTATTCCACTGTGAGAAAGAATTCTGTTTCGAACTGCTTTTTGGTGTACTGGTAGTTGGCGTGGTGTTCTTGAACCCTGATTTTTACCTTTTCTTCTCCTGGTTTTGCGCTGATTTTTGGGTAGAGTTCGAAGTAAACTGTTTTTTCTTCTCCTGGTTTCAGGGAGTCAATCCTCACCAGCTCAGAATTCTTGAATCCGCCCTTGGTAAATGCCAGGTTGGGGGAAAGAATAACTTTTG
Source organism: uncultured archaeon (assembly GCA_964525235.1). Taxonomy (GTDB): domain Archaea; phylum Iainarchaeota; class Iainarchaeia; order Iainarchaeales; family DTGL01; genus JAPLVS01. The sequence continues at coordinate 3,999 of CAZGDN010000022.1, read as the reverse complement.
CTGTAAGCCTTTTTTCTTCCTCGTCATCGTTTCGGATGTATAACGCAAGTTGTACTGGCTCTCTTCTCGCCAGCACTAACCTTAGTGGAGTGAATCTGCCGGTTATAGAAATTGCCATTTTTGAGCCCCATTAAAGAATTACAGGCTTCTTATTAAAAAATTATTCAAGGCAAAAAACCATAAAAATGCTTTGGAATATTTTATTTCTATTGGAAAAACTCTTTTGGTGTTTTTTTGGGTATTCCTGAAGCTGAGCTTGTGAGAAAGACCTTCACACTAAGAATGATGGACCTTCCGCCGCGGGTTTTGCTTACCAAGAGGTCCTTGTTGCGCTGGATTGCTTTGTCTCTCGGTCTTATTTCAGAGAATGAATCTCGTTCCACTTTTATTGATATCCTCGATTCCTTTCTTTTCTTTTCCTTTTCAAAGAGGGAAAAGCCCTCTTCCAAGCAAATAAAGCTCTTCCTTGAAAAAAACCGCAATATTTTTGTTTCAGAAAAGCTTGTGCGCTATCACTTAAACAGGTTGTGCAGGCTTGGCTTGCTTTCTCACCGCAAAGGCCGGTATTCTCTTAACCCTGCTCCGGATTCTGAAAGGGACAACTTGGCTGCAGCGTTCTTGTACTGGTACAAGCGCGATTTTGAGGAAGCAATGGGGGCTATTGAGAGGGCTCTTTCAAAATTGCAGCAGGCATATGGGAAGTAGAAGCAACATAGTTATGTATAATGCTTATTCGTCTTTGCATAGGCTTGTGGTTAATATGCCGAACCTGCAGTTGCCGTATTTTGCCTCGCACTCTGGGCAGTCTGTTACATCTTCGCCAAACACTGCCGGTACCTCTTGCCCATTGTAGCTGTATGGCTTGAATGTTGGAAGGCTGTTAAAGTTCCACTCGTTTTTCATCTTTGCTGACCATGCCTTTTTACATTCCTCGTAGCTCATGCACTTGCAGGGAAAGACCTGCACGCAGCCAACGCTGATGTTATGACAGTCAAGCAATTCTGGCTTTCCATCCGTGCACGCCGGTGTTGGTTTTGGGGTTGGCGAGGGCGTGGGTGTTGGCTCTGGTTTTGCTGTTTCGCACTTGTTTCCCCCGCATGTTTCAATTTGTGGGAGTTCGCAGCAGTTTGACCAGTTTTTCACTATCCCGCCGCAGGGCGTGCATATGCTGGTCGGAATCCTTTTTATTGTTCCATCAATGTACAATGCTTTTTTTCCATTAAACAGTCCTTTTTTGTAGTTTTTTTCTCCCAGTTTTTCTTCCCAGGCAGCAATGCATTTTTCGAATGGTGCGCCTTGGTTACATTTGCATGGCAGCCACACACGGCAGTTTTCCTTGTCTTCTTGGCATGGCAATGCTTTGCACTTTGGCTCTGGGGGTTCTTCAATGCAATAGCCCTTGCATTCCATTGTTTTTGGGTCACACCACTCCGGTATCTTGTAGTCTGCTGAGTACTTTAATATTATTTCTTCTTTTTTTTCATCTGCGCTCACGAGTTCCAGTTTTTCCTCTGCGGGTATGTTGAGGGCGTTTCTCCAGAGCTTTTCGCATTCTACAAGCGAGTTGCACTTGCAGGGTAACAGGTAAACGCATTTTTCCAACTCTTGCACCCTCATTTTTCCTGTTGTGCATTGCTCTGCTTGTGCCTCGCCAAAAGCTGTTACATTGAAGGTTTTTGTCTCATAGTTTGTTTCGTCTTCTTTTTCCTGGAATGTTATTTCCACTTCGTATTTTCCGTTTTCTTCTATTTTTATCCCGAGTTTGCCTGTGTGTTTTTCTCCCTTTCCAAGACCAAACTCTGTAGAGTATTCTTTTTTGAGTTCCCTCTTTGTTTCAAGCTCGTTTTTTGAGATGATCTTGTAAACGCGCGCTATTGCCTGCACTGTTGTCATGTCCTTGTCGCCTGTGTTTTCCACTTCAAATTCTGCATTTATCTTGTTGTTTTTTGCAAGGTCCAAGTCCTGCGCGTCAAGCTTTAAATCCTTTATGTCCACTTGTGCCGGCTTGTTGCCAATGTACACCCTGCAAATGTACAGGTCTTTGTACCTGCACCGCCCGGAAACTGTGACGGGCTTTGATTCCTTGAACGAAAAAAACCTTCTCTTGCCGGTGTTGTCCCATTCTATTGCTTTTTCGCATTTTTCTCCCTCTGGGCAGCAGTACAAAGAGCTGTTACACCTGAACACAATGCTCCTGTCGCTTGACTCAAATGGCAGCGCTTTCACAGTGTAGCCTGCTGGAAACACGGTTTTTTGTGATGCAAAGTGTCCTAACTGTGTTTCTGCGATTTTTAGTTGTTTTTTCACCACTCTTTCAGGCTTTTCCTTCCATGCAAAGAACGGAGTGAACTGGGTGAGGAAGAGCAATACTACAGCAATGGCAATTACTGCCAGGATGAGGAGTTTGAATGGCGCTTGTTCCATGCAATAATTATTGCACCGCGCTATTTATTCCTTTTCTTTTGCTTTGGAGGCAAGGAGGATTTGAGCCGCAAGTCAGCTCTTGTGTTCATTATTGTTGTTTGTTAGTTTATTGTGAATACTGCTGTTTTTGTTTTTCCGTTTATTGTTGCGGTTGCTATGTAGTTTCCTTTTACTTTTATTGGTCCTATTGGTGTGGTTTGGTTGCATGGAATGGCCTGCTTTTCGAGTATTGAGTTTGTTGGGTTTACTTGGTTGTCGAGTTGGTCGATGTCTATTTGCACGGTTTTTTCAGTGCAGTTTGCCCAGAGTTCCACCATTTTTGTTTGGTTGTTGTATTCTGCGGTGAGTTCAGTGATGGGTTCTTGGGCTGGTTTTGCTGGGGTTTGACTGTTTTGGTTGGATCCTACCATGTGGGCTGTGTTGTATGTTTTTGTTTTTACAGCATAGAATCCTTCGTTGTCTGTTACTTTCAGGGTTACTGTGTATTGCCTGTTGCCGTAGATTGGTTTTTTGAATTGGGTTCCTTGCTTAGCCCAGGGGCCCCATTGATATTCTTGGATTGTTCCGTCTGGGTCGTGTGATTTTGAAGCGTCGCATTCAAGGAATTCTGTTTTTTGACCATACAATTTACCGTATGCTACTTTGCAGTCGAAGTCTGCCACTGGGGGTTTTTTGTCACCTGGCACGACCTGAATTTGCCTCCCTCTATACATGGAAAACGAGAAGGTTCCAAGTTTTAATGGCATGTACCAGTCAGCTTCTGTTGCTTTATTGTCCTCAATCACTTTATCAACAAAAAGAGCACAGGATATTGGATTATGATGAATGTTTTGTGTTCCAGTGGATCGTGGTTTGCAGTCAACCCCACCAAATTCGTTTGGCTGACAGATGTCCAAGGAGTAGTGACGAGGCTCTAAGTAGCAGAATACTTGGACACCCATTTGTTTTCCGTTTAGTCCTGGCACTATATACGCTTGATAGCCGAGTTCTCCTTTGTATTGATTTGGGGTTGTTTTGAAATTTTTCTTCACAGCACTAAACAAGGGAGCATACTGACAATGACCCGTGTGGCAGGGATATTTTGAGTCGAACAGCGATTTTATTTTATTGACTTCCTCAGAGTTTTTTAACCATATTACCGGGGGTGTGCCAATACTTGCCCCTGTTGCAACCCAGTCTTGTCCTCGTATTGAAGCCTTTCCAGCTCTGGGCTTGAGCCTGATTGTATCTCCTAATTGGATTGTATCAGATTGCTGGTTCAATTCCTTGCCATTTCTTAAAATGGAGTAATCCATATCCTCAAGATCCGTATCGGGCAATGCAACATTCATTTTAACCAATATTGCGTTTTCGCCACTGCTTCTCCCGTTAGGCTGGCTTGCCTGGATGGCTGATCTTTCTAAATTCGAGAGGTCAGCATTAAACCCAAAGGCGTCGTTTATGGGCTCAATCTGGTTTTGAAAAACATCCAAACCACTGGCATATACCCCAGGAGCATTAAATTTGACAAAGGCTGCAAGCGAACAGGATGCTTGATTTGTTGAAGCAATGCTCAAATCCAAACATATTATTAAA
>CAZGDN010000021.1:7010-21026 GCA_964525235.1 uncultured archaeon | reverse complement strand
CTTGCGTGCCTTGACGAAGGGCTTGTTGACAGCTCGTTTAGGTGAGGGGAGAAGCGAGTGAAAGAGCGGTTTTTGCTGTTTGCTGGGGCATTGCTCAACCAGGGTGTTTAAGTGAAGAGAAGTGTGGTGGAAAAGCAGGGTTTAATTGTTTTTATTTTTCTTTTTTTTTCCCTTGCTCCTCTTGCTTTTGCTGTTTCCGGAGAGCAATACTTGAAGGACGAGGCAGCCAAGGGTGTTAAGGAAGTAATCGCAGGGGACTGCCAGAACAAGGACTATGGCTATTTTAATGCAGGCGATGGTCTTGCTGTTTCCTGCCAGGGTGGCAGTGAGAGCGTTGGATGCAAGAAGCGCGCTGTGGTAAGAAAAGAAGAGTATTACTACGTTGAGGACCCAATGGGTGTTGAGATAAGGATTCCTTGGACAAGTGTCAGCATTGGGAAGGAGCGCGCTCACTACCTGGACATTGAATCAGACGATTTTCTTATAATAAAATTTTTGGGGGAAATGCGCTTGATAAAGCCGGAGCGCGATGGTGACAGTGTAAGGTTTGATGTTTTTTCCTGGAAGCCGGGGAGCAGCTTTTTAAAGGATGGAAAAGGCGGAGCAATTTCGAAGTGCTGTTCTCATGTTAGTAATGCAAAAAGTGGCTGGGTTAACGAGGAAAGGGAAACCGTGAAGGATTGCGTGGACTCCTGTGGCATTGTTTTCACTGTTGGAAGGCCAGCAAAGTATGAGTCAATAAAGTCAGATGTCATAGTGAAAGAGGTTGGTTTTTCCACTGCTGCAGTCAAGGAGATGAGACAACAGGCTCCGAATTCTTCTTTCACAATTGTGACAAGGATAAAGGACCCGAGTCAAGAGATTCATGATGACATTAGTGAGAAGATTTTTCACGTTCTTGGAGCGCAGAGCAGTTATTCCAGAAAGCGCGCTTTTCTCCAGGAGGTTTCCTTCAAGGTTGACGCCTCAGGGCTTGCCTTGTGGCACGGCGTTTACCACTTTGTGCCCTACCTCTACTGGCCCAAGCTGCTTTCAGGGGATGGCAAGCCGGTTTCAGGCAAGCAGGATGTTGTCCTAAAGGTTTTCCAGGGCAATTCACGCTTGGATTGTTCCGCTTGGAGCCCTGTTACTTCTTCAGCTATTCAGGTTGGCAGTGTTGGCAAGTGCGACTTGAAGAGCTCTTCCGGAAACAAGGAGGATGTTATAAAATACAGGGTTGATGCAGTGAGAGGGCCATTTTACAAGGTTAAGAAAAAGCTTGCATGGGGCCCTTTCAAGATTGCAGACTTTTATGCCATGGTTGGAGATGATCCCCTGGTTGAAATTGATTTTAGCTTGAAGTTTTTGCTTTCCAATGGAAAGTACAGTGACTGGATTAGCTCAAAGGAGGAGCTTGAGAAGCTTTTGGGGAAGAGCGCTGTGGTGGGTCAGGAGGGTGGTGTGCCGGAGCCAAGCGCTTCAGCTGGCACTTGCAAGCCGGTGATTCACTCGATTCACTACAAGGGCAAGGATTTGGATGAACCGAAGTCGTTTGATTATGCTTCTTTTGGGGATTCGTTTTCTGCTATTTTGATGGTTAACGAGGACTGCAGTGTGAAAGATGTTTCTTTTGGTTTATGGGGCTCAAGCGATTTGGAGGGGGCCCCTGTGGCGAGGATTGATTTTTTCTCTTGGGAGGTTGACCTTGTTGACATGGATGGTCTTTTCTCGAAGGATATAGTGCTAAGCGAGGCTTCCTATCCAGAAAAGCTTTACTTTGCTGCAAGGCTTGTTAACTCTGACAACAAGGTTTTTTACTCGGAGCCAGTGGAGTTCCATTTTCCACCAGAGCACCAGGGTTCAAGCGGGGAAACCAATGGCTCTGGGGAGGGCAATCAGGATAATGGCTCGGCTGGTATTGCTGGTTGTGATCCTTGTCTTTCGATTACTGGCTGCCTTGCGTGCCTTGACGAAGGGCTTGCAAGCAGCTTGTTTAAGTAGGCTGGTTTATTTTCTGCTTTAAAAATAGGAAAATAAGGGCTTGTGCCCTTTTATTTTGCTTTTTTCTTTTGGGTTGTTGGTTTTTTGTAGGCGTGCCATGCCAGGACCATGATTATCACTGCAACTATTGCCAGGAACAGGAGTATTATAGTGTTTACTGTTCCAGCACTGAGTGCTGTCAGGCTTGTAATGCCAGCCTTGCTTGTTTCTCCGGCGTTTACAGTGATTTCTTTTTTTATTGTTCCCTTGCTTGTATGGATTGTTATTGGCATGGTTATTTTTCCTTTTGTTTCCTTGCTTAGCGTTACTGTTACCAGGATTTCCTGTTCCGCGTTTGTGTCCAGTTCAAAGCTGCTTGGCTCGAACTTTGCGTTGAAGTCTTTTGCTGTAATGCTTTCAACCACGAGTTTTTCTTTCCTGGTGTTTGAGAGCTTTATTTTTGTGGTTATTTTCATTGTCTTTTCTGCTGTTTTTGCCACTGGCGTTTTTTGTGTTGGTGTTGGTGTTTCTTCCATTGTTGCGCTTTCTTTTTCAACACTGACCTTGAGTGTTTTGCTTATTGTTCCGCGGTCTGTTTCAATGCTTATTGGCATTGAGAATTCTTGTGTTTCGCTTTTTTCTCCGAGGAATACTGTTGCGGTTATTGTTTTTTCCTCGTTTATGTCAAGGTTGAATGTTTCTGGTTCGAATGATGCTTCGAATCCTTGGGCGCTTATTCCTTTCACCGCAAGCACGCAGTTGCCCGTGTTTTTCAGGTGAATTTTTGCTTTTATTGTTCTCTGTGTTTCAACTATTTCTTTCTCTATTTCGGACTCTGCTGAGATGTCTATTTTTTCGCCAAGGCCAACGGTTTTGACTTTTGCCCTAAGTATGGCTTTTTCTGAAAAGTCGTGAGCGCTTGCTTCGAGTGTTGCTGTGTATTCTCCTTCTTTTGTGGTGGGCAGTGGAATGAAGTAGGCATAGAATTCTTTTTCTTCCCCTGGCTTTAGTGAGAGTTTTTGTGGCTCGATGAGAATCCACTTTGTTCCAGATACTTTTAGTGTTAGCTCTTGGGGTTTTGTGCCCGTGTTTTTTGCTTTTGCTGTGACAATTTTTTCCTGTGGGCAGATTTGCACCCCTGTTGTAACATCTATTGTCTTGCTCAAGCCGTCATAGTCGATTTTTATGGCATAGCAGTCGTTCAGTTTTAACTTGTAGCTTTTTGTGAACTCGAAGTTTGTTCCTTCAACTTTTAGGCTGAGTGTTTTTTCGCCTGGTTTTTCGCCTGCGAGGTTGAAGTTGAGTGTTACGTTTTTTTCTTCTCCTGGCGCGAGAGTGAAAGTTTCAGGCATGATTTTTGCTTTTAGGCCGGTTTCGCTTATTTTGACAGTTGTGCTTTTGTCCTTGAGGTTTTTGATTGTGAACTCGTAGGTGAGTGGGTCTTCAAGGCAGGTTTCTGTTGCACCTGTCTTTTTTTGCACTTCGAGCTTGAAGCAGTCTTTGACTGTAACAGTGAAATCGCGCGATGTTTCTTTCCCGTAAGTGCTCGAAACTGCTTTTACTGTGAAACTGTAGCTTTTTTCTTCACTGTTCGTGCTCTTGAAAAGAACCTTCACGTTCTTTGTTTCCCCTGGTTTTAGTGAGAGGGTTTTTTCTTTTAGTGAGATCCAGCTTGGGCCTTTTGCCTCGAGTTGGAGAAGGTCATTGGCTCTTCCCTTGTTTGTTATTGGAATGGTTTTTTCCTCGTCGAGATCATTGCATGCCTTGAATTCTTGCCCTGCTTTCCCTATTTCGATTGATTGCTTGTCGACTATTTCAAGGTTGATGTCTTTGAATGTCAGGAGTTCTGTGCCTTTAATTTTTGCGATTACTTTTCCCAGGTATGCCCCGAGCTTTTGGTTGCATGGCGCTTTTATTTTCAGTGGCACGCGCATTTCTCCATTGTTTTCAAGGCGGAACTCGCTTTTTGCAAGCGTCACCCATTCCCTTTCAAAGCCTTGCACGCTGAGCTGGATTGTTTCACCAATGTAGCTGTTGTTTGTTACCTTTATGTTGAAGTCTGCTTCTTCGCATTGCCCAACCTTTATCGTTTGGGGTTTTACTTCCAGGCCTATTTTGCGGCTTTCAAGGACTGTGAATACTATTTTTTGCGTTTTCACTCCTTTTTTGGAGCTGTAGCGCAATCCAATAACGTAGTTCCCTGGTTTTGTCCAGCAGCATGGCTTGAAGAAAGCGTAGAGAGTCTTTGTTTCGCCTGGCGCGAGAGTGAAAACGAGCGGTCCGGCTTTTTCTCTTGTGCCTGCTTTCCACCCAATCCATTTTCCGTTAATGTTCACCCATTCAGCTCCCTCTCCTGTTGCTGTGAGCTTGTATGTTACTGTTTCAGTCCAGTTGTTTGTGAATTCATAGTTTGCAAAAACTGCCTTGAAGCAGTCTCCTTGCAGGTTGAAGTCTCCGGCTGTGAAGTCTGCTTTTGCCATGCCGAAGCCGGCGAGAATGAAAAGCAGCCCTATAAGCGTGTACTTGTTAAAAGCTCTCATTTTATTACCTCCTGTGCCACACTGGCTTTGAGTAGTCTGTGTCGCTCTCAATGATTCCCTTAAGAGCAACCATGATTATAACTATTGTTAGTAAAATAATTAATCCTATCTCCAGGGGGTTTGCAAGCGCGAATAGCCCTGTTGTACCCCAAAAGCCTGGTTTTTTGCCTTCTTCTCCAGTTGTTTCTGGTTCCAGGACTGTTTTTGGCTCGACTATTACTACTGTTATTTTTTTTGTTACTTTGGTGTTGTCAATGTTCAGGGACAGCCAGCCATAGTATGTTCCTGTTACTGCCTCTGGGCTCGTGGAAATTGCTTGTTCTATGATGGTGGTGTTTTGTGGTTCAACTGAAATTGTTCCGTTTTCTGCGTAGAGGAAGCTTGGCAGTGACCACTCTATGTTTATGCCATCCACTTTTTCCATTGTGAGATTTGACACTGCAATACTGATTGTTTTTTCTTCCCCTGGCAGTAAGACAATTGTTGCTGGGTAGCTTGTCAGGGCAATTGTTGTTGGCGCAGGTGTTTTTGCCCTGACAACGCTGAAGATTAGCTTTTTCGTGAACGTTTCCTTGTTTTTTATGAGCACATCAAAGGAGTATTTTCCTTCGTTCATGTCTAATGGCACGTCAACGTTTACGAACACCTGTTTTGCCTCCCCTGGCTTTAGGGAGATTTCTTTTTCTGAGAGTGTAACGCTTGCCCGCGTGCTATTGTTTACTTCGATTTTATAGCTTTCGTTGTAGTCTCCCCTGTTTTCAATGAAGAGCACGAACACATTGTTCCTGCATTGCTCTATTTCAAGGTTGTTTTCCTGGAGTGAAATGACAGTCTTTCTCTTTTTTTCTATCTCAACACAGGCTGTTTTCATTACCCTGAACTTGGGTGTCCAGGCATAGAGTTTTATGTAGTGTTTGCCTGTTTCATCTGATTCCCTTGCTTTCACGTTAAACTCGACTGTTTTTGTTTCCTGCGGTGCAAGGGTTATTGAGGCTGGCACCTGGCTTGGGATGTCTGCCACGGTTTGAAAGCTAACCGTTAACTCGTTGTCTGTTCTGTTCTTCACACTGAATGACATATTCAAGTCCTTGCCTTTTTCTATTGGCTGGCACGAGCCGCTCATTGTTACTGAAAAGCTGTTTTCTTCGGGTTCTTCACATTCTTTTACATTAAAGTATGCCTTTTTTTTCACTGAGTCGTTGTCTGTCTGGGCGAACACGTTAATGTAGTGGGAGCCAAGGCTTGTGCCCGGGTAAACGTACACATTCAGGTAAACGTATTTTTGCGAGTGTGAGTCAACCTCTGTCTTGCTGTTGTCAAATGACGCGAGGAATTCAGTGCTTGAAGCGCTCATGCTGACTGTTTTTATCTCATCGGAGTTGTTTTTGACAAGAATGCTTATTTTCTCCTTTTTTCCAAGGCAAATGTTCTTGCTGTATGCCACGAGCTCAATGCAGTTGCCTGTGTTGCAGCCAGTGCACGAGTCAACCATTACCTGCACAGTTGTGCTTTTTTCTCGTGTGCCACTTCTTGCCCTCAGCCTTACATTGTATGTTTGAGCGCTTGCATCGATTGTTTCAATGCTTAGCGCAACCGTGGTGCTTTCTCCAGCACTCAAACAGGCGCTTCCCACTGAAACGCTACTGTTAATATAGCTTGAGTCGCTTGCTGAGCTTAGGTCAAAGCAGGTTCTCTCGCAGGAGTTGTTCTTGATCCTTACACTAATGCTTCTTGAACCGTTTCTTTCCATGTGAAGCGTTGAATATTCCGGGGTGATGCTTAAATCGAAGTTGCACCCGCTTCCGCCAATGGTTACAACATCAGCCGAGTAACCACTGTAGTCCTGGCCATCCCATGCTCTTACCATGCACTGCCATTCGTCTCCCTGCGAGGTGTAGGAAGCGTCCACTGTGTTATAATTGGCGTAAGTTGAAACCGTCCTGAACACGCTGCCGTTTTTCTTCCACGTGAAGTGGTATTCAATGTTGTCGTTGTCTGCATCGCTGGAGGAAGCACGGCAGGAAACGTTGTCGTTGTCGTTTGGCGAGCTTGGTGTTATCTCCACGGTTGGGTCTGTTGGGGGGTGGTTTGATCCTGCACCAAGGCATACTCCCTGAGAGCAGCCGTTTATGCATGCTTCTTCATTTGAGAGGCTGCAGTCCTCGTTTTGGTAGGCTCGAGTGCAGCAGTCCTTGCAGATCCACCCAGCTGTGCAGGCCTGCCCTGAACCAATCACTATTTCGTCATAGCCATAGTTTGAGTAGTCTGCCTGGTCGTAGGCGCGCACCTTGCACATCCACTTGTCCCCCTTATGGGTGTACTCTGAACTTAGGGTGTCTGTTTCAGATGTTGAGGTGTTGGAAATGAAAAAATCATCATTCCTGTACCACTTGTACTCGTATTCTATGTTCTGGTAGGCATTTGGGTCGGTTGAGTGCGCGTGGCATTCAAGCGTGTTGCTTGCTGTTGCCGGGTCTGGTGAAATGTTTACCTCTGGAATTGCTGGAGGTGTGTTTGGTGCCTGAGTGCACACTCCACTGATACAGCCGTGGGGGCAGTGCTCCACAAAAGCCCAGTCGCAGTTGCAGTCCCTGTAAGCGCGGTGGAATGCATCCTTGCAGGCCCAGCCAGCAATACAGTTTGCGAATACCGGTGAGAACAATAATACTGCGAACAGCATTAGCAGAACGTGTTTTTTCCTCATCTTTATCTCCTCTTGCATTGGTTGCCGCTTAAATAGTGAGCGCAGTAGTATCCTGCTCCGCAGTCACTGTTGTAAATGCATTCCTGCTTTGGTGGCTCCCAGGCTTGCTCGTATGGCCTGCGGTAACTCCTGCTATACACATTGTAAGAGCTCTGCCCTGAGAAGCCGGCTCTCTGCCAGTCCTGCCGCTGGGTGCTGGAGCTGAATCTGGCGCTTGCGCCAGCAGAGTAAGAATATGCTGAGCTTCCGTTGTATGGTGTGTCACTCCCGTTGCTTGGATTGGAATTGTTGTAAGTGTGGTTTCCACTCTGGCTGTAAGTGTTGTTGTAATTGGTTGTGTTTCCGTTGTAAGTGTGGGAGCTGCTGTTATAGCTTGTTGTTGTGCGAGTTGTTACGTTGTAGTGTATGCGCGTGCAGCTCCCGCTTGACGGGCCAGAGCAGTATGCTCCGGTGCTTCCCTGTACGCACCGCTGGCAGCTGCCGCAGGACATGTAGAGCCTTGTAAGGCTTGTGCCGTTGGAGTAATTGAATTGCATGTAGATCTTCCCTGGTTCGGATGGCTTGCAGAATGTTTTTTTGCTTTCAAGGTTTACTCTCGGGGGCTGGGTTGGTTGTGGTTGTACTGGCAGGCATTCCTTGCATCTCCCGGTGGTTTTGTCACAGCCCTTGAGGCATTTTTCTTGGTATGTTTTTTTTCCGGTTCCAATTTCTCTTTTCACGCTGTACCAGTTGAACCAGCTCCACTCGCACTTCCATTTGTACTGTGGGGTTGGTTGTATTGGTGGCAGTTTGCATCTCCCGGTTGTTTTGTCGCAGCCATACTTGCATTGTTCTTCCATGACCTTGTTTCCGCATGACTTGTCTATTTTCACACTGTACCACTTGAACCATTTCCACTGGCACTTCCACTCGTATTGTGGGGCTGGTTTTGGTGTTGGCGAGAAAGTTATTACTTTGATGCATGTCCCGTTTGAACATATTGTGCCCTGGGGGCATTTTTCTCTCCTGTATTCCTTGTTGTTCACGTAATCAAACCAGATCCTGTGCCTGTTGTCGGAACTGCAGATCCACTTGAATTTTGGGGTTGGTGTCACACAGGCGCCGTTTTTGCATACTTGGCCATAGCGCGAGCAATCTGTTCTTTCAACAATGTTGTTGCACCTGTTGTCAATTTTGATTCTCGTGTTTCCGCTGCACTCATAGCGGTAAGATGGTTTTTCGTAGCATTTGCCATTGTTGGGGTTGCAGCCGTATGGGCAGTAGCTTGGAATTTCCTTCACTCTGTTGCCTGGCTGGCCTTTGGCTGAGAGAATCCGGTAGCTTTCAATTCTGTTTCCGTGCTGTGGGTTTTTCCTGCACTCGAACCATTCTGTGTAGTTGAATTTGACAAACTGGCCGTTCTTGCAGTATAAATCGCTTCCAAGTGGGGCTGTTTTGAAAACGCTTTTCTTTGGCGCACCGTAATTATAGTAATACACTTTATAGAGTGTTCTGCAGTCTGCAGTGTAGCCGTGAGAGCAGTCCCCGCACTCGTATTTTGTGTAAAGGAGTTTCAGTGGCTTGCAGCAGTTGCTGTGAGTTTGCTTATAATTGCAAGCGTAACACTTTGAGCTTGCAAGTGCAAAAGGCGCGATAGTGAAAAGTGCCAAAGCCAGAGTGATTACAAAAAATTTCTTATTCAATACTACCACCCTCTTTTGTTTTTCTCAATTGAAACAATTTTCGCGATGAAAATCAGCGCGAGCACGATAACAATGAAGATTAAAAATAGCGTGAGCAGGGATTCTGTCCATGGGCTTAGCACGAGCGAGATAAACCCTGCCAGCACGCCTTTTTCTCTTTTTTCCTCAGGTGTGGGGCTCGGCGTTGTTTCCTGTATTACCGGGATGTTTTTTGAAACGTGCAGTTCTATTTCTTTGAGTACTGTTTCGTTGCCCAGCCTTACAACAAGGGTTGAATTGTAGGTTGTTCCCTCCAACTCAGGTCCGGCTGAAAGGAACAATCTTATTTCGCGATTGCCCGACGCCTTGATTTCGCTTGGCACATTTTCAAAGTCGTACAACACCCAGCGTGGGGCAATAAAATTAATATCAAAATCTTTGTCTTGCAGTGAGTTGTTTTCAACGCTTATTTTAAGAACGGTGTCCTCGTTCAGGTAAGCGTTTCCTTGAACTTTGACATCGCTTGCATCAAAGCCTGCGACAAGTGGAAGCAAAGCAACGCCAAGGATTATGATGAACAGCTTTCTCAAAACAAAACCCCCAAACTTCACTAATTAACTAACGTTCATTAATACATGTGTTGCTCATTGTATTTAAACCTTTCTGAAAAATGGTTTTTTTCCTGTTTTTGGCTTTTATGCCTTTTTATGGTGTGTAAACAGTTTTTTTGACCGATTTTTGCCCTTAATTCCTTCGCTTTTTTTATGGTTTTTCGGGCCTTATTTTTTTCCAAGTGCACTTTTTAGTATGTTTGTTTTTGTTATAATGCCGACTATTTTTCCCCTTCGTGACACGAGTAATGCCTGGGTGTGGTTTAGGATGCCGGCGAGCATTGGAAAGGTTGCCTGTTCGCTTACTACTGGTGGTGGTTCTTCCATTATTTCACTTATCTTCAGTGAATTGAATTTTTCTGTTCCAAGCTTTCTCAGGGCGGAGAGCGCACAGCGTTCTGTTATTGCCCCAACACACTTTCCCTCGCTTAAAACCGGCAGCTGGGAAAAACCGTACTTTTCCATGGCTGCAATTGCTTTTCTTGCAGTGTCATTTTCTTTCACGTGCCTCACACTGGTGCTCATAATGTCACGGGCCATGGCGCTTTTTTTATCTTTCACTTTCTGTAATGCCTCGAATATTTTTCTCGCCTTTTCATAGCTTGGAATTATCCTGCCGCTTTCAATCTTTGCAATCAGCGACTGTGAAACAGAGCTTGCCCTTGAGAGCTCTGCTTGGGTTAAGCCGAGGCGCTTCCTGCAGGCCCTTATTTCTCCAATTTCTGGCATCATAGAAAACCACCATTCAAATATGAATATTTTGCAACATTTATTATTCCTTTTTTGGACCAATGGTTTAAAAGGTTTGCGTGACCCTCTTTTTTCTGTTCGATTTAGCTGGAGGCTTGATTTGGATGAGAAACGGCAGGTATTTTTTTACTTCTGAGGCAATGACTGAGGGTCACCCTGACAAGGTCTGTGACCAGATTTCTGACACAATCCTTGACAAAATGATTGCCGGGGACAAGAACTCGAGGGTTGCATGCGAGACAATGGCCGGCATGGGCTTTATTGTTGTAACTGGAGAAGTGACCACCAAGACCTATGTGGACATTCCTTCCACGGTCAGAGAGGTTGTCAGGAAAATTGGCTATAGCAAGCCAGAGTATGGCTTTGATTGCAATACTGTTGGTGTTCTCACCAGCATTCACGAGCAGAGCCCTGATATTGCGATGGGTGTTGATGCCTCTGCTTCAAAGGGTCTGGGTGCTGGAGACCAGGGAATGATGTCCGGCTATGCCACTAACGAGACCCCTGAGCTGATGCCTGCTGCCATAATGTATGCCCAAAAGCTTGCAATGAAGCTTGCTGAGGTCAGAAAGAAGGGTATTCTCTCTTACCTTAGGCCTGATGGCAAAACCCAGCTCACCGCGGAATTCGACCACGGCGTTTTTAAGAGGGCTGACACGGTTGTGATTGCCGCACAGCACGACCCTGATGTTGAACTCGACAAGCTAAGGGAGGACCTCAGGGAGAGGGTGATTGAGCCTGTTCTGTCAGATTTCACTGACTCTAGCACGAGGTATTTCATTAACAACACCGGCAGGTTTGTTGAAGGCGGGCCTGTGGCTGATGCTGGCTGTACTGGCAGGAAAATAATCGTTGACACTTATGGTGGAGTTGGCAATCATGGCGGTGGGGCTTTTTCCGGCAAGGATCCCACCAAGGTTGACAGGACTGCAGCGTACTATGCAAGGTATGTTGCAAAGAATGTTGTGAAAGCCGGCCTGGCGGAGAGGTGTGAGGTTCAGCTTGCCTATGCCATCGGGGGTGAGGAACCGGTTTCGCTTTTTATTGACACTTTTTGCTCGAACAAGGTGCCGGTTGAAAAAATTCTTTCAGCTGTCAAGAGCAATTTTAACTTCAAGCCCGCTGAAATGATTGAAGAGCTTAACCTGCGCAGGCCAATCTTTGCAAGAACTGCCTGCTATGGCCACTTTGGGCGGGAAGAAAAAGAGTTCACCTGGGAAAAAACAGACAAGGCAGCAGGGCTTGCAAAAGCCTGTGGGCTCTGATTTTCTGAGCGATAAGCAAACACCAGTTGCTTCTTTTTTTATTATTATCTTTTATTTAACAATATAGTCATGCTTGAAGACTTTGTTGAAGCCAACAGTGTTCCAGCCGAGTTTATAAAGAAGGCACTTTCGGTCAATGTTGTGAGATGCGTTCTCTTGGTGCCAGTGGAAGAACATAAACAGCCAGTTTTGTGCGTTTTTATGGCTGGAAAGAGGCTCTCGCTTGAGAGGATTGAAGAAGCGGCTGGTTTCAAGCTTAGGGCGGTTGGTGAAAAAGAGGCTTTTAGAATAACAGGTTATGAGCAAGAGTTTTTGCCGCCGGTGTCCATTTATGGAGTAAGAGTGCTTGTTGACCCCGGTGTTCTCGACAAGCGTTTTGTTAATGCCATTGTGGGAGAAGGGCTTACCCTGAGAATTGAGTCTTCGGCTATCCTTGAATTCAATGATGATTCAGTGTCCTGTAAGATTACCGAATGAGGTTTGCTGAAACAAAAACAAGCGAAAAAAGAGGCAGTGAATTTAAATCGAGCGCGTGGTGGAAGGAATGCTTATCGACACTCATATTCACTCTGTTTTCTCTGGGCATGCTGCTCTTAAAGTGCAAGAGATTGTCAGGTTTTGCAAAAAAAACGGCATTGTTCCAGCATTGACTGACCATGACACGACAGCTGGCTGGAATTCCTTCGCTGAAAAGGCAAAAGATGCGGGCATTCCCTTTATCCTGGGCGAGGAAATCCATGTTTTTGACGGCAGAAAGTGTGTTGGGGAGGTGCTTGGGCTGTTTATGCAGGAGCCAGTGAAACCTGGCAACTTTGGCGAAGTGATTGATGCCCTGAGAGACCAGGGCGCTCTTGTCTCTGCAGCGCACCCCTTTGACCGCTTCAGAAAGGCTCTCTTTGTGCGGGCATTGGACAAGGAGCAGGTTGTTAGGAAGATTGATGCAATTGAGGTGTTTAACAGCCGCGCTTACCTCGGGCGCTTTAACCGTGAGGCAGAAGGGTTTGCCAAGGCTCACTCGATTCCTTTCACTGCTGGCAGCGATGCGCATTTTTCCATCGAGCTTGGGAATGCCTGGCTTGAAACAGACGCAGGCTCTCTTGAAGCGGCAAGAAAAAACATTCTTAAAAAAAAGTGTTCTTTTCATGGCACGCTTTCACCTAAAAGGGTGCATGTTTACACCCAGCTGGCAAAGCTCGGGTTTTTCAAGTGAAAAAATATACAGTGTAGAACAGTGTGTGGATTGAGTGGTTATGCCTGAACACGTTGAACTGGAGCGCGTTAAACACAAGGGAATGCAGATAATCCTTGTTGGAACCGCTCATATAAGTGATAAGAGCATTGAGCTTGTCAGGGAAACTATTGCCAAGGAGAAGCCTGATGTGGTTGGAGTTGAGCTTGACTCGCAGCGCTATACCCAGTTGAAGTCTGGGAGGAAATGGCAGGAAATGAACCTTTTCAGCGTGGTGAGATCCGGCAAGACATACCTGTTGCTTGTTAACCTGCTGCTTTCAAGCATCCAGCGACGCTTTGGTGAATCAGTTGGAGTAAAGCCTGGCTCGGAAATGCTTGCAGCAATAGACGCGGCTGAGAAAGCCCATGCAAGGGTGTTTCTCTTGGACCGCGATATCACTATCACAATGAAGCGGGCAATGGCTTCAATGGGTTTCCTTGAAAAACTAAAGCTTTTCTTTGGGGTGCTGATGTCCTTTTCCGGCTTTGGTGAAACTGTTGATGCTGAAAAGGTTGAGGAGTTAAAAAACAAGGACCTCCTAACTGAACTCATGGGGGAGCTTAGCAGGGAAATGCCTGGCACGAAAAAGGCCCTCGTGGACGAGCGTGATCTCTTTATTGCCAACAGGATTCTTTCATCTGGCGCGAAGAAAATCGTTGCAGTTGTTGGCCTTGGGCACTTGCGTGGCATTAAAAGGTTTCTTGACAGAAAGCGCGATATATCTGAACTTTTGACTGTTCCAGGAAAGCGCAACTATCTTTCTCTCGTTAAGTACCTTGTGCCTGCCTTGTTTGTTGCAATGGTTGTGCTGGCTTATTACCTCAAGGGCTCTGAGTATGTCCTGGACCTTTTTGTTGTCTGGATTGCTGTAAACAGCTTTTTTTCTGCCCTGGGTGCTCTCCTGGCAAGAGCGCACTGGAAGTCCATTCTCGCCGCCCTTGTTTCCGCCCCAATTACCTCGCTTCACCCAGCGCTTGCAGCTGGCTGGGTTGCTGGGCTTGTTGAGTTAAGGGTGCGGTGCCCGCGCGTGCGCGACTTTGAGTCTCTTAACAGGCTTGAAAAGCTCTCTGACTTTTACAAAAACAGGGTTACACACATCCTTTTAGTGGCTGCTTTTACTAATGCTGGCTCGATTATTGGAACTTTTATTGCCCTGTCAATTGCTGCCTCAATGTTCCAATAACAGGATCTTTTGAGTGCGTCACTCAACTCTGGCGCCGGCTTCTGTTTCCCTTTCCGGGACGATAAGCGAGTATTTTCCTTCCTTGTCTTTTACTGCGAGCAGCATTGCCTCG
>CAZGDN010000021.1:0-6910 GCA_964525235.1 uncultured archaeon | reverse complement strand
GAGTATTTTCCTTCCTTGTCTTTTACTGCGAGCAGCATTGCCTCGCTCTTGATGCCTGCAATCAATGCTGGCTCGAGGTTTGCCACTACAATTATTGTTTTTCCCTTCAGTTCTTCTGCTGAATAGAATTCCCTGAGCCCTGCAACTATCGTGCGCTGTTCTCCACCCAAGTCTATTGAGAGCTTGTAGAGCCTGTCTTTTTCTGGGACTTCCAGCACTTCTGTTATCCTTGCTGTTCTCAGCTCAATGTTTTTGAATTCGTCAAATGAAACCATTAACCAAACCTCCAATTAACTGGTTATGCCCAAAATCTTTTTCTTGGGAAAACCTTTTAATCTTTCAAGCGCTCATTCAACTGCCCTGTGCCCCGCGTTCTTTAAAAGGTATGGTAGTATGGAGCCTTTCTTTTTTCCCTCGTCTATCAGTTTTCTTGCATAGAGGATTCTTTGAATGCCGCCAATTGTCACAATTGCAATTAGTATCACCAGCACTACCTGCATTGTTTTCACATTGCCTATGCTTGGGTAAAAAGATGCTATCAAGAGCCCGGTGAGGAGGAGAACGAGCTTGTCAGCGTGCTCGCCTATTGCCGGCCAGTCCCGGTTGTCTGCAATTACCACTAGTGCAGCGCGTGGCTTTGCATAGCTTTCCATGAGCGACAAGCCAACAGCAAGCGCGCTTTCAACTGGAAACTGAAAGGCAAAGGATGCCAGGATTATTACCTCTGTGTACTTGTCCATCATTGTCTCGAAGTAGTTTCCAAAGTATGTTGTTTTTCCAAGCTGTTCGGCGACGCTTCCATCAATAAAATCCATGAGGATTGCAAGGGCAGTGAAAGCAAATGCCGGCAGGTAGTTTTGCCAGTAAATGAAGTATGCCGCGCACAGCGCGAGTGGTATTCCGAGAAAGGAAACGACGTTTGGCGGCACTCTCAGCCACACGAAGGGTTTTGCCAGAAGCGCTGTGAGTTTTTTTGTCTTTGGTCTTGTTCTTCCAAGCATGCGCTAACCCCTTGCTGCCTTGACAAAGTTCAAAAACAGGGGATCGGGTTTTAGGGGCCTTGAAGTGAACTCTGGGTGGAACTGTGAGGCCATGTAGAACTTGTGCTTTGGTAGCTCGAGTATTTGCATTATCGGTTGCTCTGGAGCCTTTCCGCTGAAAACCATGCCTTTTTCTTCGAGTTTTTCTATGTATGCTGGGTTTAACTCCCAGCGGTGCCTGAACCTGCGCCTGATTTTTTTCTCTCCATTGTGGATCCTTGAGGCAATCGTGCCTGGCACTATTTCCACGTCATGCCCGCCCAAGCGCATGTTGCCGCCCATTACCTCAATTTTTAGCTGTTCTGGCAACAAGTCAATAACTGGCTCGCTGCACTTTGGCTCGAATTCTGTGCTGTTTGCTTTTCTCAAACCACACCTGTCCCTTGCAAACGAGATTACTGCCATTTGGAAGCCAAGGCAGAGGCCAAGGAACGGAATGTTGTTTTCGCGGCAGTACCCTGCCACCATTATTTTGCCTTCAATGCCGCGCTTTCCAAAGCCCCCGGGAATAATCACGCCGTCAAGTTTTTTCAGTTCTTTTAGTTTTCCTGGCTCTTTTTCAATCCTTGTTGTTTCAATCCATTCCACGTCAATTTTAACGTTTAGCGCGCCCTCGCAGTGCTCGAGTGCCTTCAGTATGCTGATGTATGCGTCGTGCACGTTTGTATACTTTCCAGCAAGCCCGATTTTTATTCTCTTGGCATTCCGTGAAGCCCTGTTCTTTTTGGTCCATTCCACTAGCCTTTTGTTGCCGTTCTTTCTCGCTTTTTCATGCAGTTCAAGGATGTCAATGATTTTTTCGTCAACGCCACGCTTCCTGAGCTCAAGCGGCAGTTCAAATATTTTGCTTATATCTTCGACTCCCAGCACGTACTCCATTGGAACGCTGCTGTTAATGCTGATTTTTTCCCTTATTGTTTTTGGGATTGGGCTGTGGGAGCGGCAGATGATTATGTCGGGCTGGATTCCCATGCTTGAAAGCCTCCTGATTCCAAGCTGTGCGGCTTTGCTCTTGAACTCGCCGAGGCTTGGCGGCTCGATGATGTAGGTAACGTTCACAAAGCACGAGTTGCCTTTGCCTTCCTCGAACATGAGCTCGCGGATTGCTTCAAGCGCGAACATGTTCTCGTAGTCTCCAACTGTTCCGCCGATTTCGGTTATTATGATGTCTGGCTTTTTTTTCACTGCCAGGTTTCTCAGAACCTTTTTTATTTCGCCTGTGACGTGCGGAATGAACTGCACGTCTCTTCCCAGATAGCCTCCCTTGCGCTCTTTTTCGATTATTTGCTTGTAGATTCTTCCAGAGGTCACAAAGTTGTCCCTGCTCAGGTTTTTGTCAACAAACCTTTCATAGCTGCCAAGGTCCATGTCTGTCTCATAGCCGTCGTCTAACACGAATACCTCTCCGTGCCTGAATGGGTTGAGGGTGCCAGCGTCAACGTTGAGGTATGCTTCGAGTTTTATTGGTTCAACATCGAGCCCGCGGTCAGCGAACAGCTTGCACAGGGAGCTTGTAAGAGTGCCTTTTCCAAGGCCACTCATCACTGAGCCGGTTACAATAACATACTTTGTCCTGCCTGGCTTGTAGCCCTGTGGTATTGGGGTGTAGAATTCGCCGGTCATTTTTCCGGAAACTTGGTCAAGCAAGCTTTTGCCCTTCAATCCAACCACTAAACCAAATAGGGCACAGGAATTTTTAAACGTTGCGATGGAATTGTTCTGGGTGGGCTTACCGCCCTCAACTTATCTGGATTCCCTAAACGGAAGGAGAATTTAATGCTTTCCCTGGCGTATTGATATGTTTTTATTTCTTTAGAGTGATTATTTGAGTATGCCGGGGAAGGTTGTAATCAGGAAGCTTGTGCTGGATGTTATGAAGCCGCATAAGCCAAGCGTGTTGCAGGTTGGCCTTGACATTTCTTCTCTTTCAGGGGTTGATGGCTGCAACATTACAATGATTGAGATTGACAAGAGCGTTGAGAACATCAAGGTAACAGTTGAGGGCTCTGATATTGATTATTCAAAGCTGGAGCGGGCTCTTGAGGAAAATGGTGCCACTGTGCACTCAATTGACAAGGTTTCCATTGGCAAGGCTGGCAAAAAGCTCGTTGAAGAAGCTGATTATAAGCATTGAGGTAAGTGAATTGGGGCAAACAGCATCGTTGCGAAGGATTCACTTCCTGACAGGCTGCAAGCATTGGGGTAAGTGAATGCTTTCTTTTTTTGAAAACCTCCACCGTGTCAACAGGACCGCGAATGTTTACTCTATCCTAAGGCGTTATTTTGCAATGAATGCCTTTGATGGCGTGATTACGACGCTTGGGGTTATAATGGGCGCCTTTATTGCCAACGTCACTGACTCAAGGATAATCCTCTTAACAGTGCTTTCAACATCTTTTGCCCTGTTTATTTCTGGAACGTGGTCTGCTTATATCACCGAGCTCGCCGAGAGAAAGCTTGCAATGCACGAACTTGAGAAAAAAATGCTTCACTCCCTTGAAAAATCGCGTCTTGCAAGGTCTGTTAGGCTGATTGCCCTGGAGGCTGCACTGGTTAATGGCACTTCTCCCTTTGCCATGGCTATGCTGATTCTCGCCCCGTTTTTCCTCACTCACTTCTCTGGCTTTCCCCTTATGCTGGCTTTCCAGTGCTCTGTTGCCATTTCCCTGCTGCTCCTTGCTCTTCTCGGCGCATACCTTGCAATCATTTCAAGGCAGGGAATTTTCTTGCTTGGATTAAAAATGGTGTTCGCGGGAATTCTTGCAATATTCCTTTCAATGGCACTCAAGGCAATCTAGAGCGCGCGCTAAAATTGGCATGTAACTCAGGGTTTTTCTGCTTCAACTATCCTAATCCTTGGTTTTTTTGGTTTTTTCTGTTCGCGTTCTTTTTCCAGCGCGCCTGTTTTTATAACCGGCTTTTTGGTTTCAGTTGGCGCGCTTTTGGGTTTTTGTTTTTCCCCGCTGGCTTCAACTATTCTAATCTTTGGCTTTCTTGTTCTCTCTTCCCGCCGGACTCTCTTGAGCTCGTTTTTCAGCCCAAGTGCCTTTTTTTCCTGGGTCTTGGCTGTTTTTTTAACCGTGTTTTTCAGAGTGTCAACCTCTTTTATTGCAATTTTTCCTGTTTTTCCCAGTGGTTTCTCCCACCATTTTTTTTCAGGGATTGAAATGGGTGGTTTTGGCGTTTTTGATACGGTTCTTAGTATGTATGCCGTAAACCCCACGAGAGCAGTTCCTGCCATGAGTGCAACGAGCCAGCCCCATAGAACCCCTGCTTTTTCCTTTTTGGGTTTTATTGAACTGGTTGCAGAGTATTCCCCTTCAATTTTCAGCTCTACTTCTTTCCCGTTGGGGTTTATTGGTTCGGCAAGTGCGCCCTTGAACAGGTTTCCGTCTGATTTTTCAAGTTTTAATTTGTATTCTTTGCCGTCAATCTTTAACAATGCATCTGTGCTGTTTTTGGAGAATGGCTCGCCATTTGAGTAAGTTATTTCAGCGCTTATTTCTTTTACTGTTTCTCCTCTTAATGGCAAGAGCTTGAGGCGTAGCCTTTTTGATAACAGTGTTTCTTGTTTTTTCATCACGCTCAGCTTTTTGCCGTTTAAGTCGGCTTCTGCTAAGAGCTTGATCTTAACAATTCTCTGGAGTTCCCATGCCCCGGGCATGACCAGGGTGCCTTCGAATGTGTCCACTGTTTTTTTCTTGAACTGAACTGTGTTGCCTCCAACAAATCCCTTTAGGGATATTTTTTTGAGTGTTTCCAGTTTTGGCGAGGACAGTTTCACTCTTAGCCTGATGGGCTGCCCGTAGTTTAGCTTGGCGAGCTCTTTCAGTTCTGGATCTGTTTTCATGGAGAGAATGCGTTCATTTTCTGATAGTGGCACGGTTATTCTTTGGGTGAGTTCGTTGCCATAAATGTCTTTTCCGCTAAAAACCAGTTCCAAGCCAGTGTTAATGTCTTCTTTGCTTACAAGGTATTCCGGGTGTGCAACGAATTTTCCCCCGCTTTTTTCAAGGACTGCTTTTTTTGAAGTGCTTCCCTGCACTTCCACTGAAAAGTTCCCCTGTTCAATCAGTGCTCCATTTGGGAGGAAAAGCGTTGTTTTAATCTCTCCAAGGTAGTAGTCCGGGTAGAGTGGGAAGCCGGGCAGCGGGGTTTTGGCTGAAATCCTTGCCGGCTTGAATGGAATGAAGAAGTGCAGCTTGACTTTTTTCCAGCGCGAGTTTTCAAATACTTCGCTTGTCAGTATTGCGTCCTCTCTTGTTTTTAGGTCGTAGCCAGCACTGAGTGTTCCGGAAAGCAGGCCTTTGCTGTCTTTTTTTAGGGAGACTTTTTGGTTTCCTATCTCCAAAACTGCATTACTAACAGCCTTTACCGCTTCGTCTTTTTTGCCGCTTGGTGCTAGCCTAAGCTTAATGCTTAAAGCAGTGCCCTTTTCCAGCGGGCCTTTTGGTTCAACAACTGAGACCACGAAATGCTTTTTTTTCACCGTGACCTCTTTCTGTTTTGTTGCCGAGAGACCGCGTGCATCTGTGACAGTAACGCTTACAGTGAAGGTTTTTTTTTCTTTGTTGCTGGGAAGGGAAAAGTAGTGCGTGGTTTTTTTCAGGTTTGAGGAATGCCCGTCGCCGAAATCCCACTTTATATACACCTCGTCGTTATCTGGCTCGGAGTAGCTTACGTTAAAGCTCGCAATTGAGTCTTCTTCAATGGTGGCAGAGGGGGAAACGTATACTGTGTATATAACCGGGGGGTGATTTGGTTTTTCAGGTGTTGGGCTTGGCTCTTGCGTGCTTGTGGGTTGGGGTGTTGGATTGGGGCTCGGCGTTGGTGTTTGAGCAGGGCTTGTTTTCTCTTGGTTTTCAACCACTACCCTGATTGTGTCAGGCCAGCCTTCTATCGGGCCATTCCATGCTCCAGCCGCTTTAATTGTGTACTTCCCGTTCCCTGTTTTGCTTGTATCCCAGGCAAATGGCTGCCCATAAGTGCTTGAAGCCTGGGCTATCACTGTGCTGTCACTGTCTCTTGTTACAGTATACTTGACAAAGTCTGGGGTTGCGCTTCCGCTCTGGGCACTTGAAACTTCAACGTTTTCATTCACTGTGGAGCTGTCAGCAGGGCTTGTGATTTTCACGTCGGGCCATAGAATTGTTACATACTTGTTCACCTCGCTTGGAGTGTATGTTCCAGCCACGCCAATGCTCCACTGTGCAATCTTTTGCCTTGTTCTCTTGCTGTTTAGCTCGTCAGCGTTGTCAACTCTAAACCTGAGGGCCAGAGAGGTATCACTGCCGTATACATTGCAGATTATTTTTTTCTGGTTGTAAGCGTTTGTGCCAATATAGTAAAAGCACCCGCTTGTGCTTGTGCTGGCATCAGGAGAATTGCTTAGCACTTGCACGTTTGTATAATAGCGATTGTGGCAGTCTTCAGCGGGCTGGTTTGGCTTGCAGGGTGGCATTGGTACAACAAAGCCCGTTATATTGTCTGCAGAGTCCCACGAAAAGTTTACTGTGAACTCTATTTGATCAAGTCTTGCCTCGTATTCTGCTGGCGAAAAGCCCACACTGAGGGTAGCGCTCACGCTGGTAAAAAAAATAGCCAGGAACAATACTGTGATAACCTGTTTCATTCTATCTATTAAGAATACGGAAAACTAGTATTTATTTGTTTTTAGTATAAAAGTGCTCTCGAGCTTTGTTTCTTCTTTTTCAGCAGGCCTCTTTTCTTTTAATAAAACTTTTTTCTTTCTTTTCGCAGATTGCCTTTTTTTTCCTGAAAATTTGTTTCTTTTTTCGCAATGTGCTGTTATAGATGAAACATGGTTTTCTTTGGCGAACGTAGCCTTTCTTTTTTCCTGAAAATTTGTT
>CAZGDN010000020.1:14122-22006 GCA_964525235.1 uncultured archaeon | reverse complement strand
AACAAAGAAAAATCAGGAATTCAGGGATGTAAATAACCCAAAAATAACAGCAGAATTGGAAACTAAAGAAGAAATTGGAATTAAAGAGGATAATTTGCAAAAAGCTGACTCTTTAATTTTAAATTCCTTTTCTTCCACAAATAGAAACACAGCGCTAACAGCGAATTTTTGGGGGAATTCTATGGATAAAGAGACAAGGGAAGAGTTTGAAGAAGCAATAGAAATAATGGAAGAAGTAATAGAGGACAGGGGAGTGCCAAGAAACATCAGAAAGGCAGTGAGCGACGCCAAAGAAAAAATTGAAAAAAAGGAAGCCAAGGGAGTTGACTTCTCAAACGCAATATACCTCCTAGACGACATAAGCAACGACATAAACATTCCCTCTCACACCCGGACAAGCATTTGGACCATAATCAGCAGGCTCGAGGGCGTGAAGGAAAAACTCAAGGGATAGGAGAAATTGCAAGGCAAAACCCTGAAAGAAAAGCAGATACTGGATTTTGTTAGCCATGGACAGGCACTAATAGGCAAAGAAGCACTCGAACTCCTTGCTGCAAGGGACGACTGGAAACAAATACTCGAAGAACTTGCCAAGGAAAAAACAGACTTCATAAAAAGCCAGGACATAGAAGCAAAACTCGTGAAAACAAAACTTGCTGTGGAAGAAGAATTCAAGCCATCAAAAATAGAAAGAAAGCCAACACAGTGGGACTTCAATTACAGGATAATGAGCGAGTACGACGTAACAAGCCAGAGCTATTCAAACGGCACAGTGGAAGACTTCCTCAACCTCTTCAGAGACAAGTTTCAAACCCTGAAAAAAATGCTGCAAGCTCGTCACACTCTTTCCCCCAAACCAATAAAGCGCCTTAAAACAGTGAAAGAAAAAGACGAAGTGGACATAATTGGCATGGTTGCAAGAAAATGGCGGACAAAAAACGGCAACATGGCCCTAGAACTCGAAGACCTTGAAACAAGCTGCATCGCAATCCTAATGAAAAACGACAGAGGACTAGAAGAAGCAAGGGAAAAACTCATGCTCGACGACGTAATTGGCGTGAGAGCAGTCAAGCTCACCAACGAAATGGTCCTCGCAAAAGAAGTGCTCTGGCCAGAACTACCCCAGCGAAAAATGAAAAAAGCAAAACGCGACGTGAGAATCGCATGCATTTCGGACATGCACGTCGGTTCAAAACTCTTCCTGGAAAAATCCTTCGCAAAATTCATCGAATGGATCAACGGCAGGCTTGGCAGCGAAAAGGAAAGAAAAGAAGTGAAAAAAATTCGCTATCTCACAGTCAACGGTGACAACGTTGACGGCATTGGCATCTACCCAAACCAGTTAAACGAACTCAACATAAAAAACATCTACGAGCAGTACAGCAAGTTCTCAGACTACATCCTGCAAATACCAAAGGATATTCAAATATTTATAATTCCAGGGCAGCACGACGCAGTCAGGTGGGCAGACCCACAGCCAGCAATTCCAAAAAAAGTAGTGCCAAAGCTCTACGAAGCAGAAAACGTGCACTTACTCGGCTCCCCAAGCTGGATTGAAATAGAGGGATTCAAAGTACTAATGTACCACGGCTCTGGCCTCCACGACCTCTTTTCAAGCATTTCAGGGCTGAGCTACCAAGAGCCACAAAAGGCAATCATAGAACTCCTCAGAAAACGCGACCTCATGCCAGCATACGGCATAAGCCAGCCATACGTCCCAGAAAAAAAAGACTACATGGTGATAAGAGAAGAGCCCGACATTGTGCTCATCGGAGACCTGCACCACTCAGGGTACGCATTCTACCGTGGCACAATCATAGTAAACAACAGCACTTGGCAGGGCAGGACAGATTACCAAGTAAAGCAGGGTCACGTGCCAACTCCCGGCATTGTACCAGTCATAGAACTCAAAACCGGGCGAATACAAGAAAAACAATTCTTTGAAGGCGAGTGAAGTGAAAGCAATAGTGGCAGAAAAACACATCCACGAATACTTTGAAGAGCTGGAAGAAAAAGCAATGAAAGAAGTGAGCATTGCCACCAAAGCCAGGAAAAAAGGCCTCGATGTTTCAACAGGAATAGAAACCGTGCCAGTTGCAGACCTCGCGGACCGAACCGAAACAATAATCGGCCCAAAAGGCATCGCAAAGAGGTACAGGGAACTGTACAGCAAAACAAAGGGGGAAAACCGACGCATCCGCGTAATCTTCAAGCTCTTCAAGGAGATAATAGAACAAAAGTGGTGCAGTATCCCAGACGAATCAAAGCGCATAGAACAAGCAATAAAAACATCACTCGTACTCTACACAGAGGGGGTTGTCGTAGCACCACTTGACGGCGTTCCAAAAATCATCATTTCAAAAAACCCGGATGGCTCTCCCTACATTGACATATACTACGCTGGGCCAATCAGGGCAGCAGGCGGCACCTCACAAGTCCTGCCATTAATTCTCGGAGACTACGCCAGAAAACTCCTGGGGCTCGGCCGCTACGTTCCAACAAAGGACGAAGTGGAAAGATACGTGGAAGAAAACCAGATATACGAGGAATTGGTCAGCAGGCAATACAAGCTCTCAGACGACGAAGTAAGAAAAATAATACTAGGCTGCCCGGTCTGCATAAACGGCGAGCCAACAGAGGAACGCGAAGTATCAGTCCACAGAGACCTCAAAAGAATACCCCACAACAGGGTTCGCGGAGGAGCCTGCCTTGTCCTAAGCGAAGGCATTGGCCTAAAAGCAAAAAAAATACTCAAGTTTTCAAAAATGCTTGACCTTGACTGGAGCTGGCTTGAACAAATAATAAAGCACGGCAAGGGAACAGTGGAAAAAATCGAGCCAAAATCAAAATACCTCGAGGGAACAGCAGCAGGGCGCCCCATATTCGCATACCCCTCACGAATCGGCGGCTTCAGGCTAAGGTACGGCAGAACAAGAGCAATGGGAATAATGGGAAAAGCCATTCACCCAGCCACGATGAAAATGCTCGACGACTTCATTGCCATTGGAACACAACTAAAAGTTGAAAGACCGGGAAAAGCAGGCGGCATAACAGCCTGTGATTCCATAGAGGGTCCAATCGTGCTCTTAAAAGACGGCGAAGTAAAAAAAGTTAACTCGCTCGAGGAAGCCACAAGGCTAAAAGCAAGAGTTGAAAAAATCCTCTACCTCGGCGACCTGCTTGTATCATATGGCGACTTCCGCTACAGCGCCCACAGGCTCATGCCCTGTGGCTACAACGAAGAATGGTGGGCCCTCGAACTCAGGGAAGCAATCAAGGGAGGAAAAGAGCTCAAAGGGCTTGACCTGGAGAAAATTGCAAGAAAACCAAGGGAAATCACCAGCGAAACAGCACTCAGGATCTCAAGAGAACTAAACATTCCACTGCACCCGGCATTCACCGATTACTACAATGCAATAAGCGCAGAGGAAGCAGCATACCTTATTAGCGAAACCAGGAAAGCCAAAAAAGAAAAAGAAGTCCTCCTTGAACTCAACGAAAAAACCAAGAGCCTCCTTGAAAAAATCGGCTCAGAGCACTCAGTGAAAGGAAACAAAATTGTAATACCTGAAAAAAACGCTCCCACGTTCTTGGCAGTATTCGGGGCACTTGAAAGCGAAAAAATACAACAAGGAAAAGATGCCCTTTCAATGCTGAGAAAAGCCAGCGGGCTAAGGTTACGCAACAAGTGTGGCACATTCATCGGGGCAAGAATGGGGCGCCCGGAAGCAGCAGGCGCAAGGAAAATGAAGGGAAACCCACACGTGCTCTTCCCAGTTGGAAACTATGGCGGAAACACCCGAAGCATAAACAAGGCAATGCAGGCATCAGAACAAAAACAAGGAATAGAAATAGAAGTAAGCGCTTACAGGTGCAACAAGTGCAGGGCAATAGTTCCATTTCCATACTGCCCCCACTGCGGAACAAGAACGCAAAAAGTCAACGTCTGCCAGAAGTGCGGAACAGCAGTTGAAGGCAACCGGTGTACAAAATGCGGCTCTGAAACAAAAGCCTTCAACAAGAGAAAAGAAAGAATAGAAGTCTTGGTTCGAAACGAAGCCAAACGCCTGGGAATCAAAGTGCCCGAGCTGGTGAAAGGCGTCAGGGGAATGATTAACGCAAACAAGATAGCCGAGCCAATTGGCAAAGGGCTGTTAAGAGCAAGGCACGACCTCCACATATTCCGCGATGGCACGATAAGATACGAGGTAATCAACAACCCCCTAACACACTTCAAACCAGAGGAAATAGGCACAAGCATCGAAAAACTAAAAGAGCTAGGCTACAAAAAAGACACCCTTGGAAAAAAACTCGAAAAACCAAGCCAAGTAGTCGAAATCCTACCACAAGACGTAATAATCCCAGAAGACGCAGGGGACTTCTTTGTCAGGGTTTCAAGGTTCCTTGACGAAGAACTGGAAAAATTTTATGGCCTAAAAAAACACTTCAGCGCAAAGAACAGAAACGACTTAATTGGAACAATGGTGCTAGGGCTTGCACCACACACCTCGGCGGCCATAATCGGCAGAATTATTGGTTACACAAAAGCAAGGGGCTGCTTTGCCCACCCGTTCTTTCACCAAACGAAACGCAGGAACTGCGATGGCGACCAAGACTCACTCATGCTCTTGCTGGACGGGCTCTTGAACTTCTCCCAGGAATACCTCCCCTCATCCCGTGGCGGAAGAATGGACGCACCACTTGTCTTCACAATTGCACTCAAACCAGACGAAATTGACACAGAAGTGCACGAAATGGAAATCTGCCAAGAGTACCCACTCGCACTATACGAAAAAGGGCTGGAATTTGCCCCCCCAAAAGTGAGCGGAATCGAAATAGTGGAATCAAGACTCGGCACAGAAAAACAATACTCTGGGTTCGGGTTCACGCATGAAACAAGCGCTTTTGACGCCGGGCCAACAACAAGCAAATACGTCCAGCTAGCCTCAATGGAAGAAAAAATCTTCACCCAGGCAAGGCTGCAGAGCAAGATCGCCGCAGTTGACCTGAAAGACTCGCTTGAAAGAGTTGTAGTAACACACTTCATGCCCGACATAATTGGAAACACACGCGCCTTCAGCAGGCAAGAATTCCGGTGCACGAACTGCAATGCAAAGTACAGGCGCATTCCACTCAACGGAAAGTGCAAAAAATGCGACAACGGCAACCTCATCCTAACAATAGCACCAGGCAGCGTCAGAAAATACCTCGAAATCGTAAAAAAACTCGTCAAAGCCTATTCCCTAAGCGACTACCTCAAGCAAAGAATCGACCTGATAGAAGAAGAAATAGAATCAGTACTCAAAGACGAGAGCATGAAACAAAAATCCCTAAGCGAGTTCGCATAGAAAAAGAGGAAAAGAGCATGGCGACTCTTTGTCACACACTCAGGAAAAGGCAAGAAAGAGAAGAACAGCAAGGATAAGAATAAGTACGACAAGCTGCACTGACTTACTCTTCAACAACAACCTTAAAAATTTCCGGGTTGGAAAATGGGTGAAAAGGCTCTTGAATCCATGAAAAATAAAGGAAAACAACTCGGCAAAATAGGAAAGCCAATTCATTGGTTTCCTCAAGTCAGAGATGGTTTCCTGAAAAGCATCAGCCCAAGCCTTTCTCTTTACTGGAATCGGTGTTATCTCAATAAGCTCGCCAGTGAAGGCATTCACCCTGACCTCAAAACTGCGCTTCTCACACTCGAGGCTGAACTCCCAAAAGGGAACATAATAGCGCCTGAAACGAAGGAACTCAATCGAATCACGTGGAACCTTTCTCTCTTTTGAAATTAGAATGGAAACAATCCTTTTAGCCTCGCTCTGGTTTATCTCAGACCTCACAAGCCTGAACGTCACTCTCTCCTTGAACTCGTTCACGAGCTCCGACTCATCAATCGCTTTACTCAACAACAACTTGGAAATTGGATCAAAACAGCCCCTTCCAACCGAAAAATCTGAAACAAACTTTTTACCCCCCTCGCCTTCCTCACTGAAAACAGAGTATTCAAAAAAATAGCGCGGTTCAAAAACAACGCCAAACTCCCGAACAACAGGAAAAGACCACCCACGCTCAGAAAAACGCTTAATGAAAAGTTCCCTGGCCCTCTTTTCCCCAGTTTGAATCCTGAGAAAACCATCCAAAAGCTTGGGCATTACCCTGCCTCAAAAAAACTAAAAAGAAAGGCTCACTCCTTCCTCTTTATTATTTTGACCTTGCTTGGGGTAACAATAATTCTGTCCTGGGAAATCCTGGCAATATCCCCATCAATCTCGCTTATCTCGTCCTTTATGCTAGTGATAAGCTCTTTCAGCTTAACAACATTTCTCTTAGCCAAGCCCCCTATATTAAGAAGAACAATGTTCCCCTCTTTTGCCTCATGCACTACCGCATTGGCATCCTCTTGCGTGACCAGAGTCATCGGCTTTACAAAAGCATCAGCATCCTCGTACATTGTTTCTTCTTCAACATCCAGAGTATTAAGAAACTCCTCAATATCAATGCCATCATCCCTCTTGAATACTTTGTGAACAAAAGCCACCAACATCACCCCTTAAAAAACATACTAACTTGTGCAAACAATTTATTTTAATATTAACGCATTTTCGTGAAAGCAAGCTGATAATTAGAAATCCAAACTGTTTAGGGTTTTATAATAATTGGAGCAAAGAAAAGATAGGGTGCGAAAATGCCGAGTAAAAACCTGTTTGAGGGCTTAGAAAATAAGAGTTCAATATTCAAAAACCGCGAGAAAATAACACCACACTACACCCCAAAAAAGCTGCCCTTCAGAGAAAAACAGATAAATGAAATGGTACAATCACTAAAAGCAGTGCTCAACAGCCAGAAAGCAGACAATGTGTTTCTCTATGGCAAGACTGGCTCTGGAAAAACCGCTTGCACCAAGCACGTTCTCGCACAACTCGATGAGTATATAGCCAAAAAAAGCGTTAACGCGAAAACAGCCTATTTAAACTGCCGAAACTACAACAGCAAATACAAAGTGCTAAGCAACGCAGTTCACTCATTCTACCCAGACAAGGACTTCATTGGGTACAGCGGCTCTTTCATCTACGAAAAGCTCACAGACTACTGCTCAAAAAAAAACCTCAACCTAATAATTGCCCTTGACGAAATCGACAAAGTCAAAGACCTTGACGAGTTAATATACGCGCTGACAAGAGCAAACGACGAAATGGCAAGCGGCTCTATCTCGGTTATAGGCATTAGCAACATGCTGACATTCAAGGAAAGACTTGACCCAAGAACGCGCAGCTCGCTATGCGAAAAAGAACTCGTCTTCCCACCATACAACGCCCAAGAACTAAAAAAAATACTCACCAACAGAGCAAAAGAAGCATTCCACGAAGGAGCAGTTGAGGAATCCGCAATAAACCTCGCCTCGGCCATTGCAGCACAAGAATCAGGCGATGCAAGAACAGCAGTAATGCTGTTACTCAGAGCAGGAGAAATCGCCGAGAGGGAAAAAAAGAAAAAAGTAACCGACAAAGAGGTGGAAAAAGCCAGGAAAAGCGTTGAAGAAGAAATAGTCTTTGAAATGATCTGCACCCTGCCAGAACAACAACAACTGGTGTTATACTCCATTGCCCAGCTAACAATTCAAAAAAAGGGAATCAGGCGCCTTGGCCACTCAATTGAAAAAGGAGTGCTGCTCTCAGGGGAAATATTCGACGAATACAAAAAGATCGCGTCACACTACAAGAAAAACCCCGTGAGCGCAAGGTGGTTCCAGCAATACATAAACGAACTCGAAATGTACGGCTTGCTCTCAACAACAGCCTCTGGAAAAGGCATGAGAGGAAACACCCGCCTAATAAAACTCGCCTTTGAACCCAAAGAAATCAAAACAACACTCGAAAAACACATTGG
>CAZGDN010000020.1:11480-14022 GCA_964525235.1 uncultured archaeon | reverse complement strand
TAAAACTCGCCTTTGAACCCAAAGAAATCAAAACAACACTCGAAAAACACATTGGGGAATAGCAACAGACAATTATGCTATGCCTACATAGAATGCACATATTTCTTGTATAAGAAGTCTTGCCAAAAGAAAGCCAAGAAAAAGATATTGCTATACCTTCAGATCAGAAACAGAGAGCTTAGTATGAGCATTAGTCCCGTAATGCCATCAAGCAGCACAGCTGATGCGCAAGACCAGGATCATTGGTACAGGAGCAATTTTCAGCCCATGCGGGATCTAAACTTGAGTGACCGCTTATTGTATCTACCAAGTTGGACCCCTCATCACATATTGCTGAAAGCCTAACAGATACTGAGCCTGCGCCCCCATAAAAAACTCTATCCTCCTGGCCATTGCTTACCCCACCAGAAAACCCAGGGTTCCCCCTGAACTCCCCAAGGGACATGCAAACCTGTTCATCCGCGAGACCAGTTAACGCTGTTTGAAGTATGGAGTTGCGTGTAAGCACATCTCCATTGGTGAAAGAAAAACTCTCAGTGGCTATTAAGCTTGAGGGCGCATTATAGGCGAGTTTAAGTCCATTAGCAGCTATATCCGAGGGCTGCAACGAACCAGTTGCCCCTGAGCCACACTTATAATTCTCCCAGTTAAAAGACCACTCCGCACCAATCCTCTGGCCAGCAGTACCAATGCCCTCCTCAATTTTTTCAGGATTCCAGAAAAACACGTACTTGCCATCAGAAAAAGCCATGCAAACCTCACTGCTCCCAATCCTGTTCACCAAGTCCTTAAAGGTCTCAATACCAGAACCAGGCTGCTGCAAAACAAGATACTGATTATGGGAAGAACTAACACCCAAAGGCGAAGCAAAAACCTCACGCACACCAGAAACACTATCACAAGCAGCAGAAATCTTCCACGCATCATCAAAAGCAGAGTAAAAAACCGTCTTCAAAAACAAGCGATCACCATCATTAAGGGCACTAGGCCAAAACAAGCCAAAAGCATGCTCACTACCCTCAAGCACACTACAAGAACCCTGAACCAAGTCAGCCCTCTTGTCGCCCACCCGATACGGCAGAGCGTTGCCAACAAAGTCCTTGCAGTTAAGAGACGGGGAAGAACCAACACCAGTCCAATAAGAAACAGGAGCAGTCAACCCAACCAAACTCTCACCTTTAAACGGCAGATAAAAAGCCTGTGCTGAACCACCAGAGCTCTGCAAACCCATGATTACTGGCATTGCATAACTCGGAGAAAAATCCATGGTTTCATCAGCAAGGTTAATGGACAGAACCTGACCACGCTCCCATACATTAAGCGTGTTAAAATCACTCTCTTTTCGAGTACGGAAAACTGTTTTACCACCATTTGGAGAAGTCAAAACCAAGTTCCCATTCACATAAGCCAACTTAAGCTCCCCATTCTCGTTTACAAAGCCCAGGCCATAGTCTTTCCTTTCCTTTTTCCCATCCTCATCAACACGCTGCGTTCCCACCAAGCCATCAAACGGCAGGTAATAAAACGGAGAGTCAACAACCTCAACACCAGCCGGGTGAAGCTTTTCAAATTTCACTGTAATACTCGCCCTCGGCTCACCATCATGGAAAAAAGCATACTCAGCCCCATCAAACGAAAACTCCAGCCTCACGTTATACAAACCAGATTCAGCAACCTGAGCAGGCTCAAACTTAAGCCTGGTAAAATCAGTAAAATAACTGGCCCATGGCGTGGAAGGATCAGCAAACCAACTTGGAGCAGAGAAAAAACCATGCTGATAATAATAATTAAAATCCTTCCTAAAGTCCTCCGAAAAATTATCCGCGATAATGTAGGCCCTAAACTCCTCAAACGCACTAACACCAGGTTCACCAGAGTTAGCCAACTCATCAATTCTATGCAACTTCTTCAACAGCTCAATAGAGAATTGGGTTGCATCACAGTAAGTAAAGTCCTCGTTGCCCTTATCACACTGGTTTATTGCAACAGCTTCACTATCACCTGACTTAAAAGACCAATCAAACAAAACACGCGGGACAACCCCCTCACCAGTAGCCCCATAGAGGTCATTCCAGCCAACACAAGCAGACTGCTCCTTTAAACCGAGCTTCACGTGGAACTTCTCAGACGAAAGGTTTGCAAGCACAATGTTTGTTTCAGCGTGTGCCTTTGCAACTTTGTTGCTTTTCCCAAAGGCATCAGTGTAATGAACAGCAAAGCCAAGCGATAACTCTCTCTTTTCAGCAGGGGGAGAAACACCGCGAACTATCTCCTCGACCCTAACACTCTCCCCTGGCTCAATTGCAAACAAGGGAGTGCTCAATGAAATCTCACTACCAAAGTTATAATTACTACAATTGTAATCCACTGGAGAACCAGCAACAGAGGGCTCCGGTGAGGGAGTGGGACTGGAGCCTGGAGCAGAAGGAACAGGCCCAGGAGTAGAACCAGGGTTAGAGGGCTCTGAGTCCGGAGTGACCGTATAACTGGGCGAAGGAGTCGAAGTACTTGGAGAAGGAGAACCGCACTCCTTTACTGCGTG
>CAZGDN010000020.1:9228-11380 GCA_964525235.1 uncultured archaeon | reverse complement strand
CAGTGCCTTCTATTTTTACAGTAACCTTATGCGCCCCACCTTGGCTTGGAGAAGGCGAAGGGCTAACGCTGGGAGAAACACCAGGAGAAGGGCTAACGCTGGGGGTGGGTGTCGGAGAACTGCCCCCAGTAGCGGGCTTTTCTGGAACCGCGCCGGCATTTGGTGTCACTATTTTGCCACCGTTTTCGAGAAGTTTTATTTCACACGATTGGCCTTCACAGCCAGGTGTCCAAAAACCCATTACAAAAGCAGTTTGGTCTCCGGTGTTTGTAAGAGTCCAAGTGGTAGAAATATCCTTTGGCTTTCCCCTGAACCCAACAACCTGGTTCTGCCCCCTGCTTATCGAAATCAGGGGGTGGAGGCACTCCTTGTTGTAGCACCCATCTCCGCAAGGGCAGTCAGCATTGGAGCTACAGCCCTCTGCTTCAACAACTATGTCTTTTTGCGCTGTTGCCGTGTTTCCGCTTGCATCTGTGACAGTCAGGGTAACAGTGTAGGTTCCATTTTTATCAAACCTGTGGCTTGTTCTAACGCCGCTGCCGCTCGAGCCATCGCCAAAGTCCCAAGCATAAGAAACAGCATTGGCACTGGCAGAAGCATCAAAGTTTACATCCAGTGGAGGAGCACCCTGCATGGGGGCAGCAGTGAAATTCGCCGCTAGCGAAATCGGATTAGTGTCACTGCCTGCTGCGATTAGGATGTAACCAACCGGCTCAACCCTGTGGTCACCGCCATCAACCTCTGCAACCAAGAGCTTAGCACTTTCAGCTGTTAGAGAAGCATGCCTTACAATTGACCAGTCAGAGCCGTACATTCTCTGCATGTCCGCTATGAGGTGTGGATTTTTTGAGAACATTCCATTGAATGAGATGGTTTTGGCAGTGCTGGAAACGTTTTCCTCCCCAACGTAAATCTTTTTCCCATCAATCACTCCAGCGCCTGGCGTTATCGCGAGGTATGAAATCTCTTCGTTTTTATGCTCTAAAAACGGATCCCAGCCAGGCTCGTCAATCAGGGAAACAAAGCCATCCCTAAAATCGCTTATGTGAACCTCAATAGTGATAGGGCCTATATGAACTGGAAAATAGTGCGTTTTGTTCCTTGTGGTTGCAGGCTCAGGGCCATTAAATGTTGTTATTGTGGTTATGAGAACCGGCTCCTTTTCGAACTTTGGATAAAACTTTGCTGCAGTTATCGGATTACTTTGCAGTAAAGCAAAATTCGAAGTATTCAGTTTTCCTGCTTCTATGTCAAAGCCTCCAATTTTGTAACGCCCTGCTTCGACAACAAGGTATGAAACATTTTTTGAACCAGAAAGAGAGGTGTCCTTTGGGACTGCTTGCAACATTACTTCAAAGCTGTTGCTTGTGACGTTCCTCACCCTCGGAGTCAGATAATCGCACAGGTCTTTTGCAGTTGAAGGATTATCACAGCCCTCAACAGACTTGATAACAACAACAGGGTTAGTGAATGTTTTAGTCAGGGAAACAGTCTTCCAATTGCTTCCAACAGAGAGTGTCCCTGCTTCGAACTGGAATGGCGCACCGTTAACATAAAAGTACTCCCAGCCAAGAGGAGTATCATCAGCTGTGATTGATTCCTGGGTTGAAGAAGAAGTCCTTGCAAAAGCTATATAAAGATATGAACCAGTGTTAAGGTCACCGAGGTCAAAATTGTAGGCTGTTTCAGCAACCCAGCCAGAATCCTTCAGGAGATAATTTATGTTGCTTACTTTGTATATTTGCACTCTAAAATGTTTTATTCCGGGAAAATTTGTTTCAAAAGCGATTGAACCGCCCTTTGGAACAATGCCGTCGCTTGGAGTCACACTCAGATAGCTTGAAACAGCCCCGCCTAGTGGCTGCACTAAAAGAAATGCCAAGAAAACAGTAAGCCCTGCAATTGCAATGCGTTTCACTTCAATCACCCCCCCCTACAACAAGATCTTCTATTGAGATAAATGCATACTCTGTTTGTGCCAGGAACTTCTTAATTATTTCGATTGGGTAAACGCCTGTTGGCTCAAGCTTGCCTTTGAATCTCGCCATTACCCTGTTTCCCTCAATCCAGACTTCAATGTCATCATTGTTTGAACTGGGCTCAAACCACACATCCAAAAGTGTCTTTCCAGTGTAAGAAGCAGATTCCTTTA
>CAZGDN010000020.1:0-9128 GCA_964525235.1 uncultured archaeon | reverse complement strand
GGCTCAAACCACACATCCAAAAGTGTCTTTCCAGTGTAAGAAGCAGATTCCTTTATGCCGGTAATTCCCTCAGCATCACATCCATTAATAAAGTCATCTGCATTAAATGGAGCAATATCAAATACTATTTTGCTATAGCTCGGGTTGACTGTTGAAGTCCTCTCAATCGAGTTAACACTGAATATGCTGCCATCACTGTTCTCGGCATAAGTGCGAATATGCCAAGTGAACGAAACACTTTGTGGAATATTGTCCTTCTCTGCTTTTTTTAATAGCTGCACGTTAGAGTTGTCAATTCCAATAAACGGGTTCAGGGCATCGCGATTCGGGAAAAAACAGTTGTTTGTAATGGTTGCAAGCGCCGTTCCAGATGCGAGGTCCAATTCAAATTTGTCCATTGAATAACAAGAATTAGGATCAGTAATTCTAACCTCAAAGGTTCCAATGTACCGCTGCGAAGCAGAGCCTTTAACAAGCCCCCTGACTTCAACTGGGTAAATGCCCTGGAAAACACCCGGGCCAGAAGCAGTGTATTGAACTTCCTTGGAATCAGTGCTTTGAAGTGTGAAGTTTTGCGGGGAGACATTTAGGCTGCTGGAAATGGCAATTTCGACAGCTGCAGGACAGTTGCTTGAGACAACATTAAAAGAGCCGGAATTGCCTTTTTGAACATCCGCGGGGCCAACTGGGTTAATTGTGACACAATCCAAGAGAGAAGGTTGTCCGCCCGAGACAACAGGAATTGAAACAACGAGTTCGTTGTAGCCAGGGGCGTTTATTTTCACAAAAACAGTGTCACCAACACTTGGCATTGAGCCACCTGCTTGAAGGTAAGAAAAAGAGCCATCAGATGCAGAGTTAACTGTCGTGAGCGAAGAGGAATTAAGAAGGATGCTTATGACAGCACCCCCAATGTTTGCATCACTTACAGCATCCTTTACAGTCCCCAAAATGTTGATTGGAATGCCTTCCATTAGAGCAGTGGGCAAGCCCTCTACTTTAAGATCGTTGACTGAAAGCACCTTGAAAAACATCTCTGTTTTTCCATTTTTTGGCTGGGAATCGGTCTCTTCAGCAACAAGCTTTACTACTGTTTTAGGAGCCGTTTTCTCGGCTTTTATCGTAAATGACTGCTCGCCTGAAAGAATTCCTCTTTCAAGCCCTGAAAGAGTTGCAACCTCAAACGGTCCAGAGCCAGCACCAAGTCCTGGGAAGGAAACAACACCGGCCTCGTTTTCATCAAATACTTTTATGTTAAGGTCCGCAATGTTGTGATCAGTGCAGTTTAAAACCTTGAAGAACAGGTTGTAATCCTTTCCTTTCCTCAATTCAACAAAGTTGGCCGGGGATGGATTCACTGGGAGTGCCATTTTCACCCCATTGAGTTCAATAAAACGCTGCCAGGCAAGACCATCAGAGGCGCAAATGGGAGAACCGATGGTGATCGGGATAACAATATCCCCTGATTCAACAATTGTCCCATTTTGAGACGCTATTGCTCCAAAGTGAGCCTCTGTAACTGTGCCGTCTGCGACTCCTGATTCAACTCCAACTTTCACCACCACTGTCTTTGATACGCCATTGTCTCCTGTCAGCTCATTCCATATAAGAACTGCCTGTTTGAAGTGATTTCCCAGACCAATGCAGTCAGCAGGCGGCTCAAAGGGCTTTGCTGGGTTAAAACAGGTCGAAAGGATAGTGGAATCACTCGAGTTTTCGAATACTTCCGAGACGTCAAGGAAATAGTTTTCTGCAGCAATAGAAGACTGCAAGTCAAGACCTGTTCTCATATTAAACCTTGCATCGTTGTTGTCATTGCTTCCATATTTAACCCTGAATTTGAAGTAGTAATAGTTCTTTTCGTCAGGTAATGACTCAATGCTTATAGCAGGACTCGTGCACTGAACGTCAGAATAGATTCCATCCAGCTCTGCACTAACTCCGCTCATGGTTCTTGAAAGTAAAACATTTACAGTGGTGGTGTTGTTAGCAAGCACCTCAACCATGTTGCTCTGATCAGTCATATAACCAGCCTTTGAAACGCTTACCAGGACAAGCCTGCCGGCAGCAAAATTCTTAGACTGGCACCTTCCACTTGCAGAAGTTGCACAGGTGTCCAAAAGGGAGTTATCGGAAGAGCTAAAAAACGAAACAGTGGCATTTTCAACCGGGCCATTTTTGTCCGCCACAAAAACCTCAATGTTTCCGGTTTTTTGCACCAGCACCACGTCAAGTTCTAGTTCCTGCATTGCAATTACATTTCTGTGCTCTGATTCTCCGTTAAGATCGGGGTCATAGAACGCCCTTGCAAAATACTTGTTTATGCTGACCTCCTGGTTTTCAAAGAGGTGGGAGCCATCTGCAGCAGAATAAACA
This sequence comes from uncultured archaeon, assembly GCA_964525235.1. Taxonomy (GTDB): domain Archaea; phylum Iainarchaeota; class Iainarchaeia; order Iainarchaeales; family DTGL01; genus JAPLVS01. The sequence continues at coordinate 6,752 of CAZGDN010000020.1, read as the reverse complement.
GGATTTGCAGGGTCATTCAGGGGGTGCGTTACATCTTCACGGTAAAGGTTTATGAGAGCGCCCTCAACAGGGTCAAGATTTTCATTAAAAACCCTTACAAGGATGTCTCCATACTGGGGCACTGGCCAGCTTACAACCTGAACTTTAACAAGGGCAGAACCTAAATTTCCATCATTATCCACTACTGTCAGCTTAACCGTGTAATTGCCATCTTCACTGAACGTGTGAAGCACTGTTTCCCCAGTTGCTGTGTTGCCATCGCCAAAGTCCCAGTCAAAACTAGCAATCGAGCCATCCGGGTCAAAGGACTCAGATGCAGAAAAGGCTACATTCAATGGCTTTTGTCCAAAAAGCGTGCTTGCATTTATGACAGCAATTGGGTTGAGGTTAATGCCTGAGTCTATTACTTCAATATTTCTGTCCCTTGAATTTGTTGCTCCCTTGTTATCAGTAACAGTGAGCCTTACCTTAAACTCCCCCGCACTCCTGAACGTATGATGTACTTGAACACCGCTTGCTTTCTCGCCATCGCCAAAGTCCCAGTCAAAACTAGCAATCGAGCCATCCGGGTCAAAGCTAGCAGAAGCATCAAAAGAAATGCTTAGGGGATCAAGACCATAATAAGAGCTTGCACTAAAGATTGCAACCGGCTTCCAGTTTTCTGGTGACTCAGAATAAGCTTGTATTAGAACCCTATCAAGCGCTTTATCGCCATCATCATCCCTGACTTCAAGCAAAACATTAAAATCCCCAGGGGAAGCGAATGTGTGTGTAACCTTGTTTTTTGTGACACCGCTTACATTTTCACCATCACCAAAATCCCAGCGATAAGAAACAATGGAACCATCTGGATCAAAGCTCTCAAAAGCATTAAAGTCAACCGTCAACGGGACAAGCCCATAAAAAGGATTAGCACTAACTATTGCAACAGGCTTCCAGTTTTCCTTGCCTTGCACTACCTGAATCTGCACTGTGCGAGAACCCTTTGCTCCGTTGTTGTCTGTTACAACCAAATTGACATCATACAAACCGGGGTGATTAAACGTGTGTGTTACGCTGATTTTTTCGCTGCCGGATGCAAACGAACCGGGCTCAAAGTTCCAATCATAGCCCACAATGCTTCCATCCGGGTCAAAGCTAGCAGAAGCGTCAAAAGAGACAGTAAAGGGGGTTGCACCAAAATAAGCATTGTTCTGCGGAACAAAGAGAGCAATAGGCAAAAGGTTTGTTGCATTTGTTATAGTATTCACATCAAGAACTATTGATAAATTGATGATGACTGGGCTAGTGGCAGATGATTCAAGGACCGGCAAATGTGCAAACTTTTCAGCATAGCCATCTGCCGAAATCACAACAGTAAAATTTTTGTCCGCCTCGCTCAGCGAGAGGGGAACCTTTACTGTGCCATCGCTGTTTGAGTCAACCGATTTGAACAGCAGGTCATCTGCACGAATAACAGCGTGAGCTCCACCAACTGGCTTTGAGTTATTGGCATCAACAACTTTAAAGAATAGCTTTTTCTCAATTGGTGTCAAGGCAGGCAGTTTTATCTCCTGCTTTGTGGTGGTTCCGGCGTTAACTTTTATGTTTATCTCGGAAGCAGTTCTACCATCGCTGGTTGTACACAACGCATCATAATAACCAGGGCTAAGACCATCAAACAAAACAGTACCAGACTCGCCTGTATACTTTATACCCTTCAATTCCTTGCTGGTTCCGTTTGAAAGCCGTACCTCAACATTTTCCACGGGGCTTTCAGCTTGATCAACAACAGTTATCTCAATCGCACCCTTTAGCGGATTCTGTTCACTAACATTACTTTCAAGGAAAAACTCTGTGACCCTGCCTGGTGAGAGTGGCCGTGTCTGGCTCTTAAAATCCTGAGCGCTCACCTTTGCCAACAGCGAACTACAGTTCCCGGGGTCCTCGACCTCAAACGGAACCTTCTCGTCCTGAACTGCATTTATTGGCTCAATGTCACCACCCCCAAGGCAAGTGAAAGTTATGTGAATGGGCCTGTCAAGAATCTTCCTCTTTGACTTCTTATCAAACACGGCAAGAGAAAGCTTTTCCTTTAAGGCTACCTCAAGGTGCTTTAGCTTGAATAATCTGATTTGGTCAGCTACAAGGACAACCTCGGACTTAAAATAACGCTGGCGCCCCTCTGCAGTTATCTCAATGGAAACCCTTGCCTGCTCTTTGCCCAAGTCAAACTTTGCCTTGCCATCCGAATCGGTCTTCTCGGAAATCGGCTTATTCGAATCAACAAAGGTTAAAGTAACTTCAGCTCCACTAATGGGTTTGCTTGTCTCACTGTCCAAGACCCTGATTGTGGCATAGTGAGCTTGTGGGCCAAAACGAATCAATGATGAAAGCCAGGGGGAAAGCAAAAACAGGAAGAGAAAGACGAGCAATAAAATCAAGAGCACAAAGGATGGAACAACGCGGTCAATTGGGTCAACTATTTTATAAACTGGAATAAAACGGTTGATTCTGTCCAGCAAAGCATAATACTTGTCCTCCAAAAGATAATACGCTTTCTTCAAACCCATAGCTTACCACCCCGCTCTTGCCCTGTCAATTCCACCAAGCAAGGCTAAAAGCAACCATCCACCATTCTTACTTGGTTAATGTTACCAAGTAATTGGTTATTTTCTTTTTTTATATATATTTACCAGTATAAGCCTTTCCCCATTAATAAAGTTTTCGAAATGACCGGTGGTGTAGAAATCCCCTGAATTGAATTTTAAAATACATTCAATCGACAGAAAGAGGGTTTTATGAAAAGCTGGAAAGACCTCTATAAATCGTTTCCATAAAGCCGAAATAATTACACAAAAGAAGGCAATGACCGTTGACCCACTTTATTATCCTTATTATGCCTCCGAACAGGCTTGTGAAACGGCACATTCTGGCCCAGCTGATTTTTTACCTGTGCTGCTACGCCTTCGCCAAGAACCCTGCTCAAATCTTGGAAACTCACCTTTTTTACCTGAGCAATTGAGCGAATTCCTGCCTTGTAAAGGCGCCTGCCCCTCACCCTTCCAATGCCTTTCAGTTCAACAAGCGGGAGCAATTCCTTTCTGACACCGTACTTGAGGCGCTTTCTTACCTCAAGAAGAGTTGCAGTGTTGTGAGTCAAGCCAAGAACCCTGGAGAGCTCCAGGGCAGAATAGGCAAGCCAGTCGCAAATCCTGAGCTTTGAAAACAAGACGCCGGGTTTTGTGTTGAACTCATCCATCAACTGCTGCTCGCTCTTCTCCGAAAGCCACTCGTTCAAGAGCAAAGCAGAATTAAACTTGTCCAAGAGCCCTGGGTCAAAGAACTGCTCGCTTGAAACATTCACTGGAAGGGATTCCTCCATTGAAAGAAGCTCTGTCCAAAGCTCTGCCTCGCGCTTCTTTGGAACAGAAACAGGCGGAAAAAACTCAGAAGTGTCAGTGAACGCGTACAGCGCAGAGAACACGCTGAGCTTTTGCTGCAAAGCGTTTATGAGCTTGCTTGCCGAAACAGGGTCAAGGTAAAGGTCTGATACTCTCTGGCCAAGAGCAGTGGCAAAAAACCTGCCCTGCTTTTCTTCAACAAAACCAAAATCAACCAGTTCACCCAAGAGCAAGTCAACCCTTTCAAGAAGTTCATCCAGGCTGCCAAACTGCTTGCTGTAAAAAGTCCTGGAAAAAAAGTTCTCCATTGAACGAGTGTCAAACACGAAACGAGAAGCAACCAAGGCAAGCAAGTGCATTCGAAGAACAGGCTCAAGAGAAAGCCTTGAAGAAACAGGCTCAATCACTCCGTCTACATAACACTCTTTTAGTTCACCCAGTTCAGGTTCAGAGCGGGCAACAAGAATAGACTCGCCGCTGGAATCAAATCTTGGTCTTCCAGCTCTGCCAGCCATCTGCTTGTACTCCCTCACTGGAATGCGCTGCATGCCATAAGCAGTGTAGCGGTAAAGCGAGGGAATCACAACACGGAAAGACGGTAAATTAACCCCCGCAGCAAGTGTCGTCGTAGCACTCACAACCTTTAATTTTCCCTCCTTAAAGGCCTCTTCAACCAGCTCGCGCTGTTTTGGAAGCAGTCCAGCGTGGTGGAATGCGACACCAGAGCGCACGAGTTTTGACAGCAATCTGCACTGCTCAGTTGGGCTTCCAAGCACAGTTTCAATCTTTTGAGCAATCTTTAGTAAATAATCTTTTTCCGTTGGCAATAATCTTTTCTCAACTGTTTTTGCTGCCTTTTTCGCAAAACCCTCAGCATTCCTCCGCGTGTTCAAAAAGAACAAGACCTGCTTTTTCCTTTCAAGCGTATCCTCAATAACAGCGAGCAACTCCTCCTCTCCCTTTAACTGCTGCTCTTCTCCATCAAAGTAAACGGTCTTTTCAAAAAGAATTCCTTCCTTGAGCTTCACCGGCCTGTAATCGCTTTCAACCAATTCTGCCCCAAGCCACTCTGCTATCTCTCTCGCGTTTGGAATCGTTGCACTCAAGGCAAGCACTTGCAACCCAGGCAGAATAAAACGCATTTTTGAAATAACCATTTCGAGAGTCGCGCCCCTGTCTGAATCAAGCTCGTGAATTTCGTCTGCCACAAGCAATCCAACACTCTTCAGCCACTCAGCCCTGTGCCTTATAAGCGAATCCACTTTTTCATTAGTGCAAAAAATCAGGTCATACCTTGAAAGGTACTTTGAACTCGAATCCAGGTCACCGGTGCTCAGCGCAACCCTTAAACCGAACTCCTTTGAATACTTGCGCTTGAATTCACGGAAATGCTCTGATGCAATTGCCTTAAGCGGGCAGGTGTAGATTGCCTTTTTTCTTTCATTTATTATGCAGTTCAAAGCACAGAGTTCTGCAATCACGGTCTTGCCGCTCGCGGTTGGAGCTCCAACAACAACACTCTTGGAGTAAATGCCTTTCTTGAGGGCTTTCCCCTGCATTGGATTAAAGGAATCAAAAGAGTTGAGCTCTTTTACCCTGCGCTCGATTTCTGTTGTCTTCATTTTAATCCAAAGAATTCTTGCTTGAAGTTATTTTAACGCTTTCATGCTCACAGTGAACTACCATAACCTAACATGAGATTGCATCTCTTGCTGAGGATATGGCTTCTTGCTTCATAGAATTACTTACTCTGCTTTTGTTTTCCACAAAGCCTTGCCCCAAAGCCAATATGCTTTTAGCGGAATTTACATCTCTGTCTAATTCCAATATGCCAATTCATCTTTCATCTATAACCTAACAAAGTTTAGGTTATAGACTTCTTGGCAGGAAGGTTAAACCCTGCCACGCCTTCCCTCACATGAGGTCAGTTAGCTTTACGTCATCGTCTTTCAGTGTCAGGTATTCATACGCTTTGTTGAGTGCGAGGACTGCCTTTGGCAAATCAGCTGCCTTAAACGAATTCGTGCTCTTCCACTCATCGTTCTTGTCCTTGTACCTTCGGTCAATGCTCACACTGTAAAACTGTTTTCCCTCCTTGCCCTCGTTCTCCCAGACTGCAACCTGGACGCCGCCAGCGGAGAACTTCTTGATTGGTTTTGCCATAAAAAACCCCCCTTTAATTCAATAGAAAAAAGAGTGCATGGCAAGGGTTTAAAAACAGGGGAAAGAGCTCACTTCCGGTGAACTACTCGTTGGCCCACTTTATGAGTTCGCGGTAGGCATTAATGTCTGATTCTATTTCCGCGAGTTTTTTGTCGAGTTCCTTGAGCTTTCGGGTGCTCTCGCCCTTCCTGAAGTCCTGCAGTTCCGTGGCGTAGCGCGCGAGCTTCTTGTCCTTCTTGTAGACAATGGAGTGCTGGACTGTTTCGGTTAACTGCTTCCTGTACTCCACGTCTTCGATAAACATCCTAATCATGGGCTGCCAGCGCGGGTCTGCAACAAGGCGCATTGGCAGCCTTACCTTTTCAGCGTCAGCCCTGTAGTCCGGATCCCTAAGCACTTTAACCCAATGCTTCCAGTACAATGGTGAAGAAAACTTTTTGAGTGCATGCTTTGCCCCATACAACTCTGCTTCCCCGAGCTTTTTTTCCCAGCTCTTTTTCTTTTTAGCATAATTTGACTTTAGAGAATCTTTTTGTCGTATAAGCGCGCGGAGCCTGAGCTTTGTTGGGTAAACCAAGCGTGGCCAGGCACCAGGCTTTCTGGAAGCAAGGTCAACGCGTATAATGCCGCCCCTCGAAAAATAGTGTTCTAATGCTTTTCTCCTTGCTTTGTTTGAACTCCCTGAAAGCCGCGCTTTCTTTTCCAGCACAGCAAGTGAAGAGATTGTTTGCTCAGTCATTCTATCAAGAATACGGGCAAGAGGTTAATAAATCTTTTCAACCAAGCTTTGTGTTGGTGAGACGATTATGATTCCAGGATTGGGAATGAATCCAGCTCAAATGAAGCGAATGATGCGCCAGCTGGGCATGAAATCACAGGAACTCAACGCCAAAAGAGTTATCTTCGAACTAGAGGATGGCAAAATTGTAATAGAGGACCCGAGCGTTACCTCGATCGAGGTTCAGGGCCAGAAGACCTACACCGTGCTCGGAGAAGAGCGAAAAGAGTCAAACATTCCAGAGGAAGACGTCAAGATGGTTGCAGCGCAAAGTGGCAAAACCGAGGAAGAAGCAAGAAAGGCACTCGAAGAATGCAAGGGTGACTTAGCGGAAGCAATCAAGAAACTGAAGAGCTAAACTAACGGAAATATCTGTGACACACTCCCACGCCTAAAGGCGCGCTATTTTGGCAAAAGCCAAAATGCGT
>CAZGDN010000019.1:6720-22081 GCA_964525235.1 uncultured archaeon | reverse complement strand
CGAATGATTTGATCAAGCTTGTAATTTCAAACTCCAATGTTTTAAGAGATCGGCGCAAGGCAAATGTTTTGAATGCAATAAGTCGTGTTCCCCCAAGTGGGCGACTATTAAAAGTTGTTTATAGAAAGATTGGGAAAAACAGAGTAAAAATAATCACTGCCTTTTGGCTTGATTAGGTGATTGAAATGGAAAGATGGTATGATGAGGAGGAGGATGTTTTAAACATCCAGTTAAGCAAGGAGAAATACTGGAAGAGCATCGAGTTGCCGAATGGCATAATAATTGACGTTGCGAGGAATGGCTCTATTACAGCCATTGAAATACTGAACGCAAGCAGTGTTTTTTCTGGCGATGTCAAAAAAGTAATCGAAACAGCAAAAGCGATCAGCACCTAATTTTTCCCACTGTCTTCCGAGAAAGGTTGAATGGAGGGAGTTCAGGGTGAAGTGACCTGCCTGTAAGCGCAGATTACTATAAATCTTGAGTGTTGCAGTCAGTTCAAAAATTTGAATTTATGCCTTTTACTCCAACCTATACCTTAACAGTGCAGCAATTTTTCCAATTCCTTCGAGTTTTTTCCCCGGGTCGTGCTCGGAGTTAAAGACGTGAATTTTTGCGTGCGCTTCCTCTGCTTTGTCCAGCAGTGGTGCCACTTTTTCCATTTCCTCGCCAATGTACTTGTCTAAAACCAGGAGTTCTTGCACTGCTCCAAAATCGATCGCTTTTTCCACTTCGCTCAAGCCATAGGCTGATTTTCCTGTGTTCTTTCCAATCTCGCCCATGAGCTTTTCAATCAGTTTGGCTTCTATCACAATCTCTGACTCCTGCACTATCCTTGGCAGCGCCTTGCCTTTTAGCAGCTCGTTTATGCCAGTCAACCCAACAGAGTTTGTGTTTTCGGTGAACACCTTTCCCTTGAATGCTTTTTCTTTCAGGAAGTCAGCGAGCTCGTTTTTCACAAACCCTGGTCCGGCTAAAACAATGGTTTCAATTCCTGACTCAAGGATTTTTCTTGCAATGTTTCCATAGAACTCTTTTTTCCAGTTCTGTTGCTTGAATTGTTTTCCTGACTTGCCAGAGTTAATAAAACCCTTTTTTTCCAACCCAAACTCTTTGAGCAAGGCAAAGCTGGCGCTCTCGTCATCCAATACCACGACAAGCACTGGTTTTTTGTGTGTTGCCTTTTGGGCTTTTTTCAGTCTCTCGAACTGGTCTTTTCTGAAAACCCTTTTTTTTAGCTGTATTTTTTTGCCTTGCTCGATTTCAATGGAGTGCATTGCCCCCAGTTCAACCAGCTCTTCTGGCTTTCCACTGCGAATCACGCCGTGAACCCTTAAAGAGCCAGTGAACTTGTCGAATTCCACTTCCCTGACTTCAACCTGCAAGAGCAGTCTCTCCCTTCTTGTTTTCTCGCCCTCTTGGGCTTTGATTTTTCTCGTAGTCCGCGCTCTCACCAAGTCTCCTCTCTCAATGACGTGGCTCAGGTGCCAGAGGTCATCAGGGGTTTCAGGCAAGACTTCCGCGAGGGAGTGAAAGCGGTCAAGCTTTAACAATTTCATATTAATCGCCATGCTGAAAAACAATTAAAACCCTTTTACAGGTTTTTTCATATCAACCGTTAATCGTTGTTGGCCACTGGCTGCCTGGAGATACATCTCTCGTTACCCCGCTGCTTGAAAACCTTTTATTAATTGCCTTTAAGTGATATTATAGTTAGAGAGCCAGCAGGCATTGTTGGAAAAAACCTTGTGTTGCTTGGCTTTAAGTGATATTGTGGTTAGAGAGCCAGGAAAACAGGAGAGCAAAAAAAACGGCAGCATTCAGGTGATTGCATGGTTAGGGTTAGTGAGAAAGAGCAGGTCCGTGTTGCGGTAATAGATTTCAAAAAATGTGCGCCGCAAAAGTGCAACTGGTTATGCATGCGAGTGTGTCCTGTGAACAGGCTTGGGAAGGACTGCATTGTGAAAGCAGAGGATGGCTTTCCACGGATTTCTGAAAGGCTTTGCACTGCTTGCAGGATTTGCGTGCACAAGTGTCCCTTTAAGGCAATAAGCATCGTGAACCTTTCCCCCAAGCTTGGCCACGTGGTTCACTCTTATGGGGAGAACTTTTACAGGCTCTATGGCTTGCCTGTTCCATCAAGGGGAAAGGTTGTTGGCTTGATTGGAAGGAATGGCATTGGCAAGACAACCGCCATGAAAATTCTCTCTGGCAAAATAGTTCCAAGCATTGATAAAAGCAATGGCTATGAAGCCATAATTGACCTCTTCAAGGGCTCTGAACTCCAGGCATACTTTGAATTACTTGCCCTTGGTGAGCTCAAGTGCTCGTTCAAGCCCCAGGACATTAACTCGATTCCACTGGCTTTCAAGGGCACGGTTGGAGAAATGCTGGAGCAGGTGAATGAAACCAACAAATTCGACGAGGTTGTGAAAGACTTTGAGCTTGAAAAAGTCCTCAATCACAGCGTTCGCAGGATTTCCGGCGGGGAACTCCAGAGAGCAGCTATTGCTGCTTCTATTCTGCGCAATGCTGACTTTTACTTTTTCGACGAGCCCTCCAGTTACCTGGATGCAAGAGAGCGCCTCTTCATTGCGGGAAAAATCCGTTCCCTTGCAGGGCAAGGAAAGTATGTAATGGTTGTAGAGCACGACCTTGCCGTGCTCGACTACCTAAGCGATTACGTTCACGTAATATTTGGAAGCAGGGGAGTATACGGAGTAATAAGTGACAGGATGAGTGTGAGAAACGGCATCAACCAGTACCTCGAGGGCTATCTCAAGAGCGAAAACCTGCGTTTTCGCGAGAAAGAGATTTCCTTCCACGTGAGTGCTCCAGGTGAATCAAGGGAAAAAGAAAGGTTTATTGAATTCCCTTCTTTTTCCAAGACACTCTCGTCCTTTTACCTTGAAGCAAAGGCTGGTGAGATAAGAAAAGGAGAGGTTTTGGGGATCCTTGGACCGAATGCTATTGGCAAAACAACCTTTGTCAAAGTCCTTGCCGGAATCCTAAAACCGGACTCTGGTAAAATAAATCTTGGCTTGGAGGTTGCATACAAGCCACAGTATCTCAAGCCAGAAAAGGAAATGCGTGTAAGGGAGTTTTTTGACTCACAAAGCCTTGACAGGCAAGCCTTCCAGCAAGAGGCAGTGCCAAGGTTTGGGCTCAAAGACTTAATGGAGCGAAGGCTTGGTGAACTCAGTGGAGGGGAGCTCCAAAAAGTTGCAGTTTCAGCCACAATGTGCCGGGATTCGCACCTCTTCCTGTTGGACGAGCCCTCTGCTTTCCTTGACGTGGAGGAAAGACTGAGCACTGCACAGTTCATTCGCTCTCTTACAACCAAGAGCGGCAAGGCAGCCCTGGTTGTAGACCACGATATCCTCTTCCAGGATTATCTGTGCGACAGGCTCATGGTCTTTGACGGAGTTCCAGCAGTGAAAGGCAAGGCGCACAGCCCAGTGCCAATGGCTGAGGGCATGAACCACTTTCTTAAATCGCTTAACGTAACATACAGGCGTGACCCAAACACTGGAAGACCGCGCGCCAACAAGCCAGGTTCGTCAAAGGACCAAGAGCAAAAAAAGAAAAACAAATACTATTATGCGTAGTTTCCATGAACTCAATTGGTTTTTTTCGCAACCCGGAGAACGTGCACGCATTGCGTGAAAGGGTTCCAAGTGAGCACTCAATCAAGGCGCTCTCGCACTCGCTTTACTCCTCGGTTAAAAAAGCCAGCTCTGGACTCAGCGAGTGCGCTGTGCTTTTCTCCGGCGGTCTTGACTCTTCAGTCATTGCTTTTCTCCTGAGGCTCTTTGTTCCCCGCATTGAACTCTATTGTGCGGGAGTCAAAGGCTCGCGTTCAATGAAGCGCGCTAGGGCCAACGCAGAACTCCTTGGCTTGCAGCTCAGTGAAACAATAATAAAAAAAGAAGAGCTGCCGGAAGTGGTGGACAGGGTTAGAGGAATAATTGGTTCAAGTGATGCACTCCAGGTCGAGATTTCAGTGCCAGAGTTCGCTGCTCTTGAAGCAGTGAAGAAGAGTTCGGTTCAATGGGTTTTTTCTGGAACAGGGGCAGACGAGCTGTTCTGCGGCTATGCAGAGTTCGCTTCCGTGCTTGAAGAAAAAGGCTACCCAGGGGTTGAAGCGCTCTGCTGGAAAAAACTGGAAACGATGTTTGAAAGAAACCTTAAGAGAGAGCTTGCCCTGGCGCGCTATTTTTCACTCAAGGCAGCCATGCCCTTCCTCGAAGAGCAATTCATGCTCCAGGCAATGTCTTTCCCGGCACGCGAGAAAATCCTTTCCCCCCGGGACTTGCTTAGAAAGCAGCCGCTTAGGGAGCTAGCGCGCTCACTTGGCTTGCCTGAAATTATCTGCTCTGAGAGAAAACGGGCAATCCAGTACGATTCTGGGGTTTCAAGAGAAGTCAGAAGAATTCTCAGCAGGGAGCACTAAACTTTACATTTTTTGTAAACTCTGCCTTGAAAACAGTTTTGCCATCCTCCGATAGCTCCCTTGAGCAGGTAATGTCTGCAGTGTAATCAGCGCTTGCGCCAATGGCAAGGTTTCCATTTGCATAAGAACACTGAACGCCTGGCACTAGCTTGGAGTTCATTGAATTGATTGCTGGTGTTAAATACTTGTTTTCAAGCGTGGCTTGGTCGAGAGCAGCACAGGTATTGTTTGCAACTGCCCCGGCTAGCGCGTCATCAAAAACAAGCGTGGTGTTCTCCCAGGTCATCCTAACATCACTCATTACTGCAAGGAAGTCCTCGCTTTTCTCTTGTTGTATCATTCCCTGTGTTGAAAAAATTGTTGCAGCAAGCAGGGATAGTGCCATGAGCCCAATTGTAACCGCGTAAATCCCACCGTGCTGGTTCATGAGAGTTCCTCCTCACAGTGAGAGCTTGCTGGCTGCGCAATTGGGTCCCCTGTTTCATCATAAGCAGTGTCATAGAAAAAGTATTTTTTGCACGTTGTTACTTCTTTTTCTATGTTTAGGTCCTGGAATTCGGCATTTTTTGTGTAGAGGTTCACAAGGGTTGTATCCTGTGCTCGCTTGTGTTTTTGGGTCATTGAAATGCCTGTTTCTGTGTGGACATAGAGAACCCATGCAATGCCCAGGACTGTGACTACCGCTATTGCCCCCAGTGCGTCCACTGAAAAAATGAAGCCCTCTTTCTTCATTGCTTCCACACCTTCAACATTATAAGCTTCTCAGTGCAGCCACCACCAGCACAGGCATTTAGCTGGGCCTTGGTTGGCTGGTTTGCAAACCAGAGCACGTTTCTTTTTTCCGAGTAAACATTTTGCGCATCCTCTGAGTTTGGGTTAAAGGGAGGGGGAGCACTACCGGCAATCCTGACCCCTGCGGTTTCATCCCAAACCTCAAAACCATAGCCGCTTGGAATGCCCAGCTTGTTGGCGTTTGCTCCGGTGAGCAACGTGCCAACAACGCAGTTGAAGTAAGGCCTGTTGCTGGCCTGGCATATAAAGTCAGGGCTTGAGACAAGTCTTTCGCCTGCTGCTGTCCCAATTCTCTGCAAGTCATTGAAGAGTTCTTCTTCCTTCATTCTGTAATTGTTTGCCTCAGCTATCCTGAACACATAACCCAGGGCAAGCATGAACAGGATTAAAGAAAAGATGAAGTCAACCGTGATTATTTGGCCTTTTTTGTTCATTCAACCACTTTCCATTTATTATGACAATGTTAGCATTTTGCCGCATTGGGTGTCAATGCTTGTTCCGCCCTCGAAGTTTGTGCTGATTTCGCTTGCAACAGTTTCGCCCTTGAACTGCACTTCAACCTTTACCTTGTTTTGCCTGATTTCAATCTTGCAAGGCAGGCCAATTGGCTTGCCCGGCAAGTAAATCTTTGGAACAAGGTATTCAACGCTGTAAGTTCCAGTTTCAAAACCCTTGGCAGCAGACACAATTTTTGCGATTGAGTTTGCAATCATTGTTTCCTGTTGCTTTATATGGGCTTTGGATTGTTTTTCAGTGAAGTCACTGGAGATTGCAAAAATAAGGCTGACAACCATGAGAAAGTAGACGAATACAAGAAGAAACTCTATGGATAACTGTCCCCTGTGCTTCATGCTATTGAATAATAATAAAACTCATATAAAAACATAGCGCATTCTTTTTTTCACGCTTGGCCCGTGCATTTACACCTCTTCCCTCTGATGCCGTAGCACTGCCTTGTTTTCTTATCTTCTCCCAGCCACGCTGAGCAATAATTTCATAAAGTTCTTTCCATTGAGTACACCAAGCGAGCCCTTCCTGCAAGGGTGTTCGCCGAACCTCTCAACACTATCTGCCTTGAGTCCTTTCCCCCATAACAGCACCGGAACTGGGTCGGCAGAGTGCGCCTTGTGAGAGCAGGGTGTTGAGTGATCGGCAGTAATTGCAACGAGTGTTTCATTCAATGAAGGCAATGGTTTTAGTGCGCGGTCGATTTTTTCAATGAACTTCGTCTTGCCCTGGCAGTCCCCGTCATGGCCAAAAACATCACAGCCCTTAATGTGCACGAACACGAAATCGTATTCTTTTAATTCCTTCAAAGCGCGGGAGATTTTTGCCTTAATGTTCGTGTCAGGCCTGCCAGTCGCACCCCTCACCTTTAACACCTTCATTCCAGCAAACGCTGCAACGCCCTTGTACAGTCCAGCACCGGCAATACAGCAAGCCCTCAATCCAAATCTCTCTTTCACGCTTGGAACCTTCCTCATCTGACCAGCGCCACGGAGCAGCAAGTAGTTTGCTGGAAGCAAACCATTCTTCCTCCTTTTCACGTTCAAGAAATGCCTGTCCAAGATTTTGTGCGCTTTTTCAAGGAACTCGTTTAACACTTCGGCTGTAAATGCTGCTTCTCTGGACTTGTCCAGTGGTTTGATTTCTTGGACCTTCAATCCCTCCCTGTGTGGGTCTCCGTCGCTGACCCTTTCACTCAAGCCATTGCCTCGCATCACCAATGCAGCGCGGTGTGACGTACCAGGTTTCACCAAAAAGCGAATTCCCCTGATTTTCATGTTATTTAGCCTTTCAGCCAGCTTTGAAACATTTTTGATTCTTCCGGCTCTTCTATCAAGTATTTTCATTTTTGAGTCAACAGTACCAAAGTTGCATCTAAACGCTATGTCACCATGCTTTAAATTCATTCCGAGACCCAAAGCTTCAAACGGACCCCTGCCTGGATAGTGTTTTTTTAAATCATAGCCGAATAGTGTTAAGTGTGCTTTGTCTGAGGTAGGGATTACGCCCTTTTTGAGCACGTGCATCACGCCTGTTTTGCCTTTTTCTGCCAGTGAATCCATGTTTGGAGTTTGTGCTGCTTCCAATGGTGTTTTTCCACCAAGGCTGTTCTCTGGCAAGTCTCCCATGCCATCGCTTATGATTAGCATTATTTTCATTGCATTCCATCTCCAAACTTTACACCATTCAATGCATTTCTCTACTCAACGACCTTCCATTCAAGTTCTTTTCCTCTTGCGCTGTACACATTTATCCTTTCAATAGTGAACGGATAAGAAATTATAAAGTGAACGCTGCCAAAGCTGGGAAAGGAGTGCAAGTCTGCCACGCTTGGCTTGTTGCTGTTCCCAGGGTGTGAGTGTATGCTTCCTATAATATTAAAGTCCACTGGCACAAGGCCGCTTTTTATGATAGCGTGTGCCTTTCCGTACACTGTTGGCACCATTACAACCTCGTCAATTGTGCTGTTCCTGTGAGTACTTCCCAGCAAGGCAAAGAACTCGTTTGGGTATGTGTTGCGTGCTGCTTCTAGCAATCCCTCAAGTGTTGCACGTTTTATTGAAATCATAAGCTACAATTAAAACGAACTCGTTAAAACAGTTTTTTAGCTGCTACGTTTTTTGATTGCTAGTTCTCTGTGAACAAAGCAAAGCTGTCCCATTATAATACAGCCAAACCAGTAAATGCTCAATTCAAGCCTGTAAAGCCAGGAGAAAAGAATTGAAAAGATTCCCACGACTGTCCATGCTAATGCCAGGTAAAACCATATTCTTTCTTTTTCCAAAGAATCACCGCCTGTACAGCATTAAAATGATGGTTATTATAAAAACAAACACCGCAGTGGCAATCACAAAGTATTGTTCCACTCTTGGAGTAACCCTCGCCATGCACTCTTATTGCTCAATTGAAATTTAAATAGTTTTCGAACCCATTACAAACCAAGATAGAGCATGATTGTTGGCACGATAAGGAATGCCATGCAATGGGTTCTCTTCACTTTTTTTGTTACTGCAATTAGCGCAATGGCTGCGCTCACGCACGAAACCAGCAAGCCATAAACCCCGCTGGCCAAGAACACAACCACTGCAAGCAAGCCCAGTATTGCAATGTTTACTTTTCTGTAGGGGACAAGGTGAACGCGTTTGAGGATGAATCCAGCGATCGCATTTGTAACAAGCACTGAAAACCCAACAGCAAAAAGAGCAGTTCCGGCAAGAAGAAAAACTAGCATGCTTTTGTCCGGGAGTGCTTGGCTTACCACTGCTGCAACCCCAGTGCGAATCCTTCCAGCTGCAATCAGGGTCAAGAGTGAAAAGATTATGTTTGCTGTGTTAATGCCACCGAGCATTACAAGGTAGGCACCAGTTTTGGTTTTCCCACCAAGCTTTGCTGCAATGAATGCAGCCTGCCCTGGGCCAATGCCCGGCAGGATGGAAACAGTGCCGGCTCCAGCAATGCTTAACAGCGAGCCCTCCACAACACTTTTTTCCCTGATTTCGCTCTTTGATTGAATCTGTCTTTTGAGCACTGAATTCTTTACCAGTGAGTAAACAAGCGTGCTGACTGCAAAAAATCCAGTCACTGAAGCCATCAGTGCATTGCCGAATGGGTTAAGGCGAAGCACTGAAATGCCAAGCAGTGCGCTGAGCAGTATTACCAAAAGCGCGTATGCTTTTTTCACCCCGTGTTCTGACAAGACCATTAACCCAAGAACCAAGGTGAGAATGAACGGAATTACTGCCGGGAGGAACTCGTATAAAGCGGAAACAAATGCCAAGAACACTGGTGCTAGCAAGATTGCCCCCATTGCCCCAAACAGGCCACCAGCAACAGTCAATTGCACTGCTTTTAGGCCTTGGCCTTGAAGGAGCATCCTGTGACCCGGGAGCACTCCTAAAAAGTTGTCAGCATCAGGCGCCCCGAATAAAATGCTGGGAACGAAGTCCACAAACGAATGGGTTATGCCCATTGCAATAACCAAGACAACCAGCCCTGTTCCACTATAAAAACCGAGAGTCAGTGCTATCAATGAAACTGTGTTCACGTGAATTCCTGGTGTGAGGCCGGTGAAAACACCAAGTGCACACCCTGCCAGTGCAAACAATAACAATTCAATCATTTGCGTGCCCCGGCAATTCAATGCTGAGGCTTTCCTTCGCTGGCTCGATTCTTTCAGCCACTAACTCAAGTTTGCCGTGGTACTCTTTGACAAGACCGGTTACCCGAACAAAAGAGCCCTTGCGCACTGCAAGCCTTTCCTCTGGTCTTGCATTAAACATCACTGCATTCACCCTGTTTCCATCGAACACCGTGAACAACAGTGTTGAGCCACTCTCGTGTGACCATTCAATCATTCCTTGCACTGAAACCCTTGAGCCAACCTTGCTCCTTTCAATCTCACTAACCGGCAGCTCTTTTGGTTGAACAGAAAGCGAGTAACAGAACAACAGCAACACGCCAGCTACACTGCAACCAAGCGCCAGCCTATTCAACCAGTACTCTCTCAGCATTAAGAAAAACAGTGCAGGGAAAACCCTTTAAGGCTATTTTTTGCTTTTTCCAATAATCCTCGCTGGCACTTTTCTGAAAAACTTTCTCTTCAGTGCAACTCTCACCAACTCCCCATTTTTGTATTTTTTGTTGGCTTGAACCACATACTTCCCGGAGTTCAACCCGGCAAATAAGTCAAAGCCGAGTTCAACTGCTGCGTTCTCTGAATCGCTTAGGATAACCTTGCCTTCAACAATGTTTTTTCCTAGAACCAGCCTGAAGGAAGCAGATAGTGCCACGAGGGCAACCACCAGGCCAACGAAGAGCCACGGCCCAATTTCCAGTGGATTAAACAAGAGCACGGAAAAGAAAGCCAACTGCACTATGACAAACCAGAGGGAAAAAAACAAGAGATAACGCTTGTAGTCTCTCTTAAAGCTCTGCCTTGCAGGCCAGTGCAAGACTGAAAAGAACACGGCAGCCAGCAGTAGATCTGCAGTGATGAGAAGGCTTGAATTCGCTACAATCCTCAGAGCAGAGAGAGCTGCCATTAGCACCAGCAGCACTCCAAGTGATATAACCGCAGTCTCTGTTTTCACCAAAACACCCAACCAATTAAAACCGAAACTACTTATTAATCGTTTTCATTTGCTTTTTCCCCTTTATTTGTTTTTATTCATCAGCTCCACTAGCTCTTTTTCCAGGTCATAGGCCAGTGGCTCGAACTTTTTTATCCTTTGCATTGCCTCAGCGCTTTTACTGCCATACCTTTCCCTTATGCATGCAAGCCTTTCCCTTAAAGGCACAACCCTGCCCCCAATCACTCGCTTGTCCGCGTAATAGACAAGTTTTTCCTCGATGAATGCAAGTTCTTTAATTTTTTCAAGGACGTGCTTTCTCACAATATCTGCAACCCCGTAATAGCCTTTTTTTCTGAGTTTTCTCCACCCGACTTCTCCATGCCTGCCTTCTTCGAGCGTTTCAATCTTGTCGATGTCATGCAATAGTGCTCCTGCCACCACAAGCTCCAGGTTCACATCGCTTCCACTTGCACGGATTCTTCCCGCTAGCTCGAGTGCAAGGTCTTTCACTGCCTCTGAGTGCCTGACCACGTTTTCCGGAACACTGTTTTCTTCAAGCAATTCATAGCACTCTTTTTCTGTCGGAATAACGCCTACAAGTTCTCTTCTGAATGCTTCAAAATCTTTCTGCGAGTACAAGACAAGCTTGACTGCCTCAATGCTTTTCGCTCTTTCCTCGAATGCTCTTATTTCTCCAAGCATTGCCCTTGCCCCTTCTTCAATTCTAAGCCCTGCAATGCCACAGCCAAGGGCAGGAAAGGCAATGCTTTTACAGTTCAATTCTTCAGCTCTTTTAAGTGCGTTCCTTGCAGCCTTTTTCACTGATTCCTGTGTTGCCTTAAAGTTGCCATAGTGGGGCTGGGCTGCCGCGTGAAACACGAACTTTGCCCTGAGCCTTCCAGCTCCTGTTACAACAACGCTTCCAAGCTCTGCGGGGGCATGCTCCAATGCTTCTTCTTCGATCTCTTTTCCGCCAGCTCTCCTAAGTGCTCCAGCCACGCCTCCCCCCATTTCAAGCGATGTGCCGGCGGCATTCACCAAAATGTCTGCCTTCACTTCAGCAATGTTGCCCTTTAAAAGCTCGATTTTCATGCACTCACCCGAATTCCTTGGCTGCTTTTTTGTAAAGCTCTTCTGCTCTTTGCCCTGCTTCTCCAAGGCTTTTCCCCAGGGAAATAAAACCATGGTTTTTCATTTGCAAAACCATGTGGCCGTCAAGTATTTTGAGCACCTCGTTTCTCAATGCAATGGTGCCATATGGCTGCTCTCTCTCTGTTTCCGGAATTCCAAGTTCCTGGGCGTGCCTTGTAACAATATCATTGTGGCCGTGCAGGATGGCATTCACATCGCTTCTTTTTTCATAGATTCCAGCGTGCAGGAATGCCTCGCTTGAGGGATTCACTCCCCCAACTGCTTTTATCGTGTGGGTTTCTTCATCCACTTCGATTACTTCAACGAGTTCTTGCACGGTAAGCTTTGAAAAATCGTGCCCGCTTGAAGTAATCAAGAAGCCCCGTTTTGTTCTCACGGAAATGTTGCCAGCCACGTTTCCCTGTGGAGAGGCAATACCCATGCTGTAGAATGCCCTGCACCACTTAATCAAATCGCGGGCTTTTTCCAGTTCTCTCTTTCCCTCCACTGGTTCAACTGAAAACTTTACTCCCGTGTATTTTTCCCCCACTAGAACAGCCTCCTTATGTATTTTCTCCTTGGCTTGATTATTCCCCTTTCAGTAATAATGCCCTTTATGTACCTCGCCGGTGTGATATCGAATGCCGGGTTGAATGCCCTGCTTTCCCCTGGTGCAATCCTTTTTCCAGCAAAGTTTAATACCTCGCTTTCACCCCTTTCCTCGATTGGAATTTTTTCCCCGCTCCTGCACTTTAAGTCAAACGTGCTCGTCGGAGCAGCAACATAGAACGGAATGCCGTTCTCTTTTGCCAAAACTGCTTTTTCATAGGTGCCAATCTTGTTTGCTGTATCTCCATTTGCTGCAATCCTGTCCGCTCCAACAATGCACAGGTCAACATCTCCTTTCTGCAAGTAAAAGCCGGCGGCATTGTCTGCGATAACCGCGTGCTCTATTCCCTCATTCGCCAGCTCCCATGCTGTCAGCCTTGCCCCCTGCAGCCTCGGCCTTGTTTCGTCCACAAAAACAAAGACCTTTTTCCCCTGCCTCTTCGCCCAGTAGACCGGTGCGAGCGCGGAACCCCAGTCCTGCAAGGCAAGCCAGCCGGCATTGCAGTGAGTCAGCACCCTTGAACCGTTTTTCAAGAGTTTTACCCCCTGCTCTCCAATCCTTTTTCCCCTTTCAAAATACTCATGGCTTATTCTGTTGGCTTCTTTTACAGCAGCAGTTCTTGCTTCCCTGGTTTTTTTCCCCTCTATTGCGTTTTCTATTCTTTCGATTGCCCAGAAGAGATCGAATGCAGTTGGCCTCGTGTTCTTCAGTCTCTCGAATCCTTTCTTTGTGTAACTGGAAAAACCCTTCCCACCTGCTTCCAGTACAACCTGGGCAGAGCCAAAGGCAGCAGCTGCTCCAATCGAGCCCGCGCCCCTAACAACCATTTCCCTTATAGCTTTCGCGGTTTGCCTGTGGTTTTTGAAGGAAGCAATGCTAAACCTCCAGGGCAGCATGCTCTGGTTTATCATCCTAACAGTGTGGCCTTCAAGCCAGACTGCACGGTACCATTTATCCTCGCCCTTTTGTTTAACAATCACTTTTTCTCGCCTAAAAATTCAGCAAAGAAGCCCATGTTTTTTCCGTTCTCATCAACGACTTCTATTTTGAGGCCTGCTTTTTTTGCAACCCTGAAAAGGGCAAAGTGTTTTTGGAAGAGCCTTTTTCTCTCTGCGGCACTGGCTTCAAGGAAGTCTGAGAACAACACGCAGAACCTCTTATTGCTTGCCGCGCACCTTTTCAGTGCCTGTAGGTCAAAGCTTTTCACTCTTCTAGGCCTGAAAAAAACAGTTTTCGCTTTCCTGTTATTCAAAGCAGAGTTTAACTCGTTTGAGTCCTGTACAAACACGTTTTCGTTTTTCATTCAAAGAATTAGGCTGTAAAATTATTTAATCCTGTTCTTTGTGTGCTTTTTGCTCTTGCGGGCTTTCTCAAAGCCCTTGCCTTTTCCCCTGAGACCGCGGCCCTTTCTTCCCGCGCTCGTCTTGCCCCTCTCAGCGCGGCCCTTGTGGTGCCTTCCACTCAACAGGTTTTTCTCTTTGTCTGCAAGGATTTCTGGCGCGAGAACGTCCACGAGAATTACCTCAAAGTAGTGCATTTTGCCGTCCTCGCCGAGAAAATAAGAGTTTAAGACCTCGCAGTTCTTGAACTTCTTTGCAGCGCGCTCTTCTGCAATGCTCTGAATGCTCTTCTTCCTTGTCTTCTTGAGAGTACCCATCCTCTTTGGCCTTCTTCCAGCAACAGGTCTCTTGTGTGTTCCGGAGCCCTTTCTCACGCGCACTCTTGCAATCACAAAGCCCTTTTTTGCCTTGTAGCCAAGAGCACGCGCTCTCGGCAGATTTGTTGGCTTTTTTACTTTCACAACCGAGCGCTTTTCCTTGCGGTACTTCAAAAGCCTTTCCCTCATGAGAGCCTTGTAGTTATAGTTCGCGTCCTTCTTTCCCGCGAGCTCTTTCTGAAATGTCTCCATTATATGCCTTGCTGCACCCATCAAAACACCAAAAAAACAGCATTAAAGCGTTTGCGATTAACTAATTCTTATAGGCAAGGAATTTAAAGGTTTTGTCATGAGTGCTGGCTGCCATTACTCAAAGCTCTTCGGTTTAGACCCGGGCGTTAAAAAAGGAGACCGCTGCCTGAAATGCAGGGGGAAAGCAGCAATTCTCTTGCCCTATGGGCCACAAAAGTTCTGCGAGGAACATTTCTCCAAGCTCATTGAATCCCGTTTTAAGAAAACAGTGCGGCGGTTTTCACTGATAAAACCAGGCGAGCACCTCGCAGTTGCAGTGAGTGGCGGAAAAGACTCAGTAACAGCCTTGCACCTCACAAGCAGGTTTTTTTCCAACACAAACAGGGTAACCGCGGTTTTGGTCGACGAAGGCATTCCTGGTTACAGGGACAAAGCCCTGAGAGCTGCAAAAAAGAATTGCAGAAAGCTCGGCATTCCATTCAAAGAGTTCTCATTCAAGAAAGAGTTTGGGCTCACAATGAAAAAGATACAGCGCTTGCTTGAAGGAAACCAAGCAGTAAACCTTGGCTCGCCATGCACTTTCTGTGGCACGCTGCGCCGTTCGCTCTTGAACAGGGCAGCGCGCTCACTCAAAGCAGACAAGCTTGTCACAGGCCACAACCTTGACGATGAAACCCAGAGCATTCTCATGAATGCATGCGACAACGACTTTGCGAGGTTTGTGAGATGTGGGGCCAAGAGCGGGTTCACTGAAAGAAAAAACCTTGTCCGAAGAATAAAGCCCTTGAGTGAGATTCCAGAGCGCGAAGTTTTCTTTTACGCGCAATTCAATGGCATCGGGTTTTACTCTGGTGAGTGCTGCCCGTTCAGTGAAGAGGCAAAGCGCAATGTCTATCGCTCTGTCCTGAACCAGCTCGAGGAAAAATACCCCGGCACAAAGCATTCCCTCTGGCAGTTTTACAACTCCATAAAACCAGTGCTCTTAAAAGAGAAAGTTTCCAGCCCTGTAAAACTTAACGTCTGTGAAAAATGCGGCGAGCCATGTTCTGGGAAAACCTGCGAGGCATGCAAGAAGATTGAATCCCTGCAAATGCTTTCTGGAAGGCATTGAGCGTTTACTTTTAATTCCTTTTCCCTGAAAGAATTTATTCTGAAGGGCTCGTCGTCTAGCGGTTAGGATGCCACGTTGACATCGTGGTGGTCGGCGGTTCGATCCCGCCCGGGCCCATCGGCCTTTCTTTTTAGAAAAAAGAAAGGCACGTTGCGAAAGAAAAATAGTCTTTGAGTTATAAACAAAAGGCGCGCTCGAAAATTGGGGGCTTTTTTGGTGCCCATTCAACCTTGCTCGAATTGGGTGCTGCAAAAAAAGAAACTAAGAATTTGAAAAA
>CAZGDN010000019.1:0-6620 GCA_964525235.1 uncultured archaeon | reverse complement strand
TATTTCTTGTCTGTTTTTGCCGCGTTTGCCTTGGCCATTTTTTCGAGGCTTGCGCCAATGGCCCTGGCGAAGTTTTTCTCAAAGTGGTCTAATTCGTCCATTTTCTGGTCAATCATTTTTACTCTTGTGTTGAAGTGGTCCTCCATCTGCTTGGTTGTTTCGTTGAATTTCTGGATGCGCTTGTTGAACTGCTCGATGTTTTTGTCAATGGCTTTGAGGAACTGTTGCTTGAAGAGGTTTAACTGTTTTATTTGTGCCTGGATTTGGTCAACGCCAATGCTTTGCAGCACTTCCTTTTTTGCTTCTTCTTTTGCTTTTTGAATTTCTTCCACTGATGCCCTTGTTGAAAGCCTGATGCTTGCCTGCACGCCTTTTAGGGTACTGTCCAAAACGTACTTTTTTATTTTTTCGAGGTCCATTTGGCTGTAGGGTTCTAGTCCCTTCAGTATTCTTTCCTTCTGGTTTATGAGCAGCGTAGCCTCCCTGGTTAAGGCGTTTAGCTGCCCCTCGTATTTTGCCACAGAATTTTTCATTTCCTGCTTGAACTTCATGTTTTCAGAGTTCATTTGGGTTATGAGCCTTTCCTTGGATGAAATGATCTCAATCTTCATTTTTTCTAGTTCTTCCACTTTTGGTCTTATTTTTTCGTTGTATTCTTTTTCGAATTCTCGGAGTCTTGACTCAAGCACCGAACTCATTTTTTTGTCAATGAATTCGAGTTCTTTTGCTTTTTTGTCCGCGCTTGCAATTATCAGATCCAGCTTTTTGTTTGACTCACTGATGGTCTTGTCAAGCTCTTGGAGTTTAAGCTTTATTTTTTGCGCGTACTCTTTGTCTATGCCTTGGACTTTTTCGGTTATCTTCCTGCTGATTTCCTTGCGTATCTTGTCCTTTGTTCTTTCAAGTTCCGCTATTTTTTTGCTTGCTCTCTCTGGATCAATCTTGGACTGGAGAATTTCGAGTGCCCGCGCTTGCTCGTTTATCTTGGCTTCAAGGTCGCGCTGGCTTTCAAGTTTGACTCTTTCAATTTTTTCCTTCGCCTCGTTCATTATGTCCTCGATTACCTCTGACTCGAGTTCAAGTGTCTTGGTAACGCGGCTGTCGAGGCGTTTCATTTCAGCTTGGGCCTTTGCTATGAACTCTGTTATTTCAGCCCTTGACTCCTGTGAACCGGTTTCAACATCCGACAAAAGCTTGTCTTTGAGTTCCCGGAAGGCTTTCTGGGTCAGGTCAAGCCTTTCCTCGACTATTTCGTCGAGTTTTTCGATTGTAGCATCTCTTTTCTGCTCTAACTCGAGGCTGAGTTCTTTTATTCTCTTCTCTTCTTCCCCGCGCAGTTCTTTTAGTAGTTCTCCTTTTTCGTTCTTGATTTCGCCCCTTGCCTGTTCTGCTTCTGTTCTTATGCTTTTGAGTGTCTCAGAGCCAAGCTGGCTTATCTCGCTGCTTGCGGAGATTTTTTCTGCTTCAATCTCTTTCTTTGTTTTTGCAATGAATGCTTTTAGGTCGTCGTTTGCGCGCTTTATAAGGGCAAGCAATTCCTCAACGCTTTTTTTTGACTTGCCTTCTAGTTCCTTCAAGCCACCGGCTCTAACTGCCTGAATGGTTTTTTCAATATCTTTTATTTCCTCTTGTACTGCCTTGTACTTTTTCTCCCACTCTGACATGTCAGAGAGGTTTTTCTTTATTTCCTCATTTATTTCCAGGACTTCTTTGACTCTTTTGTCCAAGAGCTCGTCTATTTCCTTGTGTTTTTTCTCCAAGTCAGCGTTTATTTTTTCACTCATTAGCACAGTCTTTGAGTTGATGAGTGCTGAAATCTTCTTGTACTCAGAGTCAAGCCCCGCCCTGATTCTTTGCTCTAGGACAGAGTCAAGCTCTGCCTTGAGCTTTTTCATTTCTTCAACTCGTTCGTTGACCGCTTTCATAACAGTCTTTTCCCATTCAGCTCTCTCGGTTTCACTAACCGCTTTCTTGCTGGGTTGCTCTCTACTCCTTGGTTTCTCTTCCCCCAGCCCCTCGGCAAGCTCTCGCATTAACGCTTCTTCGCTCTCAGGAAACTTTTCCCCAATACTGCTTTCAGGCTCTTGCTTTGGCTCTGGTTTTGGAAGTGGTTTTTCCACTGCCTTTGGCTTTTTCTTGACGCCTTTAACCTCGTCAAGAATTGCTCTCGCGTCTTTTTCGCTTAGCCCTACCTCAATCAGGTTCCTGATTATTTCCTCGTCACTCAAATCAAGGGCAATTAGTTTTCTAACTGATTCGAGAATAATACTCTTTTTATTCGGCATTTCAAATCAATAATACACAATGTGCTATAAAAACCTTTTTCTTCAAGCTTTCCCGGTTGAAGTGAGTGGACCGGCCGAGATTTGAACTCGGGGTCTCGTCCAATCTGGCTTCTTTTTCAGAAGCTGCCAAGGACGCGTGTTACCGGGCTACACCACCGGCCCATAAATATGTGAGTGTGTCAGAAAACTATTTTTAAACAATTAGATTGTTGTTGCTCATATTGCAATCAGTATTATGTTGTCTCCTCTGACCATTATCTTCGCGTACTTTTCTTTTTCTTCTGTTCCATCCTCTTTTTTGCTTGTTTCCTCAGCATTTTCAAGAACAAGGTTCAAGTGCACGTCAAATGCCTTTAGTACCCCGCTGATTGTCCTGTTTCCCTTGAGCTTGACCAAGACCTGCTGATCAACTGCCTTGTTCAAGTCATCGAATGGTCTGCTAGTCATTTCTTTTTGCCTCCATTACTTTTTTCCAAACAATTTCTTTAAAAGTCTTGTGAGGAAAAATCCCTTTTTCTCTGCTTCCAAGTCAACCCTTTTGCCGCCCAGCTTCATTGCAATCTGGGTTATCGCCTTTGCTGCCGGTGAATCCGGTTTTCTCAAAATTATTGGCTTTGAGTCCTTTAACAGGAATGTTTTTCTCACTTCCGGGTCATAGGGAACAATGCCGTACGCTGGAAGTTCCATTATTTTTACAACCTCTTCTTTTTCAAGCTCGCCTTTTTCTCCACGAACCATGTTAAGGATTACCCCGAACGGCTTTGCATTGAGCCTCTGCGCCACGATTTTTGTCTTCAGCGCGTCAGCTATGCTGGGCGAGTTTGGTGTTGTCACGATGAGAACCTGTTTCACTGACGCGAGAGCTGAGAGAACGTTTCTCTCAATTCCTGCCGGAGCATCCAGCAAAACAAAGTCATAGTGGTCCTCCAGTGACTCAATGACAGACTTCAAGCGCTCTGAGTCAACTCGCCTGTATGACTCAAGGCTGAGGCCACTTGGAATAAGCTCAATGCCCTTTGGGCCGGAGTAAATTGCGTCCTCTACAGATGCCTCTCCAATGAGGACCTCGTGGAGTGTTATTGGAGAGTTCTGCATTCCCAAAAGAAGCGAAAGGTTAGCCATTGCAACATCAGCGTCAACCAACAACACCTTGTGGCCTGACATTGCGAGAGCAATTCCAACATTTGCAGTCAGCGTTGTCTTCCCAACGCCACCCTTTCCTGACGCGATAGTTATAGAGCGACCCATGCTACCCCTTCTTTTTTGTTAAACTAATTAATTCATAATATATTTTAAGCCTTGTGGGCGCTTATTTCTCTTCCACGCCCAAGAGCCCTGTCTGCCTGAAAATTTCAAAGCGTGAAGTTTCCTCCTGCTGGCTCTTCACATACTGCTTTGCGAGCTCTGAATTGAATGCCCGTGGGTAAATCTTTTGGAGTTTTCTCGCATCAATCGCCTCGCTTGTGAGTATTTTTTCCTGAAAGGCCGTAATCAGGTCAATCTGCTGGGTTGTCAGAGCATTTATGTCGATTATGCCACTCCTTGCAAGAAAAGAGTTTAATACAAGCCTTACAGCTGGATCACCGCTTACCTCGACAGCATGGGTTACAAACTCATAGTAAGCACCACTTATCTGGCCCTTCTTGAAAATAATAAAGCCCTGCTCCACACCATTCAAGTTTTCAATAGTGCAGATAACATAACCAGTGAAACCCTTTGAAATCATGTTTGAAACAATCTGAAGCATGTCAGTTTCGCTGGCTTTCAAGCCAGCTCGCAGGCTAGTTCCAAGTGGCAAGTCCATTCAATCCATCCCCAGTTCACTATCTTTAACTGCAAGGATATTTAAAAGTTTTATTACGCAATTCTAAAAAGGACTTTTTGACTATTTTGACTACGAGGTGAGTTAATGGCAGAAATCAATTTCAAAAAAGTTTCACAGCTAAAAGAAGGCAACTATTTACTAATAGACGGTGCGGTCTGCAAGATTAAAAGCATTGAAAAATCAAAACCCGGAAGGCACGGTGCAGCAAAAGCCAGGATTCAGGGTGTAGGCGTGTTCGATGGGCAAAAGCGCACCATGCTGAAGCCAACATCTGCAGAAGCGGAGGTTCCAATAATCAAGCGTGCAAACGCCCAGGTTGTGGCAGTCATTGGAGACAGCATTCAAATAATGGACCTCAAAAACTACGAGGTTTTTTCGGTCAGAAAGCCAAGCGATATCCCGGGGCTGTCAAGCGGCGTTGAAGTAGAATACGTGCGCTACGGCAACCAGGCAAGCCTTTTAAGAAAGAGATAGGGCTGAAAATGACAGCAAGCCTTGATGGTTACATTTGCAAGAAGTGCAGGAGCCGCGCTGGCTTCATCTTCCAGCCAAAAAAGCCCACAAAAACAAGCCTGAAAGCCCTGTCCGAAAAAATCATTAAAAAAGGCGCGCAAATAACTGCCCTTACCCCGGGCATTCTTGTTGCAAAATTCAATGGAACTCTTGTAACATTTTACGCAAACGGCAAGGCAATGGTGAAAAGCCCCTCAGAGAAAAATGCAGAAAAAACACTGCTAGAACTAATAAGCCAGTGAGCAAACAAGCCAATGCTTTTAACTGAATTAGCTTTTAATACTTCTGGCACTACTTGCACTTAACCACGCCGGTCTGAAAAAAATTGAGGAAAACCCCCATGAAATCCGTTTCACTCGGA
Organism: uncultured archaeon; assembly: GCA_964525235.1. Taxonomy (GTDB): domain Archaea; phylum Iainarchaeota; class Iainarchaeia; order Iainarchaeales; family DTGL01; genus JAPLVS01. The sequence continues at coordinate 1,636 of CAZGDN010000019.1, read as the reverse complement.
AAGCTCTTCGGCATAAAACTCGAATTGCACTGGTCCTTTGTGCTAATCGCATTATTTGTAATAGGGTTATTTGCACTCTCGCAGCCAGCTAACCTTGCCCCGGTGTCAATGACCTTCTTTTTCCTCTTCTTCAGCGTTTTCCTCCATGAACTGGCCCACAGTGTAGTGTCATTACAGCGTGGCATAAAAGTGAAAAAAATAGTGCTCTTGCCAATTGGGGGGGTTTCCCTGACAGACACCCTCCCAGAAAAACCAAAAGACGAGTTCCTCATAGCAATCGCTGGACCGGCCTTCAACTTTGCAGTTGCAGTTTCAATCATTGTACTTGTGCTATTGCTGCCAGTGCCATTCCCAAGACAACTCCTGGCAGACTTTCCCGCGCTCTTTTACTCCACTGACACAGTTTTAAAACCACTTCTCTCAATGCCCCTTTTCACAATCCTGTGGTGGAACCTATTACTCGGCTCATTCAACCTATTACTCCCAGCACTGCCGCTGGATGGTGGCCGTGTGCTCCGCGCACTGCTCTCCTTTCAACTCGGGCGCGTTAAAGCAACACGCATTGTCACAAAAGCCAGCAGCCTAATTGCAATCGCGATGCTCTTCGTTGGCTTTGCATACGCAAACCTTCTGCTAATGATTATTGCCTTCTTTGTGTTCTTTGGCTCGCGCGAAGAAGAAAAACTCGTCCTAATGAAAGCACTACTCAAAGACGTCAAACTATCAGCTTACATAAACAAAAAACCCCTCCTGCTCAACGGCTCTCTCTCAGCAGAAAAAGCAGTTGAAAAAATGCTGAAAAAAAAGCAAAGGCTTGCAGTCGTAAAACTCCCGGGAGAAAAATACGCCGTCATCTCAGCGGAAGAACTACCAGAACTCCTGGAAAAAAAAGGCCTTTCCTTAAAAGAATTCCTCCCGGAAACAAAGCCGCTCCCCATAAATACAAGCACCGGGCAAGCAATCGAAAAAACACTCATTGCAGGCGAGCACGCCATCCCAGTAACAAAAGGAAAAAAGCTCGCTGGACTGATTGAAGCAAAAGACCTCGAAAAGGCGCTCCTCCTAACAAGAGCCAAGAACGCACTTGAAAAAAAGCAACACTTTAAAAACACAAAAAGCGAGTAAATAAATAGAGACGCCGAGGTGGCGGAGCGGTCCAACGCGCCAGCCTCGAGAAGCCTTTTCTTTTTATAAAAGAAAAGCCTTGGGAAAAGAAAACCAGCCTCAGGCGATTCGAGAAAGCTGGTGTGCTTTTAGCACGCGGGGGTTCGAATCCCTCCCTCGGCGCTGCCCTTTCTTTTCTTTGCGAAAGAAAAGAAAGTGTAAGTTGCCCAAAGAAAAGAAAACTTGAGAAAAGACTGGATAGAAAAATCCACACAGCGAAAAAGAAACTAAAATGCACACGGTGAAAAAACAGCGTTCAAAGAACCCCAAACCATTAATAAAAGGAAAGGAGCAATTATACTGCCAGGGTGCAAAACCCAAAAACTAAATTAAAAAAACAACTCTTGGAAAAAATGGAAAGAGTGAGAACATGCCAAGGTCAAGGATTGTGAGCCTCAAGGCAACACTTGGACTGAAAATCCTGCAGGAAAAAATGCGGGAACTCAAGCGAAAAAGGGAAGCAAGGCGAAGG
>CAZGDN010000018.1:6087-22464 GCA_964525235.1 uncultured archaeon | reverse complement strand
AAAACAGGGTCAGCATTCCTGTTTCTCTGAAAAGCCTTCCTCAACTCGTTAACTGTTCTTGCTTCATGGAGAGCGTGCGCTTCCAGCAAGCCACCCTGGAACCTGTGGGTTGGAGGCATCCTTGCATCGTAGTAAAAGCCGGAGATTATTTTTTCACTTTTTTCCGCTGGAACAACTCGCTTTTGGCCAGTGCCCTTTAGTGAGATGGTCCTTCTACCAGCATTAACAGAAACAGTTCTTGTTTCACGGGAGTGCCTTGTGGGAAGAGAAACAGGCACGGCATAAACTCCTCTGGAAACTTTTCTCATAAAGCCTGCCTTGAGTGCTTTTCTGATTTCCTTGCTGTTAGTGCTTGAAGCCCTGGCAAGAACAAGCTTTGAGCCAGGTGGTCTGCCTGGGCGCTTTCTGGCCATAACAAAAATAGCCATGAGAAGAATTAAATCAGTATCCTAAAACTCGCTCAGCCTTTTCTGGTGCCTGATTTTGTCCAGGAGTTCACCGGAAGACAGCTGTCTGTCTCACGCGTTATTTAAAGGTGGAAAACGCATTTTATTAATGCGGATTAATTTGTTTGAATTGCACGATTCGGTTAAAGACGATAAGCCAAAGAAATGGATTTGTGCAAAAGGAAAGGACCTGGAACCAGAGATAAAAGAAATTATTAGTGGCCTGGCAAAAAAAGGAAAGAAAAAGGCAGATTTAATCAGGTATTTGGTGAAAAAATTCAAAATTTCAAAACCAACTGCAGCAAGGCTTGTTTATTTGAGAAAAGAATGGCTTCCGCTTATTTATATAAAAAAACTATTATTTCTATCTGGAAAAGAAAGCGAATGGGCAAGAATTCAAGAAAAAATTGAGTTTTTGAAAGCAAGCCAGCCACCACTGAAAATAGTTAAAGCAGTGAAAGAACTGAATATCCCACTTTGTAAAATTGCCGGTGCGCACGCGGCAGATGGGACAGTAAGAGACAACTATTCTTGCATTACCGATAGATACAAAAGCAATCTTCTAGCGTTCAGTGCTTGGTTTAACCAATGCTTTGATGTGGGCTATACTCCAAGACAAAAAGGAGAAAACGAGTGGCATATTTCATTTCACAACAAAGTCTTCAGTCGATACCTAATTAAGATATTTGATTTTCCAAATGGCTCAAAAACAGAGACTGTCGGGGAACCAACAATTATTAAGAATTCTGAAAAAGAACTCAGGACTGCTTTTGCTCTTGGCGCAATGACTCTCGAAGCCGGGGTCGGAATAAGAGGACAAGTTGAACTGTGCGTTCTCTCAAAAAAGTTCCGGGATGACATAGCAGAAATATTGAATTTGCAAAAGTTGAAATTTACTAAAATGAAAAAGAAAAGTGGCAGATACTGGCGCCTGTGAAGCGGAAAACTAAACAGAGAAGAAAGCGGGAAATGGCCACGGTTTTTGAACCTAAAACAGATAAATGGAAAAAATTGTATTCAAATTTTAACGAAAATCAGAAAAAAGTCAAATCAAAACAGGAAGCAATAGAAATTCTTGAAAGAACTTACCCAATACAAAACAGTTCAAAGATTTCAATTAAGGATGTTTTTTCAATATTAGAAGAAAAAAGAAAACTATGCCGATACGAAATTGCGGAGGAACTTGTACAAAGAAAATCGTTGAAAAGTTATGGCGGGAAATGGGCTCATTCTCTCGCACCACATCTCAAAATCCTAAAAAAGAGCAGGATCATTCAGATCAGGAGAGAAAAGTTTGGACAAAAGAAATCTTTTGGTTCGATAATACGTGAAGTGTACGTTTACAATCCGAAAATTACAGAATGGGCTTTACCGGATTTTTAATTTTAAGAAAAATCCCTAAGGCTGCGCTGGTGCTGAACAAAATCCAGTAATTTGCTGCTTTTTCTCCATTCCTGAATTGGCACTTTCAATTTTCTTGAAATGAATTTCAATGCGAGATCCAAATCAAAGAAAGTCAACGGTTTTTTCTTCATTGCATCACGCATTGTCTCTCTGATAACCCAAACTCCAAGAGGCAAATTGTAGTCTTTCCCTATTTCCCTGAAAACTATTGCCGAAGCCTGTTTCTTTTCCTTTTTCAAATACTCTAGAATAGCAAGCCTGGCAGAATAATAAGCACCAGTAACATTCACTGCATACTTTTTTCGCCCGGAATAAAACTCGTAATCTTGAACCATATGGAAGTTATCAGCGTCGCCAGTCCAAATACCATGGGGCAACCAGCACTCCAATTGCTCAAAAGCCCAAGAACGCGGAAGCAATAAAACAAAAAAAGAATTATCCAAATATCTAGAGGAAAACAATCGGATATCACTTATTTCAGAGTAATCTTTTATTTCCTCAATTAACTTATTTGAAATTGTGCTGTCAACAGCAGTTATAGCAAACCTGGTTGGCACCAAGCGGCGGGCTTTTTCAACGCCAAGGGTTCCCGCGCTGAGCAATTTGTAAAGCGAGGAAACCGGCAAACCGGAATCGTATAATTCCAGCAAAGCAGTTGTTGCCTTTGCAGCAATATCTGAGTTGAGGTAGTCGACTTTTTTTGGAATGCGTGGGTTTTCTGTTATCTTTATTTTTTTGAGCGGTGCTCTTGGGCCGGTTGGCGCAGCGCGCTCGTGAAAGGAAAGTGAAGCAGTGGGCTTTTTGTAGAGTGACACTTCAACATTCACTGCCCTTGAACTCATCACCAGTTCCTGCATTGTGGAGAGCTTCACACCGGGAGTGCTTGCCGCGCTTGCCTTGAACCTGCTTCCAGAGCCCACAAGGGATTCACGAAAGGAGAGAATGCGCTGCTCGCTGAAACCAAACCATTTCTCTGGAGCATCGAACACTTCAGCGTTTGGCTCTATTGCTGTTGGGGAAAGCGCCGAAACTGTTACCTTTGGGTAGTTGTGCCATGAAACAAACACGCCGGGAGGAGAACTCCCATAAAAATCTGTGCCCTTTATCCTGGAGACTGCTCTGGTGCGCGCGGAGTGCCTTTCAAGAATGGGGCAGTAGCTCATTCCACACAATAGCTTGCCCTTGCATTTCACGCACACACCCGGGGAAATCAAGCAATCACCTATTAAAAATATATTTATAAACAATCAATTAAAAGAATACTAAAGGTTGAATCCCGTGAAACAAAGCGAACTCGAAAAACTGTGGCACTCCACAGCCCATGTGATGGCTGACGCTGTACTGCAGTTGTTCCCGAACGCAAAGCTTGCAATCGGGCCAGCGACAAAAGAGGGCTTTTATTACGACTTTGACGTTGAAAAGCCCTTCACTGCATCCGACCTTGAGAAAATCGAGAAAAAGATGCGCGAAATAATTGCAAGAAACGAAGAGTTTGTCAGAAAAGATATAAGCAAGCAGGAAGCCCTACAACTCTTTAAGAACCAGCCCTACAAGGTCGAGTTGATAAAGGAGCTGCCTGTGAGCAACGTGAGCACTTACTCGCATGGCTTCTTCACTGACCTCTGCAAGGGCCCGCATATAGGGAGAACCGGTGAAATAAAGGCATTCAAGTTGCTTCGCACTGCTGGAGCGTACTGGCGTGGCAGCGAGAAAAACAAGATGCTTCAAAGGATTTATGGCATCAGCTTTCCAAGCGAAGCCGAGTTAAAAGAGTTCCTGAAGAGAAAGGAAGAAATTGGCAAGAGAAACCATATTAGTATCGGGAAAGAGCTTGACCTTTACTCGTTCCACCCTGAAGCGCCAGGCATGGCATTCTTCCATGACAAAGGCAACATAATACTGGATGAGATTGTAAGGTTTTGGAAAGAAGAGCACAGAAAGCGCGGCTACGAGCTCGTGAGCACGCCCATGATTTTAAAGAAGGAGCTGTGGGTTAGGTCAGGTCACTGGGAGCACTACAAGGACAACATGTACTTTACAAAAATAGAGGACGAAGAGTTTGCGGTAAAGCCAATGAACTGCCCAGGCGGAATACTAATATACAACCTGAAAAGGCACTCTTACAAGGACCTGCCGTTAAAAATGGGCGAGCTTGGAACAGTTCACAGGAACGAGAAGAGTGGCGTGCTGAGCGGCCTGTTCAGGGTTAGAAAGTTCACACAAGACGATGCGCACGTTTACTGCACGGAAGAGCAGCTGAAAGGAGAAATAAAAAGGGTAATTGAATTAACAAAGGTTATTTACTCTGGCTTTGGCTTCAGCGAGTACGAAGTGGAGTTAAGCACCAAGCCGGAGAAGGCAATGGGCTCGGATGAAATCTGGGAAAAAGCCACGAGTGCCCTCAAAGAAGCACTGGAAGAAAAAGGCACCAGGTACAAAGTCAACGAGGGCGAAGGCGCGTTTTATGGCCCGAAAATAGACTTTCATATAAAGGATGCTCTGGGCAGGAGCTGGCAGTGTGGAACAATACAGGTTGACTTTTCAATGCCGGAAAAATTCGATTTGTATTATATCGGCGAGGATGACAAAAAGCACAGGCCTGTCATGGTTCACCGCGCCCTGCTTGGCTCGCTTGAAAGGTTTTTGGGCATCCTGGTTGAGCATTACAAGGGGGCGCTGCCGGTGTGGCTGAGCCCTGTGCAGGCACGGGTAATTGGCATTGCGGACCGCCATACAAAGTACATTGAAGCAGTTGCAGATTACTTAAAAGAACAAGGGCTGAGGGCTGACACTGACTCAAGGAATGAAACCCTTTCAAAGAAGGTTAGAGAGGCACAACTGCAAAAGATCCCATACATTCTCGTTGCAGGCGACAGCGAAGAAAAAGCCAACTCGGTTAGTGTAAGGGCACGCGATGGCAAGGTTGAAAAAAACGTGCCGGTAGAAGAGTTCACAGCAAGGCTGTTAAAAGAGCACAGGGAAAGACAGCTATAACAATTCAGAAAAAATAGCCGGGTTTTACTGAAAAAAAAGAACAAAACAATAACTTTTTATATTGGAATAGTATTGTTTTATTGGTGTACTATGCCAGCGGACTATTTAAAGGATTTAATTGAAAAAGCCAAAAAGACATCGCAGGAATCTGCGCCAGACAGCAATTTTGCTACATCAGAAGAGGAAAAAACCGGCGTGCCTGGTCCAACGCCTGATGAAAAAAGCACTGACCTGGATATTGAGACAAAAATTTCTGCTGTTAGAGAGGGCCTAAGAAAAGGGTTAAAGGAAGAGTCTCCAATTCAAAAAACAGTGGAGAGAAAAACAGCACAAGAGCCAGAGCCCATGCAAGAACCACTGGGCCCAGGGAGCGAAATGAAGAATGAAAAACAGGGCCCTGAAATCACTCCTTTTGCAACAACGGAGCCAAGAAGACCAATAGCAAAACAAAAGCCTTTGTTCAGCCAGGCAGAACAAGCCCAGGAAATAGAAATGGACCTCGGCGAAGAAGAAGCAGAGAGGAATGCTCCAAAGCCGCCTGATATTGGGAAAATGCCAGCACCAGAAAAAAAAGCCCCTGGACTCGAAATCCCTGCAGCGAAGCCAGCATTTAATACCCATGCAGAAGAAGAGGCAGCTAGCAAGGAAGGAGAACAAGTAAGCGAGGTTGAAAAAGCCATCAAAAAAACCAAGGAAAAAATCTTAATCGACTCTTATGGCGCTGTGAAAATTTACAAGGTGCCGGGCCAAAAGCAGCTTTACTACTTTGTTCCAGTGCCAAGGTCAACTGGTAGCGAGAAGAGAATTGTTCGCACCATAAAAGAAGCTGCCACACGCCTTATCACAATCTCTCCATTCAGGATAAGGGACCCGGCGCAGAGGCGCGCTGTTTACAGGCAAAGAATAATGGAAATCCTGGAGTCCGCGCCAGAAATCCAAATCCCAAAGGGAAAAAGGGCGTTTTACACAGAGGCTGTTGTCAGGGAAATGGTTGGGTATGGCTTGATTGACCCGCTGATAAAAGACGACAGGCTGGAGGAAATAATGGTCACGGGCTCAAAAAAGCCTGTTTACATATTTCACCGTGACTACGAGATGATGAAGACAAACATCGAGTTCTTTTCTGACTCGGAAATCATAGACTTAATTAACAGGATTGGACGAGAGGTCGGGAGAAGAGTTGACTTTTCAAGCCCACTGCTTGATGCAAGGCTGGCTGACGGGAGCAGGGTGAATGCAACCATTCAGCCAATAAGCGTTTCCGGTCCAACGATAACCATTCGAAAGTTCAAAAAGGACCCGTTGTCGATCATCGACCTGATAAACTATGGGACACTTACAACAGAAGTAGCAGCTTTTCTATGGCTTGCAGTTGAAGGCATTGAAACACGGCCCGCGAACATACTCATTGCAGGCGGAACCGGCAGTGGCAAGACAAGCACGCTTAACGTTCTCGCTTCGTTCATTCCGGAAACAGAGCGTGTGATTACAATCGAGGACACTGCGGAACTGAACCTGCCCTTGGAGCACTGGATTAGGTTCGAGTCAAGGCCGCCTGGCTTGGAGAACAGGGGCGAAATAACGCTTGACATTCTGACCAAGAATGCTCTGAGAATGAGGCCTGATAGGATAATCGTGGGCGAGATAAGACACGATGAAGCATTCTCTTTGTTCACTGCAATGAACACAGGGCACGATGGCTCGATTGGCACAGTTCACGCGAATTCAGCCCAAGAGACACTGGTGAGAGTTACAAACCCTCCAATGAACGTTCCGGAGAGCATGCTCTCAGGGCTTAACTTCATAATAGTGGAAAACCGCTTGCATGACAGAAAAAAGGGCACGATCAGGAGGATAACCGAGGTAAGCGAGGTAACAGGTGTTCTAGAGGGAAAAGCGCAGGTTCAATCAGTCTATGAATGGGACGCTGTCAGCGACAAGCTGAAGGAAACAGGCGTGCCAAGCAATTACCTGCGAGAACTGGCAAAGCTGTCAGGCTTGAACAACCAGCAAATTGAGAGAGAAATAAAGAAAAGAGAGGCTTTTCTCAAAACACTTTTAAAGAAGAATATTCGTTCAATACATGAAACTTCAAAGATGATGAAAGAATTCCTCTTGACAGAGAGTGAGAAATAATGGCCGGAGAGATGAAGAACATTATAAGGCAGGGAAAGAAAGGAGCAGGCTTTACCTCTGATTCAGAAAAAGTGGACATGGAAAAAGTCGAGAAAATTGTTGAAAAGATGAAAAAGAAATACTCAGCTGAAGGCATAAAATACGGCGAGGAAGCCTCCAGGATGAACGAGCTGCGTGGCATAATCTCTGGCGGAGAAGCGCAGGCTCTGGAAGTACAGAAAATCGAGGACCTCAAGGAATCAGACAGCAAGCTCGTGAGCAAGATGGCTGGATTGTTCATTGCACTCGGTGCAGTAACCAGTATCCTTTACAAGATATTTGAAAAATTTCCCCTGTCACAGCAACTCGAGTTCTATCTCTACTCTGCAAACATGCGCTTTTCAGGAAAACAATGGCTTGCACTGACAACAATTTCCTCGCTGATAGTCCTGGTTGCATCGCTCATGATCCTTCTGCTCATGGTGCCAATACTGAAAATACCAGTATGGCTTGCAGTTGCAATTTCAGCAGTGCTGTTTATTTTCGCAGCTATTGTGATGATGCTTGTGCCAAAACAGCGAGCCCAAGCACGCGGCAAGGCAATAAGCCGCGAGCTCCCCTTTGCACTTAGGCACATTGCAACCCAGTTAAGCGCAGGCATCGGGCTTTATAGAACACTGCAGACAGTTGCAAGTGCTGATTATGGGCCATTAAGCCAGGAGTTCAGCCGCACAATAACAGAGGTGGAAGAGGGAACAGACACGCAGGTTGCACTGAGGCACCTTGCCCTCAGGACACAGTCTGGCGCGTTGAGGAATGCCTTAATGCACACAATTCGTGCCCTGAAAACAGGGGGAAACCTTTCCAGTATAATGAACGAAATTGCAGAGGATGTTTCATTCGATTTGAGAATGAAAATGAAAGAATTTGGCGAAAAAATGAATTTTATGGGAGTCATATTCATTTTTATGGCAATTGTAATGCCGGTGTTTGTAGCAATACTTGGCGGAATAAGAAACTCACCAATAATGGCTCCAACGTCATCAGGCGCTCCAATGAGCTCCGCGTTCAGTTCAATTCCCCTGCCACTAAATTTCATGCTCATGTTTTTCCTCTTGGTCATGCCAGGAATACTCATCTGGCTCTTCATGTTCATAATGCTAATACAACCACATGTGTAGGTGAAAGAAATTGGGACTTAAAGGGTTTTGGGCGGTTTACAAGGAATACTTAAGGGAAGTGAAGTGGCCCTTTTCGCCGGTTGTCTGGCTGGTGATATCGATTGCAGTAGCAGTCGGTTTCTCTGCATTGTTTGGAATAGTGTTCTTTGTGCTCCACCTCCTGCCGGTTCACTGGATTCACGGCCTGGTAATGACAACAGTCATCCTCATAGTGCTTGCAGACATAATGATAAGCTACCCCTACCTAAAAGCAATTAAGAGAACAGAGAAAATCGAAAAGGCACTGCCTGACGCCCTCAAGCAAATGGCTGACACGCTCAAGGCAGGCGGCACATTCGAGTACGCGCTGCGGGGCATTAGCAGCAGCGAGTATGGGCCACTCACTGAAGAAATGAACATTGTGCTCAGGCGCCTGGAAGAAGGAGAAAACCTTGAAAATTCACTCAAGGCATTCTCTGAAAACGTTAGAAGCAGGCTGATAACCAGGGCAATAAACATAATCCTTGACTCTATTGCAGCAGGAGCAAGCCTTGCGGACATCCTGGACGAGATTGCTGATGATATAAAGGCAAACCAGAGAATTATCAGCGAGAGAAAGAGCAGCACGCTAATGCAGGTCCTTTTCATGGTTGCTGCTGGCGTGATTGTTTCACCTTTCATTTTTGGGCTGGTTATTTCAATTGTTACCTTCATGATGCACCAGACCCCACAGGCAATGGGGCAAGGCGGGGATACTGCTTGTTATGAGTTGTGTCACGGTGACCTCACAAAGAGCTTCGCCTGCAAGTCACAGGAGTGGAGCATTTCATGCCCAAAAGACCTTTGCCCAGATGAGTACTGGAAGTGCGTTACAGACTCAGTAATGCTCTACATTGTTCTATATATAATAATTGAAACAATTGCCATTGGTTTAATGATTGCGCTTATAAGAGAGGGAAAAATCACCAAAAGTTTTATATATATCCCAGTTCTATTATTATTGTCGTATACTACATTCTTTGTGTCAAACATGGCAACGCTTGGATTTTTTGGAGGCGCTTGAATTGAAGGTTTTAAAGGATGAAAAAGCCCAGACATCGGTTGAATACCTTCTGATACTGGGGGGTGCTGTTGCGGCAGCTACTGCTGTCGGCTTGTATATTAAAAGCATTCCAAAGACAGCTTCCAGCAGCATAGAACAGGGCATTAAGGAAGCCACAAAATGAAAGGGAGGAACACAAAATGAACTTTAAAGGACAGGGTGCGCTTGAGTACCTGTTAATGATTGGCGCAGGCGTGGCAATCGCTGCCATAGTGATGGTGTTCGTTTTCACTTCAGGAAGCAGCTCCCAGTGCGAAAACTTTAAAACACAGGTGAGGTCAATGTGTGCTGCGAAACCAAGCCAAGACCTTTGTGAGGGAACAGGGTATGAAACAGTCCTCCCAGGCCAGCTTGGAACAGATACTCAATGCGTGTGGGACACTGGTAAAAACCAGTGTGTTACTAACGAGAGCGCAATTGACTGGACAGACTCCGAGTACTGCAAGTAAATGATTATGGGGAGTGTTGAATTGGAGGAAAGAGCACAGGTTTCATTTGATTATCTCATCATCCTGACCTTTGTGCTGAGCTTGGTTGTGGTTGTCTCAGTGCTCGTGACAGCAATGCAGAACATTGTCCTCAAGGCAACCGGCAAGGTCTTGAATTACAGGAACGAAATACTTTCCTCCATTCTCAAATAGGTGCACTGATGCTGTTCTCACTCGTTCTGTTCTCTATTTCAATAAGCGCGCTCATAATAGCAACCATCACTGACACCAGGGAAAGAATTGTTCCAAACAAGCTAACATTGCCGCTTATTGCCCTTGGGATTGGCATTAACTCACTGCACTCGCTTGCAACAGGGAACTGGAGCTTTGCGGCTTTTTCAATGGCAGCTGCGGTTTACACCTTTGGATTCTCACTCGCACTTTATAGAACAGGGGGCTGGGCAGGGGGTGACGTGAAGCTCTTCACTGCCCTGGCAGCATTGAATCCATTGAACCCATTTATTGCAGGAAAGCTGGGCCTATCAGTTGCGCTCTTTGAACCAATTAGCCTTCCATTGTTTCCAGTTGCACTCTTCGTGTTCAGTGTAATATCAATGTTCCCAGTCGCCCTCTTTATCGCACTAAAGCGCGCAGTAAAGGAAAAAAAGGCATTCCTGTTCCTGGTGAGAGACCTGGTGGTCGTGATTGCTTTATCTGTGCTGATTGTTTTTTTTAGCACGTCAAGTTTCAGTTTTGCAGTTGTGCCACTCCTCGCCCTGCCAGTTGCATACTTTGTTGCCAGCTTAATGCTTTCGTGCAGAATGTTCCTCAAAAAGAGCATTAGGATAAGCGAGCTGGAAGAGGGAATGATTCCAGCGGAGAGAATCGTTGAGTTGAACGGAAGGATTGAAAGGGTTTACTGGAAGGGCATGAAAAGTTTTATTAACTACCTCAAACATTATAAGATAGCTGGAGCAAAGGCGCAAAGCCAGCGGGTGATTGCAGACTATGCAAGAGCCCGCGGGGTTACAGCGAAGGAAATAGAGGAACTGAAAACACTGGTGAAAGATGGAAAACTCGATGACCACATTACAGTCAAGGAGTCAGCGCCAATGGTTCCGGCAATACTGGCAGGATATATCTTGCTGAACATCGTTGGGGATTTGTTATGGCACGTTGTTGGCTTGGCTTGAATTCTTCAGGACAGACATCTGTGGAGTTCCTCTTCATTTTCATGATTATGCTTTTTTACCTGCAAATAGTGATTCAGCCGAACGTCCAGGATGCATCCGAGTCAATCATTGCAGTGAACAGGATTGGCCAGGCAAAAATGAATGCCATGAAACTCGCGAATGCAGTCAATGAAGTAACAGCTCTTGGTGGCGAGAGCTCAAAGAGCATCTGGCTCTTTCTGGGAGATGGAACAAGTGTCTGGTGTGATGAAGCAGACAAGGAAATAAAGTACAAAGCAACTGTTGGAGTTAACCTGGCGGAAGAATTCAATTCCTGCACTGATTTGGGCGGAGGAAAGCACGAGTGTGAGGGAGCAATAAAGGTGCTGGATGACACAACCTTGAACTGCAACAATTTCACACTCAAGGAAGGCAGCTTGGTTCCAAAAGCCAGAGTGCGCATTTACAAGATTGGTGATACAACATATGTGCAGGATCTCCTCGGATAGGGACCTCCGCTGTGGAAGTGCGAAAAAAATGCCTGAGGGGCTCGAAAAAGGTCAAACTTCTTTTGAGATGATTATTGTTACAACGATTGTAATGGCAATAGTTGTGACCAGCATGGCGCTCGTGCCAGGCATTGTTTCCTCAACTGGAAAGATTGCAGTGCTGAAAAACGAGTTGCTTTTTCGCTTCAGTGAACAAAAAGAATTTTCCTACATTCTCGACATAAAAGAGCCAAAAATTGGGATAAGCCCGCAAGAGATAACTGTTTTGTATGGCGGGAAAGAGCTTGCACCGGCCACTGAAAGCCAGTGGGAGTCAGAACTCGCCCAAGAACTGGTTGACAAAAAGTTTTACTCTGACGCCAGCCAAGTGAAAATAAACCTTGCGCACCAGTAGCCCGTTTTAATGAACCAGCAATAAGTCTTGGCTGTTGTTGTGTCACTTGCTTTCAGTTGGCTTGATGAAACCATGCCTTGGCCTGTAAAGTTCACCCTTTCTCTCAAGCTTTTTAATTATGTCATCAGCTTTCTGGCGGTCAACGCCAATGGACTCTGCTTCGTCGAGCACTTCCTTGACTGGAACAATGTCGGTTTCCTTGTCTTTTTCTCTTATAATGCCAAGAATCTTGCGCATTGTTTCAACCTGCGAGTGTGTTTGACCGCTTGTGATTATGTCAATGTCAATCTTCCCTGTTTCCGGGTCTGTTACAACGTCACGCAAGGAGGATTTCAGCAAGCGGATGGCTCGCTCTGCATCGCTTTTTTCAACCATGTCACTCAGCCTTATCCTTGCAGACGCCTCCGAGAGACGAATTAGACCTTCGAGCTGCCTGTGGGTGGCGGAAAAGCTTCCCTCTTCCCTGCCGCGCTCCCTCAAGCCAACATAGAAATCACTTATTGCCTGAATGGCTTCTTTTGAAAGCGTTGGAAAAATGTTTTGCCTCGCGTACGAAATGTATTTTTTTAAGAGATCCTTTGGAATGACCGGCATTACAATTTTTTCCACTTCTTTCATTTCCGCCTTTTTGAGTTTCTTTCCATGCCTCTTTGCCTGAAAGAGCTTGGCTCCGGCCTGGTGTGTTTTAAGAATGTGGGCTGCGATCTCGGAGTCGCGGGTTCTGTCAAGTATGTCTCGGATCATGAAAAAGAGGTCAAAGCGCGAGATAAGGGTTGGAGGCAGGTTTATCTGCTCTATAAAGGGCTGGAAGGGATCAAAGCGCGAGAATTTTGGGTTTGCTGCTGCAAGAATGCTCGTATCAGTCCTGAACCTCGTGACAATTCCGGCCTTTGCAACGCTTATCGTGCCTTGCTCCATTGCCTCGTGCAATGCAACGCGCTCCTCTGCATCCATTTTGTCAAGCTCGTCGCACATTACAATGCCGCCGCTTGCAAGCACCAAGGCACCGGCTTTAAGTGTCCAGCCGCCCTCTCCAAACTCGTCCTTGACTGCTGTTGCAGTGTTATGAACAAAGAAGCCGTTTGCCAAGAAATTGTGTGCATTTTCAACAGTTAAATCAAACACAAAATCGTATTTTGGCACAAATTCTTCTATCAGGGTAACTTTTTCCCATAACACATCTGAATCTGCGAGCTTTTGCAGGAACGGGTTACTTCCTTTTAGCACTTCTCTGAGTTTTCTTCTTGAAGGTCTTGTTTTTCCAGTGGAATAAGCCCATTCAGCACCAGCTTCTTTCAACAAGTGCGAAATTTCCGGAACAATATCTATGTTAGTGTCCTCTTTTCCAGTTCTGGAAATGATTTCCTTCAAGGCTTTTCTTTTTTTGTTCATGTTAAAATTTATGAATTTTTTAAAGGCAAGGAGGTTTTTCTTTCCCCTGATTTCAATGTAGTACTGCTCATAATTGCTTCTGACTGTAATTATGCCTCGGGAAACCTTGCCCTCGCGCTTCCTTTCTCTCAGCTTGCTTTGGACTCCAAACTTGAGCAATGACAACTGCAGGGTTCTCGCGAGTTCCTTGCTGATTGTGGAAAAGCCGACATGCACAGATGCATTTTCAGACTGGCTTACATAGCCGTCAGTGTCATACAAGCCACGCAAGAAGCTGGCGAGGAATCTATTGCTGGACTCTGAAACAAAGTGTGAAATTCTGTTCTTTTTCTTGTCTTGGCTCAAGCCAAATTCTGCGAGCAAGCGAAAAACAGGCAAGGAGTTGATTCTTCGCCCTGGAACCTTCCCATTCTCGCAAATTTTTTCAGGTTCAATCCCGAAAAGTTTCCTTGAGATAGAATCAAACTTTTTTAACAGCTGCCCTGAGCTGTTGTAAAAGCGAATTCCTGCATTGCCATTTCCAAGCCAGATGCTTCCATCACCCATTAGCAAACCTGCAAGGTAAGCCAGTCTTTCATCGTTCAAGTACTGTGGAACCTTGATATTTTTGCCATAACGCGAAAAAACCTCTTTAACATGTTTTGAAAGCTCTTTTTCACTGAAACCAGCTTTTCGCCCAAGCTCCAAAAACAGCCAGAGGGGCATTCCATGATACCACTTTTTAGAGCGCCATGAGTAAATCCTTTCACGTGAAACTCCAACCTCTTTTGCTATCTCCTGCAACTCACTGAATTTGCTTGCAAGCAACTTGTCTGTTATTTTCCTGAAAACCCTTGAAACATTGTTTTTAATCCGAACATTCCTGTCTTTTTCCAATACCCTGACACTTGCCCTTAAAGGATTGCTTCCATTGGGCAAAACCCTGCTTGTTGCAACGAAATCACCAACTTCAAGCTCGAGGGATTTTACCCATTCGAACTCGCTGCCCTTGAGCCTGAAAAGCCTTGTGTTCGGCGTTAAATCAATCGACTTGCCACTCTGCGTTGTAACGCGAATCATTTTTTGGGGAGCACGAATCTTCCAAACCTTTGAAAAATTCCTTGTTCTAAGTTTTAAATTGGAATCAAGAGCAGGCATCGAACCCTCAGCGTTATTGGAAAAAACACCTGGTGCCTCTTCTATAGCTCTTGCAAAATCGAATCTTTCATCAACAAATTCCCCAATTTCCCTAAAACCATTATTGTTCAAAATAAGAGAATCCGGGGCAACACATAGCCCCACAGCACTTGTTGTCTTTCCACCCACGTAAACGCTCTTGGGGGCAATGTTGTTTGCTGCCATGAGCATTTGGGACTTTGCAACACCTGGGTCTCCAACCAATAGCAAGTGAATGTTGCCGCGGATTTTTTGGTCGTTTGGGAGAATTTTTTGCACTCCTCCAAACAACTGCAGGGTAATTGCTTCCTTGACTGCCTCGTGACCATAGATGCTGGGCGCAATGCTGTTGGTGAGCTTTTCGTAGATGTCTGGCTGGCTCGCAAGCTCTTTTATTTCAGCTTCTTCTTCCTCGCTCACCACTATTTCCTCGAACTCCTGCATTGTCTGCTCTACGTTGACTGCTTCAATGAACCTCCCGAAAACCAGCTTGTTGGTTTTGGAGGGAAAGATTCTGAGAACTCCAATTATTTGAATCCTGTCCCCAGGCGCCGCCTTGTTAACAAGGTCATCGGAAACATAGATGTCAAGACTCGTTGGCTGCTCGTTTCCCTTGAGCAACTCAAGGGGTTCCTGGATCTGAATTTTCTGGTAGTCAATAAAATCAGAGTCCTCTGAGACAAGCTTGAAGTCACGGTGCCTGCACTCACACATTGCAGGCTGCGAGACCTGTGAACCCTTTTGCGGAACCCTGTACACGTTTCCACAACGGTTGCACTTCCAGGTGGCAAGCTTCAGCTTTGGTAGCACATCAGTTATCTGTTTTATTACTCCGTCAACCCCGACAAGCTTTCCAATGTGCCTGGAGCCAAGCTCTCTTGGCAAAACCCTCTTGTCATCTGGCAATCCGGAAAAGCGGACGTGAGGTGCGAATTCTTCAATGTCAAGCGAGGGCACTTCCATTTGCCTCACCGCTGCCTCAGCTGCCTCCAAGAGGAAATCAGGGTGTTCGATTAAATCGTCTGCGAGCTTGAAGTCAAACTTTTCAAGTGCGCTGAATTCAACAACAAGCGAGCGCTCTTCAGGGTACTTTCCCACGAGCTGTTCTATTTCCTTCCTGTAAACAGACTCAAAGAACTGGTGGAATTTTTCCACCAAAGGACTTTCATCAACTGATTCAAGCTTTAAACCCTCAGCCATCCATTCACCCATATAAAAAAAGCCGCCCGGGGCTTAAAAAAATCCCAAGAGCTCGCTTCCCCTAAACTGCCACAGTAATGCGTGCGTTGAAAGTCAAAAAGAGTGCTGAGAGTCAAAAAAACTTTCACTACAATAGAATAGTAAATTTGTTTTATTCCTAATGGGTTTGGAAAACTAACAAGATGCTACATAAGAATGCAATTAGTTTCTTTATGCGAAGTTTCGAACAAGCAGAACCAGTTGGGTCCGGCAAGAGCACTTTCACTTTTGTCGTTTTGCTGCTTCGTCTTTTGCCAGGGCAACCGCTAAATCCCCATAACAGGCCTTACGATTGCTTGCATCACGACACAAGGACTCATTTCTTTCAATCACAGCCCTGCACTTAAAGGGATCCATTGCCTTTTCACACAGGGCCATATTGTTAGTGTCAAGGGCGATTTGGTAGTAATAATCAACATCAACCCCGGCTTTTTCAACAAGCGACACATCACCCAACAACAAAGCAAGCCTGCCATAACAGGCCTGTGGAGCATAAGCTGACTCACACAAAGAAGCATCCTTTCTTATAACAGCCTCACACTCAGCCCTGTCTGTTCCCTTCCCACACAATTGCACGTTACCACTCGCAATGGCAACCTCCTGATAACAGGTTGCCACAAGGTCTGCCTTCTCACACAAAGAAGCATCCCTGGAGGCAACCGCAACACTATGATAACACAGCCCACGAAGCTCCCTATCGTTCTTATCCTCACACAAGCCAGGATTTCCACCCACAACCGCACTACAGGTAACCGGGTCATTGCTTTTCCTGCAAAGACTGCTATCCCCTGAGCCTGTTGCAAGCAGATAATAGCACTCCTCTTTAAGGCTTGTCTGCTCACACAACTCAGGCTTCTCCAAGGCAAG
>CAZGDN010000018.1:3159-5987 GCA_964525235.1 uncultured archaeon | reverse complement strand
AGCACTCCTCTTTAAGGCTTGTCTGCTCACACAACTCAGGCTTCTCCAAGGCAAGCGCAACCCTCGAAACACACAAGCTTGAATCCAGAGACTTCCTGCACAACCACGCCAGATTGCCCCCAATATCCACAGGGGTCGGGGTTTGGGTTGGAATCGGAGAGGGTGTTGAAATCACTGGTGTTTCCCGCGGTGTTCTTTCCGGTGTTGGAGTCAGCGAAGGCGTTGGAGTGGGTGTCCCAATTACCCTGAACTCTCCCCCCGAAACAACCCGCGGGGGCTGCAAAAACCAAAGCGTGAAAAAAACAACAGCAACAAGCATTAACACGCCAAAAACTAAAAGCGCCCGCTTTCTCTTCCAACTCAAATACATATCATAAGCAAACAAGAATAATTTTTTAAGGAGTTGCACTCAACTTTGACACAGAGGGATGGCATTGAATTCAAAAATTTTTCTAGTTGCACTTTTCCTAGCCCTAACCACTTCAGGCATTCCCGCAGCACTACCACAAGCAAAAGACTACTATGTATTTGGCTATTACAGACCAGGGGGTGCCAGCGGCTGTTATGGGCCAGGAGGCTTCATTGATGAAACGAACGCTGTTGGTAGGGGAGCCGGAAAGGAATACCTTGCTTTCTCAGATGGCAGCACAGGTTACCTTTTTGAGGTGAAAGCAAACGGCGACCCAACCCTGCATCCGCAGGACCCAGAGCACACTGGCCCAGTTGCCCCAAGAGAGTTCACGCTTGTGAGCAAGGGAAGCGCGCCAGGCAACACCACATCCGCGTACGTCATTGACAAGACAGGCATTTACCATGGCGCGTATAATGGGATAAGGCACTGGGATTTTCAGTGGCACGACCTTGGAAACCTTGGGGTTGACCCACCGCCAGGTGGCACTCAGACTTTTACAAGGAACTATGACACTGGCGACTGGTGGTGTGGCACTGCTGGAAGGGCAATTTACAGAGTAAAGAATGGCCAAAAGAAGTGGAAGTATATATTCACTTATCCAGATCTGCAGGGCTCGCACCAAGATGGAATGACTTACGCCAATGGCTCGCTGTTCATTTCGGACATGACCTCAGACCATATTATACAGTACAGGCTTGACAAGCACGGAAAGCCAATTGACCCGGGTAACACGCCCTTTAACAAGTTTGACTACTCTGCCGCACCAGTCGTGGAAAACATGGGGATTGGCCCGTTCTATCACATCTGGGTAAATGGTGGCTGGGGTGCTGAATGCTATGAACTCGGCGGAGGAAAGCTCCAACAATTCTTGAACAAGGCTCCAAAGATTGACCTGTTCTTGGACAACGATAATGGACCTGCTCCACTGACTGTGGAGTTCGATGCAAGCGGGAGCAAGGACGAAGACGGTTGGATTGCTTACTGGGAATGGGACTTCGACAACGATGGAAAGGTTGACTTGGCTGGAAGCAGCCAGTTAAGCGAAGAAGCAAAAAACATTGGGGGCATTCCATTTTCCGACCCAGCAAGAGGCTTCACATGCAGCACCGGAAAAGACATAAACGCAAACGGAACACTCTACTGCAAATACAACAACATAAAAGACTCCATTACAGAATGGTTCAACAACATTGAAAAGTTCAAAGGAGAAGGAATTAAAACAGTCGAAGAACTAGTCAACCAAAAACTCGACCCATACATTGGAGGAAACACAACAGAAAACAAAATCAAAACAATAAGAGAACTTGTAACACACTACCGCGAAGAATGCATCCAAAAACCCTACTACATTCCACCAACAGAATGCTCTCACAGTTGCAAGGTGGCCAACAACGTAAACCTCAGGCTTTCAGGGGTGTGCATTACACCAGATAAAATAAAAAGTATACTTGACGAACAGAACTCGCCAGCTGCGCCATTTTACCAGGACATCTTTGACCTCGGCAAGCAAAAAGGCATCGACCCCGCAATAGCACTCGCATTCTTCGCAATAACAAGCAACTACGGAAAAAAATTCGACCTGATAAAATACACTTACTGGACCCAGGGCAATTACACAGTAAAACTAACCGTGGTAGACAACAATGGCTTGAAAAGCTCTGACACTGCTCCAATAAAAGTGTTGCCGCCAGTTAACAGACCACCGGTAGCCATACTCTCCACAATCCCAACAAGCGGCTTTGCACCACTAACAGTAGACTTTGACGCAAGCCAAAGCCACGACCCAGACAACGACATTCTCTCCTACCAATGGACCTTTTCCGACAAACCAAGACCAGCAATACAAGGAAAGAAAAAGTTCTCGGTTGTCTTCCAAAATGACACACCAATAACAGTTATATTAACAGTCAAGGATCCAAGCGGAAAAACAAGCCATGCAAGCGTCGAGATAAGACCAAAAACACAAATCGGAATCAGCAGACTTATAGTGGCAAAAACCTACGCCGGAGAAAAAGCACAGCTGAAAGTGGAATGCACCCACGACATTCCGGTGAAACTATCCCTGTTCGAAGCAAAAGAAAAAAACAAAATAATACCGCTTGCAGAAAACGAGCCGTACACCTGCAACCTGGACGCATTCAGGAAAATCGGACCAGCCTTAAAAGGCGGAGTTTACCTAGCAAAGGCGGAGATAAACGAGCCAAACTGCAACAATTGCCTTACAACACTTTACTTCTTTGTCCCAAAACCAGTCAAAAAAATCAAGTCACCAGAAACAAGCCCAGCACTGACAATACTAATTGCAGCAGGTGTTTTGTTCATAGTGGGAAAAAGAAACTGCAAGAATTGAAAGAATTATTCGAATACTAATTTAAAAAAACCTCTTTAAACCTTTTGAGGAACGAATTAGTATTCG
>CAZGDN010000018.1:0-3059 GCA_964525235.1 uncultured archaeon | reverse complement strand
GAATACTAATTTAAAAAAACCTCTTTAAACCTTTTGAGGAACGAATTAGTATTCGGCGAGAGGGGTGGTGAGCTTGAGGAAAACTTTTTATATTACAACAGCAATAGATTATCCAAGCTCTGAGCCCCATCTTGGGCACGCGTACGAAAAATTGTGCGCTGACGTGCTAGCAAGGTGGCACAGGCTATTGGGAGACGATGTCTTTTTCCTGACCGGAACAGACGAACACGGCCAGAAAATCCTGAAGGCCGCTAAGCGCAATGGTTTGAAGCCACAGGAGTTCGTTGACAAAAAGGCTGAAAAGTTCAAAGAGTTGTGCAAAAAATGGAATATCAGCAATGACCGCTTTATTCGCACAACCGAACCAGGGCACGTAAAGGTGGCACAGGAGATTTTCAAAAAAATCTTTGACCGGGGCGAGATTTACCTCGGAAAATACTCTGGCTATTATTGCACTGAGTGCGAAACGTTCTATCTTGAAAAAGACCTTGACAACGGAAAGTGCCCGGTACACGGAAAACCCTGCGAGATTTTAAGCGAGGAGTCATACTTTTTCAAGATGAGCAAGTACAAGGAAAAAATACTGGAGTACATAAAGGAAAACCAGCTTTCAATCTGGCCAAAGGGCAAAAAGGAAGAGATAAAAAACAGGCTTGAAAGCGAGTTGAGGGATTTAAGCGTGTCACGATCAAGCTTTGACTGGGGTGTCCCAGTGCCAATAAACAAGCACCATGTTCAATACGTGTGGATGGATGCTCTTCTCAATTACATAAGCGGTGTTGATTACCCTAATGAAAAATTCGAAAAATACTGGCCTGCGGATGTTCACTTGATTGGAAAGGATATTTTGTGGCACCACACGGTTATCTGGTGGAGTATCCTTTTAAGCGCGGGAATCCCCCTTCCAAAAACAGTCCTGGTCCACGGCTTTATCAATACAGCCAGCGGGGAAAAAATGAGCAAGAGCAAGGGCACAGTAATAAATCCGTTAAAACTAGCAGAAAAATACAACGTGGACAGCGTGCGCTATTTTCTAATGAGGGAGATTCCGTTTGGCGAAGACGGTTTTTTCTCAGAACAGGCATTGAAGAAGAGAAACAATGACGAGCTCGCCAACGAGCTCGGTAACCTTGTGAACAGGACTCTTTCAATGCTTGAAAGATTCAATGGGGGAAAAATTCCAAGTGCGAGAACCGAGCCCGCATTGACTGAAAAGCTAAACCTTAAAAAAATAAAAAAACACATGCGCGCCTTCGAGTTCCACTTGGCGCTCTCAGAAATAATGGGCTTCGTGAAAGCATGCAATGCTTTCGTGAACGAAAGAGAACCCTGGAAAAAACAGGGAAAGGAACTCGATGGAACCCTTTACTCTCTGGCTGACTCGTTGAGAGTGATTGCAACCCTTTTATGGCCGTTTATGCCCGCCTCATCGGAAAAAATGCTCGAACAACTCGGCTGCTGGAAGCAGGGCTTGGGCGAGTGCGAGTTCAACCTGTTGAAAGCCGGAACTCAAACCAAAAAGGCAGGAATACTCTTTGAGAAGATTGAAGCTGAAGAGAGAAAAACAATTAAAACAAGTATGCATTAAATTTATGCACTCTGAGAGGTGGTGAAGTGGATATATTAACCATTGGAATACTGGGCTTGCTGGTTTTGATTGCCATAGTGGTCGGTTTGATGTACAACTCGCTTGTCCAGAAAAAGAACCGTGTTGACAACGCATGGCACCAGATTGACGTGCAGTTAAAGAAAAGAGCTGACTTGGTGCCAAACCTTGTTGAAACAGTCAAGGGATACGCAAAGCACGAGAAATCGACTTTTGAAATGGTTACAAAGGCAAGGACTGCTTTCCTGAAAGCTGGCAGTGTTGCAGAAAAAGCCAAGGCAACAAACATGTTAACTGGCGCCTTGAAGTCGCTGTTTGCTGTTGCAGAGAACTACCCGCAGCTGAAAGCAAGCGAGAACTTCAAAATGCTCCAGGAAGAGCTTGACGGCATAGAGTCAAAGATTGCATACGCAAGACAGGCATACAACGACTCAATAATGCAGTACAACATTGCACTGCAAAGCTTTCCAACAAACATAATTGCTGGAATCTTTGGCTTTAAGGCAACAAAGGAATACTTTGAAATCGAGGAAAAAGAGAGAGCTGTTCCAAAAGTAAAGTTTGAGTGAAACCATGTGGGATGAGATTGCAAAGAACAAGAGGGAATCATGGCTCTTGTTCTTCTTTTTTATTCTTTTCATAATGGGTCTTGGCTGGGTTTTTGGCCTTGTCTGGGGCATTGGTTACTGGGGAACTGTCATCGCATTCTTTCTTGCAATAATAATGGCTTTTGGGGCATACTATGACTCTGACAGGGTTGTGCTGGCGATAAGCAGGGCGAGACCCGCAACACACGAAGAGTACGCTTACTTGGACAACACTGTTGAAGGGCTGGCGATTGCTGCAGGAATCCCAAAGCCAAAAATTTATGTAATTGATGACCCTGCCCCAAACGCTTTTGCTACAGGCAGAGACCCAGAGCACGCGGTTATTTGTGTTACAACTGGGTTAATGAAAAAGCTTAACAGGGCAGAGCTTGAAGGAGTCCTGGCGCACGAAACCTCTCACATAAAAAACTATGATATCAGGTTTATGATGCTTGTGACTGTCATGGTTGGCATGGTTGCATTGCTCAGCGATTTCATGCTCCGAACCTTTGTGTGGGGCGGTGGAAGAAACAGGGAGAGGGGAAATGGCTTGATTTTGGTCATTGCAATTGTGCTTGCAATACTCGCTCCAATCGCTGCATTGCTAATGAAGCTTGCACTCTCACGGAAACGCGAGTACCTCGCGGACGCAAACGGTGCACTCCTCACGCGCTACCCGGAGGGGCTTGCCTCTGCACTGGAAAAACTCAAAGCAGACAAAGCACCATTAAAAGTAGCAAACAAGGCAACAGCACACCTGTACATAATCAATCCATTGCGTGAGCACAAGAGCTTCTTGAATAACCTGTTCAGCACACACCCGCCAATCGAGGAGCGCATTAAGAGACTGCGGGCAATGTAAAAAA
>CAZGDN010000017.1:0-22592 GCA_964525235.1 uncultured archaeon | reverse complement strand
ATTGAATGTATTTTAAAATTCAATTCAAAGGATTTCCACACCGCCTTTTTGACAGAAACAATTAAATTCTCTCTATTCCTATTTTATCTGGTGGTTTTTATTGGTTGACTTCAAGGACAAAAAACTCTGGGGTTTGGCACTGGCTGTGTTGGTTGTGCTGGTGCTGGCTGTTGTTTACTTCACCGGCGTTTTTGATATTCCGATTGTTTCCTCCACAAAGCCAGCGCAATTGCTTGTGATTGGGATGCCAGGCCTTGAAACGCGTGCTGTGCTTGACAACTCCAAGGAAATTGTCCAGTACAGGATTATTGAAGACCCAGGGGCACTCAAAGTCAGCCCCGGGAAAAAACTTGCACAGTACCATATAGTGATGCTGGACCAGACAAACTCGCCTCAGAAAATCCTTCCAAGCACAGTGGGAGAGGCCTTGAATAGCTATGTTGCAAAGGGCGGAAAGCTTATTGTGGTAAAAAACTCCGGCATCTATAACCCGGAAGCCCCAGAAATAGTTGGCTGGATGGCAAACTTTGGCTCTGATGTCGTGCCAGTCGAGTGCATAACAACAAGGGACAACTACCCAAGCTGCACTGTGTCGGTTAATGTCACCGCAGAACTTGAAAGGGCGGACTTTAAGAGTCCAATCATGCGGGGCATTGAAAAGGTTCCTGCCGCGCCAGACCAGCCCTATCTCTACCTTGAAGTGCTCCCGGTTGCGGTTACTGGTCATGAAATTGCTAGGGTACAAGATGCGCAGTCAACGAAGTATTACACGGGAATTGCTGAGAATAGTTTCTTGCTTGGAAAAGTGCTTTATTTCAACTATAACCCTGGTTACACGCCAGGGATTTTCAGGAATGCACTGAAATACTTAAAATAAAGGAGTCTTTTGGAAAAGGCGTAGTTCGCTGTAAGCGGCGAAAAAAAGTTTTTGGTGACTTTATTGGACAAGAATTGTTACGAGTTGCACAAGCAGCTCCAGAAATCACTCCAGTTCTTCAAGAAAGGCAGTGAAATGCGGTTGAGAAAACACGCTAATGATCTGATAAGAATTGCTGCAATGGAAAACAACAAAGAGCTGGCCCAGGTGTCGGTTGTCTCATACGCCCTGCACAAGCTACTCACAAAGGAACACATTGTAAAGCATGAGAAATGGAAGGGGAACAGGCAGTCGCTGATAAACGCAATAACTGCTGCACTGCGGGCACTTGAAGCAAATGACGTGAAAAAGTTTGATTCCTCAATTGAATCCTTTTCAAAGCACCTTAAAAGAATTGACTCTTTTTTCAGCAGGTTTGTTCAGGGATTAATGGAAAAAGCCCGCGTTAAGTATGCATCCGATGCCTATTTTTATGGTCTTTCCTTAAGCAGTGCTGCTGCCCTCACAAACGCTGACAAGAAGAGGCTACAAGAGTTCATTGGAGCAACCAAGCTCCATGAAAAGGAAAAGCCAACAAAAGGCATTGCTGAGAGGCTTGCTGAATTCAAGGCAGTACTGGGTGAATGAAATGAAATGCGTTGTCTTTGACTCAAGCACTCTTATATCGCTTTCCTCTTCCTGTCTTTTTAACGCGGTTGGACGCATGTTTTCAGAGATGGGTTTAAGAGGGGTTATTTCCAGTGGCGTTGAAGCCGAGTCAATAATAACACCGCTTAGAGTAAAGAGGTTTGAACTCAATGCTGTTCGGATAAGGCATGGTGTGGAAGAGGGCTGGCTCGAAATAGTGAAATTGGACCCTGATTCAAATTCATCTGTTGCTGAGCTCATGAGCCAAGCCAATTCGTCCTTTCAGGGCCCAAGAGGGCCACTGACACTTGTTCACCTTGGAGAGGTGGAGGCCCTGGTTCTCGCTGAGAAGCTCGGGGCACACCTTGTTGCAATAGACGAGCGCACCACGCGCATGCTGGTGGAAGAACCAGAAAAGCTCAAGCGCCTTATTTCGAGGAGACAGCACTCAAAAATCCTAAGGGACAAAAGGCTCTCTGACAGCATCTCAAAGCGTTTTGGCTCGTTGAGGTTTGTTAGGAGTAGCGAGATTGCAGCCCTTGCCTTCGAGAAGGGTTTTCTTAAGGGCGAAATTGGCTCGGGAAAGAAGGCACTGGAAGCGGTTCTTTACTCTTTAAGGTATGGGGGCTGTGCACTTGGCTCTTCTGAAATAGAGTCTTTTTTGGGTGGACTGCCTTGAAGCTCCTTCCAGTGAAAAAAAAGAACCTGTTTGAAATCACGAGGTTGCTCGAGCAAAACAGGGAAGCTCTTGGTTTTTCACTGTTGCCTTTAAGGGAAAAGCTTACATCTCCTTCTTTCATGCTTTTAAGGCTTGTTGAGAAAGGCAACCTTGTCGGCTTTACTGAAGTTGAAGCTATTGAGAGCAGAGCCAGGATTAACTGCCTGGTAATAGCCAAGAATCTTAGGGGTGCTGGTCTTGGCGGAAAAGCACTCGAGTTATTGCTTTGCTTGCTTAAAGAAATGGGGTTTGAATATGTTTCCGTTTTTGTAAATGCCGAGAATAGGACAGCAAAAAAACTTTATGAAAAAACTGGTTTTTGCTTTGTGGGGTTATGGCAGGGCAAAGGCATTGAAGTAGAAGAACTCCGAAAAGAGTTCTGCGAACCCCCTCTATGCGTTTATAGCTAGCCAAACAGCCTCTTCACTGTTTCCCTTGCAACCCTTGGCGAAAAACCTTCTTTGAGGATTGAGTTAAATATTTCTTCCCTGGTAAAAGCCGAGGCTCTTCCCTCAAGTGCCAAAACAAGCTTTTTCACTGCATCTTCTTCTTCTAGTGAAAGCTTTGATTTGTCCAGCTTCCCTTTCTCCGCCATGTAAGCAAGTTTTTTTCTAACCTCGCCAATTTTTGCTTTTGAAATTGTTTCCTTCGGTTTTTCAAAAACGGTTCTCGATGGCTTGGATGGAAGGGGCTCTAAATGCTGTCTGGGCCTGGGCTGTGTCTTTTCTCTGCCAACCACGAGTGGCTGTATTCCTTCCTCGGAGGAAAGCCTTTTTTCTATTACGCTTCTGAGGTGCTCTTCTTCCCTCTCGCTTGGTTTCCTAACCACTGTTGGTGTTCTTGGGGCGATTTCTGCAGGCTGGCTTGGTCTCTCTCTTAGGCTTTCAAGGGGTCTTTTCTCATGTGTTTGTGGCGCTTTTTCGAACGTCGATGGCCTGATTTTTTCCTCAGGTTTGGCTGGAGGAATTGGTTTCTTTGGCGGAATCTTAAGCTCTGACATTGCTGTCACCGGTCTTGGCTTTGCCGCCATGCTGGTTTGCCTTGACACCCTTTTGAGTTCAAGCATTCTCTCTCGGAATTCCTCCTCTGATATTTTTCTCTTGTAAAACTCTAATTCAAGTTTTTTCATTTCTTTCTTCAGATAGTCACCAACTGGTTTGGCTATACTGGTTTTTTCAATCTGGTGCTTGAGGTCCAAACCAGGGGTTTTCAGTTTTCTTGCCACAAACCAGAGGCTATAACCCAAGCCTGTTACAAGCAGCACAATGAGGAGAATGCCCAGGAAGTCAAAGCCCTGCACAATGTTTGTCTGTATCTCTGCAAGCCCACTCATGCCGTCTCTCTCTGGAATAACAAGTTTCAGGGTGTGCCTGCCAATCAAGGGCTTGTCTAACGAGGCAGAATAATTGCCTGTCCCGGGGTCTTTTCTGAACTGGAGAACCTGGTTAATTCCATCAACATAGAGAACTCCTTTGACCGATTTGCCATAAAAGACATTGCCGCTTGGGGTCCTGATTGAAACAATAATGGTTTTTCCATTTTCCTGCAAGACTGTGTTTCCCTGGGAAGGATAAACAAATGAAACTTCAAACTTTTTGGATAATTCAAGGTTAAGTGTTTTAACAGCTGAGACAGTTTCCCCGGCAACCTCTGCCTTTCCATACACCGCAATTGCTATTGACTTCTCTTGCGTTTGCGGCAATTGCACTTTTCCAGTAAATTCCTGCCCTGTTTTTGCCAGCTTTGTAACGCTGCCCCTTGGAACAAAAACACTCAACTCTGGGTTTTCTGCTTTTTCCTCGCTGGAAACAACTTTTGCGGTTATACTCACCTCCTGACCTGCTCCAAAAGAACCCAGCTCGCTTTTAGCCGGATTAACTATTTCAATGTTAAACTTTGGGTTGTTGCACCTGAAGTTGATGTCAAACGAGTTTTCAGCCACTGGATTCCCATGGCCATCATCTCCTTTTATAACAAGCCTGTTTTTGTTAAAGAATTGTTCTAGTTCCAAGGCCCTGTTTATATCCGTTGTGTAAAAGTCTAGTTTTCTTGTCATTTTTGCCCTTGCTATTCTCCTTTTTCCAGAGTAAACCTCTGCCCAAAAATTGCCATCCATTGGCACATCCCCATCCCCAAATGCCAGCCCGGCATTGATTCTGCCAATCGGAATACCCACAAACAAGTCTTTTTCTTCCAGGGGGTTTCCTTTGACTGCTATCTGGGCTGGGGAAAAGTAGAGTGGAATTTTTGTATCGCTTCTCCTTGAACCACTTCTCGCCTTGACCTCAAGTATTTCAGTGTTGTTAAAAGAGTAGTCTGGTGAAACATTTGCAGTAAAATACTTGCTTTCCTTACTCATCTTCAGCTCTTTTCCTGCAAGCGTTGCCGTCAGCCTGATTGAGCCAGTGCTTTGAGGTCTGTTTGTGCGGGACAAAACCTCAACCTGGAGTTCAAAGGGCTTGTTTTTTTCAAGCCTCTTGGTTGGAGCAGGTTCTTTGAGCCTTATTTTCCAGGAACTCTTTTTCACTGTTACCTTTATTGACTGAGCGCTTTGTAGTTTGCCATCACTTGCACTAACAGTAACAGTGAACTCCCGTCTTGTCTCGCCTGGCTCTGCTTCAAAATAATAATTGTGTGCTGCGCGTGGCTCGCTTGTTTCAAGCCAGTCGCCGCCATCCCCAAAGTTCCAACTGTAGGTTATAGCGTCGGATTCTGCATCTGAAGCATCAACTGAGAACTCAAACAGTGCTCCTTCCTCTTTTTCGTACACCCCGTTTTTTTCAGCAATAGAGTGAATCTCGGGCGCGGTGTTCGCTGCAAAAACCAGAAAAGAAACGAGTAACAAGAACAGGGGGGGAAGAATTCTTCTCATGTGAATCTAAATAATTAAGATATATTCATTAATAAATGTAATCATCAATAAGAGCGGGCAAAATAACTCTTTCTTTTTGCCTTTGCATTGCAGTAAAAGCACCTCCCGCTTGATTCCTCTTGTTCGAGTGGAATCAGCCTGTTTGTCGCCTGTGTTTCATTCTTTATGTTTTCCTCGCACTCTGGCCTCTCGCAAAAGAACCCAAGAGCCATTTTTCCACTTTCTATTGCCTTTAAGAATTCCTCCCTGTTTTTGACTTCAACGGTGTTTCCTTCCAAAAACTTTTTCGCTCTTGCAAACAGGTTTTCTTGGATTTCTCCAAGAATTCTCTCAACTCTTGTTTCAGCGTCTTTTTCTTTTACTGCAATCTTTTCACCAGTGTCCCTGCGGACTGCAATGAACTGCTCTTCTTCAATGTCCCTGGGGCCAACCTCTATTCTTAACGGAATGCCCTGCATTTCCCAGTGGTGAAACTTGAAGCCAGGTGAGTGGTTTGGATCTTCATCAATGAACGCATTAAAACCGCAGAGTTTCTTCCT
Organism: uncultured archaeon; assembly: GCA_964525235.1. Lineage (GTDB taxonomy): Archaea > Iainarchaeota > Iainarchaeia > Iainarchaeales > DTGL01 > JAPLVS01. Next base: position 16,959 of record CAZGDN010000017.1, on the reverse strand, counting down.
TAGCTCACGGCATTTTTTTAGCACTTCTTTTTTTTCACCCTTGAAGTAAATTGGGATAATAACAAGCTTTCGCTCTGCCACGCGTGGCGGGACAACCATGCCCCTGTTGTCTCCGTGAACCATTGCAATCGCGCCAATCAAGCGCGTGGAAACCCCCCAAGAGGTCTGCCAAGCAAACCTTTCCTTGCCATCTTCAGCCAAGAACTTTATGCCAAAGGGCTTTGAAAAGTTCTGGCCAAGCATGTGAGAAGTGCCCATTTGCAGGGCTTTCCCGGTTGGCATCAATGCCTCCATTGTGAGAGTGTAATCTGCTCCTGGGAATTTTTCGGATTCTGACTTTTTTCCCTGTAAGACAGGAATCGCCAAGTAGTTTTCAATCAAGTCAGTGTACTCTTTCAGGATCGTTAACGCTTCTCCTTCAGCTTCCTCCTTTGTTGAGTGCGCTGTGTGTCCCTCCTGCCACAGGAACTCGCGTGTTCTCAGGAAGGGCCTTGGGTGCTTGAACTCCCACCTTACAATGTTAACCCACTGGTTCAAGAGCAAAGGCAAGTCCCGGTGAGAGCGAATCCATTTAGCATAGCTTTCGTAAAAGATTGTTTCGCTTGTTGGCCTGACTGCGAGTCTTTCCTCAAGCTTTGAGTTTCCGGCCCTTTCAACCCATGCCACTTCCGGCTCAAATCCTTCAACGTGCTCTTTTTCTTTTTCAAACAAGTGCTCGGGGATAAACATTGGAAAGTAAACGTTCCTGTGACCCAGTGCTTTTATTTTTTTGTTAAATATTTCCTGTATCTTTTCCCAGATAGAATAAGCATTCGGTCTCAAAACCATGCAGCCTGAAACACTCGTGTAATCAGCGAGTTCAGCTTTTTGGATTAGTTGAGTATACCATTCCACAAAGTTTTCTTCTTTTTTCGCAGTGATAGCGAGCATCTGCTCCCCATCTTTCTCTTTTCCCCTGGCCATTCAAAACACGTAATAATTGAGCAATATTATTGTTTTTAAGGGTTGGGTTGGATTAGTTTATTATGCCAGATGCCCGGAAGAAAGATAAAACAGTTGTCATTGGCTTATCTCATGACGTTGACACCTTTTTTAACAGAGGACTCGGTTGGCAGGGATTACTCAAACCTTGAGAGCATATACAGGGCAGTCCGGGAGGAAACCAAAAAGGGAGATGTTATCGCCGTTGAAATGACTCCCTGGGAGCTTGAGGAATTCAGGATTTGTGGCAGGATTCTTCGCCATGGAATCCCAAAAAATTTTTCCCTCCCTAAGAAAATGCCATTGAGAAATAGAGCAAATGTTGAGCATTTTATTGAGCAGTACAAAAAGTGGGGCCGCAAGGACTTGATAAAACTTCTTCCTGGCAATACTCTCTTTTTCATCTCTTTAACCCGATTCTTGGACCTGCGTGGGCACGAGATTCTTCCAATTGACAGGCAACTGAGGAGAAAGGCGTATCTCCCGATTATGCTCGAGCACGGGAGTTACAAGCAGAGGATAGCTGGCGAGAAAAATGAAGAGAGAAAAAGGCAACTCATCAAAGAGCATCGTTTACTTTTAGGAAAGGCTTTTTATCCCTCTATTATTCTTGGAAATATCAGCATGGCTAGGAAAATAAAAAAGTTAAAAGAGAAAGGCAAGCGGCCAAGAGCTGTTCTGGTTGGCAGCGGTCACGCATACCATTTGGCTCGGGAGCTTGTAAAAGTGGGAATAGATGCAAGGGCAAGGTATGCTGACCGGAGCAGAGAAGCGGAAATGCGAGAGCTAGCAGCTGAAATGGAAGAAGTAGCCTTGGAATACGCTGCAGCGAGAGAGCGGGAAAAAAAGTCACGCGCAAAAACGAGAAACAGAACAGAAAAGCGAAAGAAAGGCATCTTTTTGACTAAGAGGAGAATCTAAATTTTTTAACTGGATTGTTCCCAAAACAGCTCTTTCTTTTTTCCTGAAACCCGTTTTTCTTTTTGCAACGTGCTTTTTCTTTTTTTAAAAGAAAAAGCCGACGGGGAGGCCGAGATTTGAACTCGAGTCGCCAGCTCCCCGAGCTGGAATGATAACCAAACTACACCACCCCCCCTGCATTGTAAGTAATTAGGAGCATGAAGCTTTTTTTTCTTTTGGGCAGGCACAATTGCCAGCAAGCTTGTTTTTTTTTGGTGAAGGGCTCTCTTTCTTTTTTCAACCTGCCGTTGAGAATGAACTTTGGTTTTCTTTGGTCAACTTGTCCCCCATTCCGAGCAAGGCTCGAAAGAGCAGCTAAAATCTTCGGTTTTGCCCCTGTCTTTTTCTGAAAGGAAAATCCGATGGGGTCACCGGGATTCGAACCCGGGCTAGCAGGTAACTCCCAACTCGCATGAGAACGCGAATTCTTACCTACTTTTCGTCATTGTTTTCCACTGGAAAACTCAGCGCTCCAGATGTATGGGCATTGCCATTGAAAGAGTTTCCTTCTTTTTTCAAGGAAGAAACCTTTTCTTTTCGCAGCTTGCTCTATTTTGCTACTAAGAGAGACTTTTTTTCTTTCTTTTCGCAGCTTGCATTTTCTTTCTTTTTCAAAGAAAGAAAAGGCAGGTCTGGAGCCTGCTGGGCTGCCTGGCTACCCTATGACCCCATCTTAGTAAATAGTGAAGGGGAGTTTTTTAATTGTTTGCCTTGATTTTGGCATGGGCAATTGTTGTGGTGCCGGCTTTTACTCTGATGGTTTTTTCACTTCCCTGTAGGGTGTAGGTGCCTGGCTCGAGTTGAATTGAGTAAAAGCCGTTTTTGCATTCAACGCAGAATGTGTTTTTGTCACTTGTTATTTCCACGTTTTGATCGTTGAAGTGAAGTATGTTTCCCTTTTCTGTTGGGGTGTAACAGAAGCCTGCAAGGAAGCCCTTGTTTTGGTCTTGGGTTTTTTTGAGTATGACTGTGTGTTCTTTTGAGAGGGTGCTTGGCTCTGCTTTTAGGGCAGGGATTGCTTTTGGTGCGTGACTTGGCATTGTGAAAATAGCTCCAAAGTAACCGCCCTGTTTTGCTCCGAGAACTGGGGCATTGTATTCTTCATCGGTTCCCCTCATTTCATTGACTATTTCTTTTCTTCCAGTGAAGAGTGTTATTTTAAAGCCGTTTTTTTCGCCTGTGTCTGAGAGGAGGGCTTTTCCCTTCAGCCAGCCGGCGAGCATTGAGTTTAGGTCGCTGAGTTGCTGGGCTGCTTTTGCTGCGTGTTTGTTGTTGATTTCGGCAACCCTGTGGTAGTCTTCGAGGGCTTGTTTGAAGTCATCGGCGTCTATTTTGTTGCTGTCTAGGAATTTGTAGAAGTACTCTGCTGCTTCAAATCTTGCGTTGAGGGCTCTTTTTTGGTTATGAAGCCGCTCGTAGCAGAGTGCAAGGAGTGAGAGTGTGTTCTTTTTTATCTGTGTTTCTTCGCTGTTGAGGTCTTTTATTGCCTCGAGGTCTTTTTTTGTTTCTCTTGAAAGCTGGAGTGCTCCGAGGTAGTCTCCTTTCCTGAAATAGTTGATTGCAGCCATGAATTTTTGTGGCATTGCAAGGTTTTTTGATGGGTAGAGACAGGAGTAATCTGTTTCTTGGGAGTAGTTTTTTTCAATTTTTGTGATTTCTGTTTCAATTGTTGTTTTTGTTGTAGCTCTTTCTTCAACTGTCTTTTCTTTTACTTTGAGTTCCTTTTCTGGGTCGAAGAGGAAGTAGCCATGGAGCCATTTTGTTCCAAGCTTGTCTGATTGAATGCCATTAAATGAAATTTTTAAGCAATTGAAGCTTCCTGCTGCGTTTTCAAAGCGTTCTGGTTTTTCAATTTTGTAATCTATTCCTTCAAATTTCCATTCTTCGCCAATTTTTACTCTTTTCAGGGGCAAGTGGAATGTTGTCCCTGCGAAGTTGCCAAAGTCAGCGTTTCCATCTGGGTAAACGGTGACTGTTTTTCTTTTCTGTTGCAGGGGAGTCGTGCTGCACTTGTCTCTCTCACCGTTTTTGTCTCTTGATTTCAGTGAAAGGGCTATTAGCTGGAGTGCAGCTGCTTCTTGGTTGGCGTCTTTTACTAGTGCGAGGGTTTTCATTTCCTCTCTAGACTGAACTTGGCCGTTGGACTCCAGTGTGAGCCTTGTTGTGCTAAAGAGGGCTGTTCCTTTTTCAAACCTGAACCTGAGAGCATAGCCCTGCTGGCTGCTCTGCCCAGTACTGGCTGGTTGCGTGCAACCGCTGGCGATGACTGCAAGCGAGAGCAGGAGAATTGTTAAAATTTTTTTGTTCAAGAAAACACCTCTTTAACTATTCTTTCAGTGAACGCTTTTTAATTTCTTTTAATGATTCTGATAGCACGGCTATGATGGCTGTAAGTTCTTTTTCTGTTGCCGGTGCCCTTGAAATAACCTGCTTGAAGCAGTTTGCAACTTTTTTCTTGTCTCTCACTTTTGGGTTTGCTGTGGCGAGCTCGCTGAATTTTTTCACTGCAATGTTTTTTGTTGTCCTTGTTGCCGCTGGAAAAAGCTTTTTCTTTTTTTCATTGTAGAGTTCGTGGAAGAAGATTGCGCAAGCGTGTGAAATGTTGAGTACAGCGTGCTCCTTGGAAGCCGGTATTGTGGCTACAAAGTCGCATTTTTTTATTTCTTTGTTTGTTAGGCCGCTTGACTCGCGTCCGAAGACAAGTGCGAGTTTGCTTGTTGTGCTGGAAAACTTTTCAGCAAGACCCCTGGGGGTGAGTGCTTTTCTGCTTTGACCAGGGCGCTTTGAGGAAACAGCTGTTGTTGCAACGCTGTAGTCTGCATCCTGGAGGGCTCTTTCAAGCGAGCTGAAAACACGGGCTTTTTTTAGTATTTCCATTGAGTGCATTGCCCTGCTCTTGGCCTTGGGGCTTTCCTTGTCTGCTTTTGGGTTCACGAGCCTTAATTCATTGAATCCAAAGTTTTTCATCGCCCTGGCAATGAGTCCAAGGTTTTCATCGTACTCGCATTCAACGAGAACCACGATTAATTGCATTGAAATGAATTGGAACCATAAGGATTATAATGTTTGAAGTGATACTGTATTAGAATGCGCTTGGGAATATTTTGGGTTCTTTGCCTCTTGGTGTTGTTTTTCCCTCTCTTTTTTTCTTATTCGCCAGACGAGTTCCTTGCAAAGGAAACGCACTTGCTGGAGAAGGGCGAGGTGCCAAAGAGCATTATTTCAATCAGCAAGGGAGATAACTCTTTTTATGTGGTGAGAATCGAGTTAGAGGGCCAGACCACTGGTTATATTGCTTTGAATAAGTTCAAGAAAGAGGTTGTAACAAACGAGGTTTTGAACAAGCAGTTGTTCCAGACTGCTGAGTTCATTGAAAAGTACCAGGAGTTCAAGGGCAAGGTTAGGGATAACCCGGCGCTTATCTGGTTTATCGTGAACTGGGGCGAGGTTAACACTATAGGAAACAAGCTTTCAAACGAGGGGCTGGAGCTTGACTTGATTCAAAGCACGCTTAAAAGCTCGTCAGGGAAGAGCATTGTTTCCGCAATGGAGTCAAAGCTTGAAACAATACGCATTAACCTTGAAGTCCTGGGAAAGAAAATGAATGAAACTGACACAAAAGAGGGTTCTTTTTTGACAGAGCCGGTTGTCGGCGGTGAAAAGGATTTAAAGGACGCAGTCTTAGAGTGCTATGCTTACCTTGAACAGCTTCAAAACCTCACATTGGAATATGAAACATTGCAGCAACAGCTTGCAATAGCTATAGCGAATGACCCTGGTATCTCGGCAGAGACAAAAAAGCAGTTGAACAAGACTGCGAATCTTCCGGACGAGTTCTCCGAAGTGGAGAAGTGGTTCACGAGTGCCCAGGGAATGCAACTCAAGAAGACCATGGAGAGCATTTACTTGAATGCTTCCAAGGATTCATCCGATAACGCAAAGCATATCAGCACAAGGTTGAAGAGGGAGAGGGCCTTTAACGCCATTTATGGCAGTGACTCTGATTTCAAGAAGAAAACTGGCGGGAAGTATTCTTCTTTAAAGGAGGCTTTTGACCAGATCAACAGTGAACAGGTGAGGGATTACTGGGCTGAACAGGAGAAGCTTTCAGAGTTAATAGGGGAATGGAATGCTGCAGAGCACAAGTTTGGAATAGGAGACTATGACCGGGCAGTAACTGAAGCAAAAAAGGCAAAGAGCGCAGCAATCGAAGTACTTAACGGTGGACTGAAAAAGCCTGATGGTGGGGTTTTAAACACCGAGTTGCTTTTCAATGGCATGCTGTTAATAATAATTTTGTTAATTATCTTGATTATTGTGAGAAACCGTGAAAAGCTTGTCCGTTTTTTTGGCGGAAGCGAAGAAGAAGAGGTTGAATTGCATGACTTCCCGTAGACTTGTGTTGTTTTTTTCATTTCTCCTGCTATTCCAGCTTGGTTGCTCGTTTGTGAGCGTTAGCCTTAGACCAGCGGGGGACAGCAAGGTTCTTGAGTTGTACCCCAACGAGGTTGGCTCGTTTGTTACAAGCATTAGGAATGATGGGAACAATGCAGTGCCAAAGGTTTTCATTCGATGGGAAGTGAGCCAAGGGCTCGCTATTGTCAATGGACTGCAAGGGTTTGAGAACTCTTCTTACAAGGCTACCACTGTGAAAAACCTGCAGCCCGGTGAAGAAAGGCTTTTACAGTTAAAAGTAAAGCCTGCGTCGATCAAAAAGGGCAAGAGTGGTTCAAAGCTTGCACTCTCGGTTGCATATGGCACTGAATCCTACGATTATTATGCTGGCACATACGTACAGCTTGCTGATTCACCTCTAAAAATTGAAGCAAAGCTTAAAAGCAAGGTGATAAAGCCCGGTGGCTCGGATAGCGTTGTGCTGAGCGTGAAAAATATTTCAAGGGAGAACGTGCGCATTGAGAGTGTGGGGCTTGTCCTTCCAAGCTATCTCTTTTCCGATGCAAACTCTTTGCTAACAGAGACCATCATCGTTCCAGGGCAAGAGCTCTCAAACCGCGAGTTCAGGTTTTCCTGCGAGCCGTCCTTTGTGGGCAATGCCTGCCTTATTCTAAGAGTGATATTTGATGACGCCTCTGGAAGGCATGTTATTGAGAGGGATTTCTCGTTTGAGTCAAGGGGAATTGACTATGGGTTAATCGGACTTATTATAATTGTCCTGGTGTTGATTGTTATAGTTGTTTATTCTAAGAAAAAGCCGGCACCAAAACCCAAACCATGAACACTCACTGTTCGCCCACAGGCCTAGCCGTATACTTCAAGGATATCCTGCATCCAGCCTTCCGCCCATTCCCACCTCAAGAATCACAGGCCTAGCCGTATACTTCAAGGATATCTCCTGTTCTGAGCCTGTAATCCTTGGAAACCCGCTGCCCTGGGTAGCGTGAGCTTCCCCAGATTCTTGCAAAGCGAAGGTTTTTCCCAAGGTCTTTATGAAGGGTTTTGGCTGCATCTTCAACTGTTGCACCGAGTGGAAGAGCCATTGGCTTTTCCGCTGGTTTTTGACCTGGCTTTTTTGTAAAGACAAGTATGCAGTCAAGCAACGAGAATAGTTTTTCCTTTAGCTCGCTGACTGCTTTTTCATCCAGGGCGCTCACTGTCACAAGGGGCATTTCAGAACTGACAGTTTTTAGCCCTTGAGGTGTGGCTTTAACACCATTTTTTTCCAGTATGACAGCGATTGTTTTTTTGGATAAAACTTTTGATTCCATTGCGTTTTTTATGTCTTGAAGCGATGCCCTTGCCCTGAGTACAATCATTGAGTTTGAAAAGCCCTGTTTTCTCAGAAAGCGCTTTAGTTCCTTGAGTTCTCCGCTGAATTTTTCCTCGTTCACAATTGAGATTCCCCTGAATTTCGATTTTTCGATGAAAACAGGCGTTGTTCTGGAGTTGAAGGACAACCGAGCTTTTTCAAACTCGGATTTAAGGACTTGGAACTCGCTTTCAATTTTTGCAGCGTCCAAGACAAGGGCAATTGCATCAGCTGTTCTAATCAGGCTGAACAACTCGCGCCCCATTGCCCGTCCTTCAGCGCTACCCATTATGAGGGGTGGTACTTCAACCAGCTGGATCTTGGCATTCATGTAGTCCATCATGGCAACCTTTGGCTCTTTGGTTGTAAAAGGGTAAGGCGCAATCTCCACATCAGCATTCGTGAGCGCTTTGAGGAGAGTGCTCTTGCCAGAGTTAGGCATTCCAACGAGTGCAATCTGCCCAATACCCTCTTTCCTCACAGAAAGGGAGTGAGAAGAAGCCTTCTTTCTCTGTTCCGCTTTCTTCTCAATCTTTTCCCTCGTTCTCCTGATTTTCCTGCTTATTTCAGCGCGAAGCTTTTCCGCACCCTTGTGGCTAGGGGCAGTGCGCTGCATTTCACAGAGGGCAGAGAGTTGCTCTTCAGGAGTCCTCGCTTCATGAAATTTTTTTTCCGCCCTTGCATACTCCACTGTAACATTGGTTGGCATGAAAAAAAGAGAGATAAAAAGAATAAAAGAATTAGCAGAGCCTGAAAACACCAATTTCCTCAAAGAAAAGCTTTTTTCTTGCAACACACCTGCAGGAGAAAGAAAGTTCGGAGGCTTTCAGTGGGAGAGCAGAAAATCCATTTAACGAGCTTGCAACAACAAAACATTCTCCCCTCTCTTCCAAGTGAAAAGAAAGCCTGTCCAAGAATTTGTGCGTGATTTCTTGTCCTTTGGTGCCGCCATCCAATGCAACATCTGCCTTCCCTTGGTTTGGGAGATAAGGCGGGTTGAAAGCAATTAAGTCAAACTTTTTTCCCTTAAGGGCAGAGAAGAGGTTGCTTTTTTTTGCTGAAATCCTATCGCTCAAGCCCAAGCGTTTTGCGTTTTCTCTTGTGTTCTTAACTGCTCTCTGGTTAATGTCAACTGCTGTGACCTTTGCCCCCTGCATTGCCATATTCACTGCCTGGATGCCGCAACCACAGCCCATGTCCAGCGCGAAGCAGCCCTCTTTCACCCTGGTGCTCTCTGCCAGCAGGCAGGAGTCCTCACGGGGCTCGTAAACCGAATCAAACACCTCGAGTTCAACATTCCTCCAGAATAACTTCCTGCTTTCTTTTTCCATATTCAAAAACCTTTTTTTAAATTGGATTGGATAACACTGTTTCACCAGGCATGCTTCGGTTGCCTTTGCTTGCTTCCATTACTGACTCCTATCCCTATATAGTTCCACCAATAATCTCATCAGAGCTTAGCTTTTAAAGATGCCTTTTTGGGCGAGCAGCCAAAAGAAACTTATTTTGCACTGCTTTTAATTTGTTAATGTTTTTTGACGCCCACTGTCACTTTAACGAGTTTGAGGAGCCAGAAGTGGAAGTATTGAAGGCTAAAAGGGCAAACGTTCAGGGCATTGTCTCGAACTCTGTTGACCTGGAGAGCATGAAGAGGAACATTGGCTTGTCCTCGGAATTCCCGGGAGTAAAGTGCGCTCTTGGCTTGCATCCGAGCAACCTGCTGCTGATGGGGGAAAGGGAAATTGGAGGGGCACTTGCTTTTCTGAAAAAGAACCTGGACAAGGCGGTTGCTGTCGGGGAAATCGGTCTTGACTTCAAGCACGCTGATTCAGTAAAGAAAAGAGAAAAGCAGGCCAGGTATTTTGAGACACAGCTTGAAATCGCTGAACGCTTTGGAAAGCCAGTGATAGTGCACTCGAGGCTTGCAGTCAGCGAGGCAATCAGGATAGTTTCAGAGCATGGGTGCAGGGTTTTGTTCCACTGGTTCTCTGGAACAGAAGGGGAGCTGGAGAGAGCAATTGAATTTGGTGGCTTTTTCTCGGTTGGACCTGCAGTTGAATTCGATTCCTCTATTCGCATGATTGCGAGAGAAATGCCTCTTGACAAGCTGCTAACGGAAACCGATGCACCTGTCCCATTCAAGGGGAGGCCATCTGCTCCAGACTGGATTCCGCGAGTGGTAGAAGAAATCGCAAGAGCAAGAAATGAAGACACTTCAGGGCTTGAGAGAGCCATTGAGAAAAATTTCAAGGAGTTTTTCAGGGTTTAAAAGACCATGCAATAGAATTAAAAAGCATTCTCACATAAATTTTTCCGTGGTTTTAAATGGTGTTGTTTATCCTGGGCATTCTGGCATTGATTCTGCTTATGGGAAACGCTTACCTTTATTTTTTTCCCTTGAAAAACAGGAATGACAGCATTTCTGGATTTGAAAATGGCCAAGCAGGAGAATGGGAGCGCTCACTGGTAAAGGTGAGGGAAAAAAACTTTGAGCTTGAGAAAAAGCTTGCCTTGCACGAGCGCGCGGTTACCAAAAAGTTCAAAACAATTGACTCCAGCATTTTAAACCTTGACTCGAAGGCAGAGGGCGCAGTGAAGAGGGTCAGCAGGCTTGAGTCAATCATTGCATCAAAAGAGTTTCAGGGAAAGCCAGGGGTTTTGATGGCAAAAAAAATTGAGAGGCTGGAGGATTTTAGGAGAAATGCAACAATTGAACTGGAGGCAATAAAAGAGTTAATGCCTCAACTAAAAGAAAAAAAGCAAGTCGCTGTTTCTAGCCCGGAACTTGAAGAAAAAATTCACAACCTTGTGTTTCATGGGAAAGCCAGAAAGTGATCAGCTGTTTTTCCAGGTGGTGCGCTTTTCCTTGTTTTCTGATTCTTCCCTTAGACTCTTTGCAATAATGCTTGCAGCTCCAATCACTGGCTCGAGGTCATCTCCTTTTACAACAAACCTGAAGCCATTGCATCCCCTGAGCGGCATACCATCCACTATGACTGGCCACTCGCTTTTGGGGTTGAGGGCAAAGTTTATGGCCTTGAATGCCTTTGCCTGAAGTTCGTTCAGTGAAATGCCTTTTTTTCTCGCCGAGTCGATGAGTGCTGGTGAAAAGGAAACGGTTGCTATTGCAAGGGCGTTCTTTGAAACAATGGCTTTTTTCTCGTTTATTCTTGTTGTTTTCTTGCTGTCTCTTAGCTCTCGCAATTTGTTCTTGTCTCCAAGCACGCCTGCAATAACCAGCGGGCCAAAGTTTTCACCCCTGCCTGCTTCGTCCATGCCAAGCTCTATTTCTTCCTCGTTCACTATTCCTTCCAAGATAAACTGTTTGACTTGCTGTTCTCTCTTGCCTTGTATAACAAGCTTTCCCGTCGAGTAAAGTGTTACAGTGCAGCCCCATGCATTCCAGCGGGCTTCCTCAAAAGCAGTCTTTGTGGCAAGCGCTTTGAATTCAGAGAAGAGTTTTTTTATTGCACTTTTTTCGCCGTTGCCAAAGTTGAGAGTTACAGCCATTGGTTTCGCCCCATGTTTTCAGTGTTTTTTTGCTAAATGCATTGCTTGGCTCATTCATTTCACGCTTCCCGCTATTTCCGAGAAAAGCTTTGCCGCAAGGCTTGTTGTCAGGTTGGATTTGTCACGCCCTGGATTCACTTCCATTATGTCAAAGCCAATGATGCCGCTTGCTGTGATCATTTTCGCGAGCCCTGTTAGCTGGTTTGGGGTGAGGCCTGCGGGAACAGGGTCGGAGACACCGGGGGCACTCGCTGGGTCAACACAGTCAATGTCTATGCTCATGTAAACCCTTTTTCCAATGCGCTTTTTTATTTTCCTGAAAACCTTTTTTATGCCAAGCTCTTCGACCATAACAGCATTGATAACCAAGAGCTTTTTTTTCTTGGCAATCTTTAACTCGCTTTCCCTGAATGCCCTGCAGCCAATGCACGCGCTTTTCCCAAGTTTGAGCTGCTTTAGCTTTGAAGCGTCACTGACAACAGAACCGTAAAAACGCCCCTGGCCTTGCACCAGGTCAAGGTGGGCGTCAAAGTAGACAAGCGAAAAAGATTTTTTGGACTGTGAAATGCCTTTTAGGGCTTCAAGGGTGTTAGAGTGGTCTCCGCCAAGCATTGCCGGAATCTTTTTGGCTGCAGTGATTCTTTGCACAAAGCCTGCAATTTCTCTTTTTTCAATGTTGTAAGCGTCGAAGATTCTTTTTTTAATCACGCCACTCTGTGGCTGCAATGCAAAGGCTTTGCCCTGCAACGTGCTTCCAGAGAGCCACTTGAGTGAAGCAGCACGAATCTCGTTTGGGCCCTGCTTGGTTCCACTGTAAAGGGAGCCCTCTTGGCTTGCTGCCCCAAACAGCACAATGTCTGCGTCACTTACTGAGTAACAGTTGTGCCAGGCAATCTTCATTCTTGCACCAAATGAAAGGATAAAGACACTCTTTTTAAACCCTTTTGTATTTGACTTATTTTTAATGCCAAAAAAGTATGACAGGAAAAAATTCCTTGCTGGAATGAAAAGGCATGGCCTTAATGTGAAGGTGATAGAGCACCCGCTTATTCTTGAAGAGCTTTCCATTTTAAGGAACAAGAACACAAAGAATTTCTATTTCAAGCAGGGTTTGAGGCGAATGGGGGAGCTCCTCACATACGAGCTCCTTAGGGAAGCAGAACTGAAAAGGATTCCAATAACAACGCCGTTGACAAAAACAGAGGGCTTTAAGTTAGATGAAAAATTTGTTGTTGTTCCAGTGCTAAGAGCTGGGCTGCCGATTGCTGAGGGCTTTGTTTCAATGATCAAGGAGGCAGAGGTTGGAATCATTTCCTGCTGGCGCAACCCTGATCTGAGCGTTGAAGTGGAATACGCAAAGATTCCAGACCTGAAAGGCAAGCACGTGATAATAATTGACCCAATGCTTGCAACTGGTCACACCCTCTCTGCAGTAAGAGAAGCTCTCAGGGAATATGGAAAACCAAGGAAGTGGACCATCTTGGCAGTGATTTCCACTGTTGCAGGAATTGAGGAATTATCCCATGCTTTTCCCAGTAAAACAAAGCTTTACACCTGTGCCCTTGATGACAGGGTTTATGGAAAAAACTTTATGTCTCGCGGCTTGAACTCGCATGGCTACATTGTGCCAGGGCTTGGGGACGCAGGTGATCGGATTTATGGCGCTCCAAGGGAAAAAAAGAAAATCAAGTAATATCTAGCGGTTTTCAATGAACAGTTGAGTGAAGAGATTAAAACCAGTGGAAAAGTAAACAAACAGCATAAAGCCATCTAAAAGGAAGTTCAAGATTGGCAGGAAAAATAGCAAGCTGAGCACAACGAACAGCACAAGAATATAGAAGTGAAACAATGCCCAGTAAAAGAAATATTTTGGGTTAAATGCTCGCTTTATCTCTCTTGCACTGAAAGCAGACCCTGCTTCCTGCTTTCGGGCATAGTTGACTAGCGAGAAAGGCAACAGGTAGTAGAATGTAATTCCAACCAAGCTAGTGAATGCCAGGATTTCAAGGTTGTCTGTTGCAATGACTGCAAGCTTGCCTGAAAGGCTTGAGATTATTGAAGCAAGCTTAAATGGGCTTGTGCCCCACAGTACATTTTCAACAAGCCCGCTCTGCTTGACCACCATGAGCACTTTTACGAGAATTGGCCCGGCTAAGACTGCGAGAAGAAGGAAGAAGAGTAAAAAGTAGCAAAGCGTGATGGCAAGACCGGCAATGGAATCGTATAGTATTTGGCTCATGCCCCACCAGGTCATTGGCTTCTTTTTTCCGCGAATTAACCTTTTTGCCTCGCCAAGTCCAAAGCCAACAAGCAAGATGTTTATGACTGGCATGGCCCCAATGGCAATTCCAAGCAGGAGAGCCTTCCAGTTTCTGAAGGGGCTTTTAAGGGATTCAATAAAATCAACCATTCAAACCGCAAAAAATTAAGGACAAGGAATTTAAAAGTGTAACACCCCGTCTCAAGGTTCTCTTTCAGGGTGTGTGAACCTAAAAAACTTGAATTGAGCCTCCAGGTTATGCTTTTTCAAAACCCTAAGAATGGTGTTTTTTAATGAAGCCTTCAAGCATGTCAAATGCCTCGCCAAGAATTTCAATGCTTGGGAGGGCAACAATCCTGAAGTGGTGTGTTCCTGGCTTTTGCCCAAAGCCCTCGCCGAACACAACACAAACCCCAGTCTCACGCAAAAGATCCAAAACAAACTCTTTGTCACTCTCAATTTCAAGTTCTATCCTTGGGAAGGCGTAAAAGGTAGCCTCTGGTTTAACACATGAAATGCCTTCAATCTCATTCAAGCGCTTGTTTGCAAAATCCTGCCTCTTCTTGATTTTTTCAGTGTACCCCTTGAGGAAGTCCATTGGCCCTTCAAGCGCTGCCTTAACGCAGTATTGAAATGGGTGACCGGCACATAATCTTGCCCTGGCAAGCTTTAAGAGTGACTCCATGATGTCAGAGTTTTCTGCAAGGTAGGAATTCGCTGTAATCCAGCCAACCCTGAAGCCGGTTGCAAAAAAGTTCTTGCTCAAGCCATTCATTGAAAGAACCGCAACATCGTCAGCCAGCGATCCAAGCAGGTAATGTTTTTTGTCACTGAGTAGTTCCATATTGTAAATTTCGTCAGCCAAGAGCACGAGATTGTTTTGTGCTGCAATGTTTATGATTTCCTTGAGCGTGCTCTTGGAGTAATTGGCCCCAGTGGGGTTGTTGGGGTTTATCACAAGGATTGCTTTTGTCTTGTCATTGATTTTTTTTCTCATATCCTCAAGGTCTGGTTCCCACTTGTTTTCCTCGTCAAGGAGATAATAAGTATTTTCAACACCTAAGTACCTCGAAGCTGAAACATACAGGGGGTAGGGGGGAAGCGGCAGCATTATGTTTTCGCCGGGGTTTGCAAGCGTTCCCATTGCAAACCAGACTATTTCCGACAAACCAGTGCCGATGAGGACATTTTCTGGAGTAGTGTCAATTCCATTTTTGGAGTAATAGGCTGCAACTGCCTCTCTTGCTTCTAGAATTCCTTGAGCTGGAGAGTAACGCTCTGATTCCTCTTTGTGAGTCTCAACTGCTTTCCAGAGATGGGCTGGAGTGCGAAAATCATAAGCGAGCGGGTCACCTATGTTCAACCAGTAGACCCTTTTTCCCAGTGCCTTGAGCCTGTTCGCTTCAACAGCAATGTCTCTAACAGCGTAACTCACACTCGCAGCCCGCTTGCTTGCATTGAATTTCAAACAGAACACTTCCCTTGAACCAATAATGTGAAATATCAAAAGATATTAAAACCCAATGAGTGGAGTGAAAATTGCTGTTTTTTTGCATTTTCTGTACCCTCTTCCCTTTAAAAATACATCTCTCCACGAAATATTATCCGGTAAAAGGCAAAATGCAACCGGTAAGTAAAAAAAGGTGAAAGAATAGATGGCTGTAGACAAGTTCGGCAGGACCCTTTACAAGGTAACCTGCTCTGAATGCGGCAAGGAAACGGAAGTGCCATTTAAGCCAGATGGCCAAAGACCAGTTTATTGTCGTGAATGCTACCTGAAACACAAGAAGTCATTCAGGCAAGACAGGTAAGAAAAGCGCTAATTCTGAAAAAAAAGGTTAGTTAAATCTTGCAATAAATTCTAATTTTTGTTTTTTATTTTTTTATTTTTGAACAGCTTTAGCTGTACAGCATTGGAAAGCATTAAATTAACAACATCCCAAATTAGTTCAGGTGCTTTAAATGATTAAAACAAAGGTGCTCTGCACAATCGGACCTGCCTCGGATAATTCTCGCACGATTAGGGAAATGGTCAATGCTGGAATGGACGCTGTAAGGATTAATACTTCGCATGGCACACCCAAAGAGTACAAGAGAACTATAAAGAGAATAAGGCGTGTTGGCAGCATTCCAGTGCTCTTGGACACTGCTGGCCCGCAAATCAGGCTTGTTTGCAAGAAGAAAACAAAACTGGCAAAAGGCAAGTCAGTTAAGGTGGGTTTTTCCCCTGCGAGAGACCTGTTTTTCTCAAAGGATTTCTTGAGAGAAGCAATGCCTGGGATGCATGTTTTGCTCAGCGACGGCCTGGCGGAGATGGTAATTACAAAAAGAGACAAGAGAGAAAGAGAGCTTACACTTAAGGCTCTCACTCCAGTGGTGTTAGATGGCAACATGCATTCAAATATTCCAAGCGTTTATATTGACCTGCCAACCCTTTCAGAGAGAGACAAGGAAGTGCTGAGGATTGCAAAGGAGATGGAAGCCGACTTCATCAACCTTTCTTTCACCAGGAGAAAAGAAGACGTACTTGCAGTGAAAAAGCTCTTAAAGGACTCTGGAGTTGGAATAATCGCAAAGATTGAGAACAGCGAGGGTGTGAAAAACGTTAGTGAAATACTAAAAGAAGCCGATGGAATAATGGTCGCCAGAGGCGACCTTGGCATTGAAATCCCATCTGAGAAAGTGCCACTCGTTCAAAAGAGCATTATAAGGAAATGCAACCAGGCTGGGAAGATTGCAATCGTGGCAACCCAAATGCTTGCATCCATGGTTTCAAACTCGAGGCCAACCCGCGCGGAAACAAGCGATGTCGCAAACGCAATACTTGACGGGGCAGACTGCGTGATGCTCTCAAACGAAACAGCTGTTGGAAGCTATCCAGTCGGGGCAACAAGGCAAATGAAAAAAATTGCAAGGGAAACCGAAGCGTTTGTGAGGAGCCATATTGACAAAAAAATGCTGACCGGCATTCCTGATGTTGTCTCAAAGTCAATTTACAACATCTCAAAGCACCTTGCAGTTGACAAGATAATTGCAATCACAAAGAGCGGCTTTACGGCCAGGATGATTTCAAGATTCAAGCCATTGCAGGAGATAATCGCTGTAACGGACAGCCAGTGCATTGAGCGAAAGCTAAAGCTGTCATATGGCGTCAAACCATTTTACATGAAAAAAATCCCTGAAAAGAAAAAGATTGCAAGAGTGGCCCTTGCTTGTTTCAAAAAAGGCCTGCTGGAAAAAAGCAACCTCGTGATTTTCACAGCTGGAATCTACCAAGGAAAAGAGCCAACCAGCAACACAATCCAAATCCACAAAGTAAGCAACCTGTTACAGCACGCTCGCTGAACCCAGCCAGCAAAAAAAGCAGGAACGGTTAACGCAAAAAAACCAAAAAAGTGCTAATCATCGAGAAAGGCTCAGAGTTGGATTAAATCATCATCAGCCAAAAAAGCATCAAAAGGTGTTAACCTCATCATTGCCT
>CAZGDN010000016.1:13583-22899 GCA_964525235.1 uncultured archaeon | reverse complement strand
AAATAAAAACTGTGATAACAAATAAGCACTCGCAAGCTTTAAAAATCATGCGGAACATCCTCAAACTAAAAAGCAGTATTCAAGCAGACTAAAGCTTGAAGTAATCCCTTTTCCTTTTCCATTTGGAGACGAAGGCTATCACAAAAAGCACAATTGCTATCCCAAGCGGAAGCATATAAGAGGGCATCTGGGTCTTTGTGTTGTTTTTGTTTATAGCTGGATTTGATGGCGCTTGTTTTGAGACCGGCCCTCGGGTGGTTCGCGGTTGTTCTTTTGAGTTAACCGCAGTTACAAACACCACATCCTTTTTAATTGCAAACTCTTCAATTTTGTTTAGCGGGATGAACGCACGAGAAATATTTTTTTCCACTGGCTGGTTTTCTGTTAGCTGCATTCCACTCATTTCAGGAATCTTTCCCCTAAACAAGAATTCTACTTCAATTTTGCCGGACTTTGTTTTTAAGTTATGCCTCTTGATTATTTGCTGCGTGTCCTGGTGAGTTTTCTGTGCCTTGATCAATTCCTGCAGGGTTGGTGAGAGCTTTGCATTTAATGACCCTAGTTCGTTTTTGGTTGTGAGATTAGGGGGAAAAATTGTGATTGAAATAACCCCTGCATGGTGCGCAAGGTTTTCAATTTCACTAACTGGAATCCACCCACCAACACTTCGGCTTCGTGGCATTTTCTTTTCTGTGGTTTTTTCAAACTGGCAGCAGTTGGTATCCGCTGCTTTTCTGCAAAGCACCAAAACTTTTATTTTCCAATTTTGTTCTTGAACTCTGTAACTTTTTATCAATCTTTCAAGGTTCTCATTTTGGTCCCTTGCCTGAATTATTTCTCTCAAGAGCGGGCTAATGCGGGCTGGCTTTCGCTCTCCAAACACTTGACCAAGGTTTAAATCCCTTGCCTCTGGAGAACGGTTATTGTCCAGCACAGCGAGGATTAAACTCACCTGGTTCTGGTCAGCTATTTTTTTAAGACTGCTAATCTCAGCCCAACCTCTGAGCAGACCATGTTCAACACCAGCTCGCCTCTCTTCAGGAGAAAAACCGCTAACCACAAGCCTCTCATTTTGATCCCCTAACAGGATTTCAACCAGAACACGGTTGTTATTGTCAAATTGGACCCCAAAAAGACTCCCTGTTTGCCTTGGATTGTTTGAATCAATAAGCTTCAGCAGGGAGTACTCAAGTTTAAACTCTGAGCCCATAGGCTGCCCATTTACAAAAAGTGTTAATATGACAAAAACAATCAGAGTAAAAAATAATTTTTTCATTCAATTCGCCTCTTCCCTGAAACCATTAGAACAATTATTCCAACAAGCGCCACCAGCACTGGCTGTGTTTCCGGCGTGCTTGTATGCGGCACCTTTTTTCTCACAACAAAGTGAGTGCTTTCCAAGCATTTACTGCAGTTGCGAATCTTTGTCTTCGCGTTCACCAGGTAAATGCCCTCTTTTAGACCCGGACCTAAACTCACAAAACCAGAATTGCAGGGATAAAGAACATCTTTGACCACTGTGAGGCTGCTGTGTGGTTTTTCCTTGAAAATAGACACATTGACATCAAAATCCAGAGTGCAATTGACCTCAACGCTTGTTTTTTCCCCTTCATAAACGTCCTTTGCCCTGACTTCAATGATTGAGACATGAGTATAAGGGTAAACTTTTCTGGTAACTGAATCACTCAACCCAGACGGGTCTCTCACCTCAAGGGTGACGTCAATTGGTTGTAGGGAAGTGAATGCAAGAGCAAACTTTGGAATGCTTTTAGTGCTTGTTCTATCCGAAAAAGTCCAATAATAGGACAGTGCATCCCCATCAGGATCGCTTGAATTAGAGGCATCAAAGTCAACAGTCAACGGGACAAAGCCCTCACGAGGGACCGCAGTAAAAACAGCTTTGGGCGAGTGATTCTTCTTTTCTTTGCCTGGCTTGCACAAGCAATGCTGGTCCAAGAAGGTGTCCCCCGCGGGATAGCAACCGAAAGGAAACCAGCCAATGCTCGCATCTGGAAAGTGTAACATATTCGGGGCCATTAATACCTGCTTGCCATGTATGTAAACATTGTTGTCAGAAAAACAGCACCACACCAAATCTCCAGGCGGCATGCTGCATCTTTCCGGGTCGTATATGCCTCCAAACCTTCCACCCAGTAGGGTGTCCTTTCTTGGAATGGTTTGAAGGGGTTCCTTATTGAGAGGGTGACCACAAAAAACATTACTGTAACCATACGCATCTGGGTCATATGGTGCAAACCCTATTTCCACAACATCTTTGAACGTATTGTCTGAATAGATTGCGTTGGTCATCTCAGCCCCGCCTAAAGTACCAATGGCTGAATCTAAATTCCTGAACTCATTTCTCCTGATCGCAAAATCCTGAAGTGCAACAGCCCCTATTCCAAAAGCCCTATACTGGTTAGTGTGAACATTCTTGTTGGAGTCATCCGAAAAAACGTTGTTAAGGGCAACCAAGAAAGGTTTTCCAGTGCATTCTGGATACGGGAACTCTGAGATTCGGCCAATTCCCTGCCAGCCCTCTGATTCTTTAAACTTGCAAAAATGGTCATGCTTGTTACAATCAAGGTTTGCAAATTTGTTGTTTAATACAAAAAGCCCTCCCGCTGGCATAAGAGTTTTATAATTCAAGTCACCGAACCTTCCTATAATCTCTCTTATTCCTCTCACATTGCCCAGGAATTCGTTATTTAATAGTTCAACTTTGTTTCCAACTCCGCTAATGAGGTCAATGCCATAAAGCCTGTTTTCAAACTTGTTATTTGCAATGCGAATATTTCCAAACTGCCCAGCCCCCACTCCCTTAATGCCTATTGGGCTCTCGTAGAACGTGTTATTCAGGATTTCAATATCGCGCGCCCACCAAATGCTAATCGGTTTTGAGAACTTGCAGTTCTTGATTATAACCCGATCATAGCAGCCAGACAGGTAAAGGTCTTTATGGTAAGGCAACCCATTACAGTCCAAAATATAAGTCTTGGCTGATTCGCTCTTGACACTATCCTGGGCTGGTTCTATTTTCCCTGGCAAATTCCCTGGGCACTTGCACTCCGCCGAGTGTTTGCGGTAAAACGGGCACCCAAAGTCAAACTCACCCACGCTTCTATAATAATAACCTTCAAAATAACTCGCATGCCGAACAAAGCCAGCCATGTGAGAATACTCGTTGCCAGTCATGCACATGGGGGAGACAAAACTGGAATAATCTGGGAAGTTAAATTTAATTTTGAATTTATCAAAATCCTGCTTGGTTGAGATGGTGGTGGCAAAAGGAGCCCAAAAACCCGCTGGGTCATCGGTATAAACAAGCCAGCCCCCGTCAAAGTAGTTCCCAGCAATCTCGCCTCCAGGCCATATACCACAATATTGAAAATTGGCAATTATGGACTTAAAAGAATACTTGTTGTTTTCAAAGCGGTTTTTTGTTATTCGAACCCCCAAATCGCTCCTTGCATCACCTATTGCGTACTCGTTGTTTTGAAACAGGTTGTTTTTAATCAACATCAAGCCAAAGACTGAGTCGATTCCTTTTTCAAGACCTGAGAAAGTGTTATTTTCAATAATGAACTCCACATTCCTATCTTCAAACATATCTTCATACGCCACACCCGCACCCGTAAAGCTTAAACCGGTTCCAGTGAAGGCAGGTTTTCCCCTAAAATTGCAATTTTTAACAACTACTCGCGAATTCTCATATAAGAACCCAATATAAAGAGTCCCGTCTAACTCAGCTCCATTACAGTCAAACACCACATATTTAGGATAAGAGTTGGCAGGGTAATCATCACCCGAAACAATGCTTACATCTCCTTCACAGACATCATCCTCTGCCAATTCAATGACTTGCTTTCCTGGATGTATGGTGATAATGCTTGGGGGGCACTCAGCGAAGGCCCGGGAAACCACCAACAAAATAGCTAACAGCAACACTATGTTTATTCTCATTTTGCCCATCTTTTTAGTTTAAAGATCACCAAGATATAGCTTTTTTTACATTAATATATTTAACTTTGGGTGCCCTGAATTGGATTGCCGTTAACTGCTGGAAAGCAGGCCAGCCAGCCAAAAGCAGCTTTTATGGCATGAAGTGCTTGCAGCATGCCAATGCAAAGAAAAAAAGCACAAAAACCTGGAAAAGAATTAAATAGTGGCTGGGCGTATAGTTTTTATGAAACAACTCCTCGTGCCCCTGGTTTTTGTTTTGCTCCTCGGCACTGCAAGTGCTGGCCAGTTCAATTACTCAATCGAGTTACAGGAAAGCAATGCCCTCTTCACTACAATAATAACGCTTGAGTCAAAAAGCCCGGTGAACTCGTTCAGCTTGAGTGGCTTTTTCCTGCCACAAAACAGCGAGGTGATTTCAGTGAAGGACACCATTGGGAAAATAAAAAACTTCTCGATTGAAGGCAACACCATCTCGATTAAAACAAACAGCGGGAAGGCCAGGTTAAAAGAGTCAATTGAATTAAAATACCTGGTCAAGGGTTTCCGAAAAGAAGAGTTCTCCCCCCTGTACTTCGCGGAAGCCTCGCTGCCGGCAGAAAAAAACTCAGAGCTCGAGATAGAAGTGAAGGGGGTAAGAGTCCTGTCGTTTGAAACAAGCCCTGGCTTTCGCGGCCAGGTAAAGGACGGCGTGCTAAAAATAGCCGGCAGCGGCCCAATCGGCTTCTGGTTCTTTTACTCGGACAGGGGCAAAGACTACAACCACTACATTCTCTTCAACAAGAGCAGTTACTCTGACAAGGAACTTGAAGAACGCGGATTAAATGAAGCAGAAAAGCTTTATGGCATAATCCCGCAGGTTATTGGAGTTAACCTGCCCTTCCCAAAAGTGCCAATGCTGGTGCTGGACGAAAAGGAATACTCAGAGAAAATAAACTCTTACAGTGAGGGCGTTTACAGAACCGGCGGCGTGATAGTCATAAGCGAGCGCGAGTTTGAAAAAAATGCAGCCGCAGTCATTCTCCACGAGACAACACACGCATTCAATGCACAGGTAATGCAGTGGAACGAGTCAGGGGCAGCATGGTTTGACGAGGGCATGGCAAAGTTCATCGAAGAGTACGTGAGAAAACTCCGCGGTGAAAGAAAAGCCAACCTCTTCAATGGAAAAGTCTCCTGGGTTGAGGGTTCTTACCGCTACACAATAGAACCCAGGGGAAACCTCAACGACCTGGTGAAATACCTGGAGGACAGAATGGATTTTATGAAGGAATGGGACACTGGCAACGAGTCAACAAGGGAGTTTGGCTATGCCTTCAGCGAGCTGTACATCCGGGAATTCGTGCGAGAAAAGGGGATTCCGGAACTGCAAAAAAAATACAGGGAAATGCTGAAAATAAAGAAAGGCATAAAGGGCAGAGCAGAGTTCAGTGCAAAGATGACAAGCTTGCTTGGCAAAGAGCTTTACCCATGTGACAAGCAAACAGAGCTTGAAATAAAAGAGTGCGTTGACAGGCTCAACGAGTTCACTCCAGGGCTGCCGGAAAAAACACCCGTGCTCCAGCTTGGCTTGACCGAAAAAGAATTCAACTCAGTTGGAGCAATCCAGGAAATGAAAAAAAAGATTCTCTTGGAAAAAATAGCAGCCTTCAGGGAAAAAATGCTTGAATTTACAAAGCTGGTGTTATCCGGCATTAACGCTGAAAAGCAGCACCTGCTGGCGGTGGTTGGAGAGTGAAAATAGCATTATACCCTGAAACGCAGGTCTCAGAACTGCCCGAAGGCATTGACAGTATTCACATAGTAAGACCGGTGACAAAAAAAAAGCTTGCATTGCTCTTCAAAAACTCGCGGATAAGCAGTGTTAGCATGAGTGCCTCCTGCTTTAAGAGAGTGAGCCCGGCAACAAAAAGTTTTCTGGAAAAAAAAGGCGTGAAAATCGAGGTGAAAACCGAGAGAGGCCGCGCTATCTCAATCCCGCTCAAAAAAATGCTCAACGCAATAGAAATGAGGCGCGATTTCAGGTCACTCAGGGAAATAGAGGAAGCCACAGGCATTCCAAAGAGCACGGTGCACTACCTCGTGAAATACTCCCAGCGAAAAAAAGTAAAAAATGGGAAGAGCACAATATACCTAAAATAGCTAAAAAGGTGATGTGGATAGCTGGAAAAAAGCCACAAAAACCCCCGGGCAACAAAACATACCTGAAGCCGCGCTTGCTTTCACCAGAACAGGCAGAGGCACTCAGGCGCATGCCAGCAGCAAGGCGCTCGAGGGCAATAGAAAAGCTGCCAGCCGGCACTCTCATCCCGCCAAGGCGCGCAGTGGTCGTTTCACCGGAGAGACACAGGATAGAGATATTTCCAGACGGGAGCATTAAGAAAACATATCTTAGAATGACCAAGCCAGGCAAATTTAAGGCTGCCCGCACTGAAAAATTCCCGGATGCAAACAAGGCAATGCGAAAAGCCACTCACACCATTGAAAGCCTTGGAAGCGAGATAGAGAGAGAAGAAGCCGCACAGGCAGCCATTGACGCAATCCACAAGGCAGTGTACGAAAACTGGCAGGGCTGGAACCAAGCCCAGAGGCAAGCAGCCAAGGCTCTCATCCTTGGGGTAATCGATGGCTTGTACAAGAGAAGCAAGAAATCAAAAGCATTGGGTGTGAAAGACTTTGATAAAATCAGGCGCTATGGCGCAAGCCCAAAAGCAAGAGCAAGAGAAAAAAAGAGGCTTGCAGTTGCAAGGCTGAATGGCGCGATAAAGCTCTTGAACGAAAACAACAAGGGGGCTGCATGCGCGCGATTGGTTGGCGCCTCGAACGCGCTTATAAGGCAGATAAGCATTATCCGAGACCAGCGGGTTTCCACAGCAGTTGATAGGGAAATTTACAAAAAGCACAGGGTGACAAGGGACACAGGTGTAGTAAAAGCAGTTAATAGAATGAAGCAAATAACCAGGGGGCTTGAAAGGAAAAGAACCCGCAGCACTATTCTAACCCAATTGAAGAGGGCAGTTAACAGCATAACAGAGCTTCAGGCAACACACCCAGCTTTTGTGAGTGCGAGAAAGGAGCTATCGCACGCAATCCAGATGATGAGGGAAGGCAGGGAGAGCCAGGAGGTAAGGGAGCAGGTCAGTAGAGCAATCAGAGAGGTTCTGCTCACCGGCTCTGAGAACACGCGTTACTCGCATAAAACCCTGCAAAGGATTAAGATGGAGCACGGCGAGAAAATGTTTGTTTCCGTTACTGCAAGGCAACTTCGCTTATTTGCACAGAACGCAGAGTTCTGGTACAGGAAAGCCAATGCTTCACAGCGAAAAAACATGCTTGAATGGCTAAGGCAAGTGCGCTCTCTTGTCACCGGCACAAGAGCCCAGCCACTGGAATTCGAAATAAGGTGGGCTGAATCGGAACTTACAGAGAACCCAGCGAAGTGCAAGGAAATACTGTTAAAAGTTTCAGGAGTAATGGAGGAAATCTCCAAAAAATAAAAAAATGAAAACGGAGAGTGAAAAAAATGGGAGAACTTTTTGAAAACAAACTATTGGAGCTGGTGAGGCGTGGTGACACTGAAAAAGCTGCTTACCTGAAGAGCTTGGACAAAACTATCCTGCCCTCTTTTGTCAAGAGAATCCAGGAAAACGACAAAACTGTCCTGAGGGAAATGGTGGTTCCAAAGTGGGTTTCGTGGGAACTGCTCTACGACTGGGCTGCAAGCAAAAAAAACTCAAGTGGACAGCGTTGCATTTTGTGCAACGAGTTAAGCGAGGTTGGAATTGACTTCAACGACAAGTTTATCTGCGAGCACTGTTTCCTCAAACTCAAAAACATGAGTTAAGCCATCACTGGGAAAAACACTCCTAAAAGTAACCTGAAACCCTGTTATGGCACAAAAGCTGGCTTTTCCCTCTTTCTCTGGGTGTGAAAACCGCAAACAGGGCACTCCCATTCCTCGAGCACTTGGCTTCCCACAATGCCCTCGAATCCAACACGGTGCATTTCAGCACCACACTTGGGGCAAATCATGCTAACAACAAAGAATCTTAAAAGATTTAAAAAGCATATTGGGTTCAATATATCCTATGATTAAAGCCGTGCTGTTTGACTTGGATAATACGCTCATCGACTTCTGGAAAATGAAGCGCTCTTCCTCAGAGGAAGCTGTGAGGGCAATGATTGACGCAGGGCTTGAAATAAACGAGGAAAGGGGCGTAAAAGAACTGTTCGAAATGTATGAAAAGCATGGCATGGAAGACCAGGGCATTTTTGACAAGTTCATAAAAAGAGTGCATGGAAGGCTGGACTACAAAATACTCGCAAGCGGGGTTGCAGCCTACAGGAGGGTAAAATTTGGCTATCTTGCAACCTACCCCCACACGCGTGAAACCCTCGTGCGCTTGAAGGAAAAAGGCTTAAAGCTTGGCATTGTGAGTGACGCACCAGTAAAACAGGCATGGCTTAGGCTCGCGGAATTAAACCTCACCGAGTTCTTCGATGTAGTGATAGCACACGAAAAGGGCAAGATGAAACCGCATTTGATGCCATTCAAAAAAGCGCTAAAAAAGCTAAAACTAAAACCAGGCCAGATCCTTTTTGTGGGTGACAACCCGCAACGGGACATCCTTGGGGCAAAAAAGCTTGGCATGAAAACAGCACTCGCCAAATACGGGCAAATATTCAAAGCAGGAAGAATAAAAGCAGACTTTGAGTTGAAGGACATAAGGGAACTCAGCAAAATCATTAAAAAAATGCAGAACTGAGCAGGGTGCTTAAAAAATTTTGGCAGGCATTAGGCTTAAATACTTTTAAAGCTTAATATTCACTAAATAAAGTGTTGGTGATAAAAAAATGCCGGTGCAGAGATGGAAAAGAACCATGAAGAAGTCAAGGAAAAGCCTGAAGGAAATGAGGACCCGGAGGCGCGCAGGCACAAAAGCCCTGGAGCACGTGAAGCGCCTTAAGAAAGAAATTTTGGAAAGCAACTCAAGGATTAAAAGTTTAGAGGCTTTAAAGAAAAAACTTGAAGGCTACACTTCAGACTTTGACCGCTCAATGCACGAGCTAAGCAAGAGAACCGGCTTGAAGAGAATCACTTTTTCGAAAACAAGGGCAAGGCTGGCGGTTGGAAGAAAGGTTACGGTCGGGGAATTCATTAAACAGCTCAACGCAGAGATTAATGCCTACAAGGAATTTGTTGAAAAAGCAAAAGCGGAATTGAGAACAGTTAAAGAAGAAGCCAAACCATAGTGTTGTTCACACTTCTTGATATGTTTTTAGCTGGCCTTGACTTGCCATGAAGAAGCCAAACCATAGTGTTGTTCACACATGGTATTTCAACCAGTAGCACTCC
>CAZGDN010000016.1:0-13483 GCA_964525235.1 uncultured archaeon | reverse complement strand
GAAGAAGCCAAACCATAGTGTTGTTCACACATGGTATTTCAACCAGTAGCACTCCCAGGAGTAACCCATGGAACAGCAACTTGCTCACTTGTATTCCTTGAAGTCAAGCCCTCTTTTCCTTTTTTTCCTTATTTTTTCAAGCATTAGTGACATGCATTCCTCGAGCACTTCTTGAGGAGAATTGCTTTTGCCGGTGAAAGCTGCTGCTGTGACGTGCCCGCCGCCCTCGCCCTCGAAGCGCTCTGAGAGTTCCTGGAAAATGTCCTTTGCGAGGTCAAGGTCGAAGGCTTCAGCGAAATCCATCGTGGCTCGCCCTGAAACTCGAACCATGCCCTTTTCTTTCATGGCAACAAATGCCACATCTGCTCCAAGTTTTGTGAAAGCACTGGCTGACTGGGATTCAAAAGCCCCAACCTCGCTCGTTACCGCAACGTGTTTTCCAACGCGAAAAATCCTGCTCCTGCGCGCTGCCTTTAGAACAGCAATCCGTTCGCTGTATTCAGGTTTTACTGAGAACTTTTTTTGAATTTCGTTAAGGGGAAGGCCTGCAAGCTCCATTGCTTCTGCCATGACCCAAAAAGAATTCACGCTGACAAAAGTGAAGTGAGCTGAGTCTGTTAGCAGGCCTGTTGCAGTGAGCAATGCAATTGTTTCATCTGGTTTAACAGCGTGCTTTTTTAATTCGAGCCAGAGCAACTCTGTTGTTGAAGCGGCTTTTTCATCAGAGAAAACATAATTTGCTTTTATTGAATCACCAGCAGGCGTGTGGTGGTCGAATAGGTATTTTTTGCCCCTGAAGTCTCGGACCATGCCAGCAAGGCTGCCGAGCATGTTGTACGAGTTAAGGTCAGCTATGGCGAGGGTGTTAAAAGAACCGAAATCGGGTTTCATTGTGTAAGGAATCTCCATTGTTTCAGCGAGCTTTTCAGCTGACTTATTTAAATGCTCTGGAACTGCGATTTCAACAAGGTTGTGCTTGCCCAGAACATGGTAGAGTATTCCAGCAGCTGATACTGCATCCACATCAGCTCCCTTGTGAACGAGCACAAGGATTCTCTTTCCGTTCAGGGAGAAGGGATTTTCCTTGTTCACTCTATTTCCCTTTCTTTTTCTTTTCATTCTCCTTTCCTGACACGCCAAGCCCTGTTTCACCGCTTTGTTCTTCCATTTGGGCTTTGAGCTTGTTGAGCCTATTAACCAGCGAGTCTTCTTGTTTTTGGAGTGATTCAATCCTGACGTCAAGGCTTTCCTTGGATTCCTCCAGTTCTTTTTTAACAACCTTGGCGTCTTTTTCCACGAGAATATTTCCAACTGCTTTGAAGACAGTTTTTGGCTTTGATTCCTTTAACTCATTCAACGCGTTCTGGATGGCGCTTGCCTGAAACTGTAGTTGTTGTTTCTGGGCGGTAATGTTAAGGAGCTGTTGTCTCCCAGCCCTAAACTCGTTGACTTTTGCTTGATCCAATTCAGCCATTTTTTAAAACCTCCGCTATGGATTTTTTTTTCCAAAAGCATTTAATATGTTGCCTGATGCCAGAATGCTTCTCATTATTGAGTTAAACGACGCTCTTAGTGCTGTCAGGTCAGCTGCTTTTATTTCAAGCTCAAGAGCGTTTTCCTTAGAGGTTAAGGCAGAGTGCGAGCGAGAAAAGGTGTTTCTGATGTCTGGCTTGACTGCCCTGAGCACGGCACTGGCTTGTTCTCCTGAGCCAAAGAAAAGCCTTGCCTTGAACAGCCTAGTGAAGCGCATCCTATCTTGCCTTGACTGTTTTTGTAACTGGCTGCCTTACCTTGGTTAGAATGCGATAAGCACAGTTCGGGCAGCGAATAAGCCCCTTTGGGAGTTCTTCGAACTCCTTGCCACAGCGAAAGCATTTGTACATTTCATCACTCCCTACCTTTTTCTTCCTTGCCTTCAGGCAATGGTTCTGGCTCTTTCACTTGCCCCTCACCATGGTCGCCTGTTGGTTCTGCAGTGCTTCCAGCTTGTACGCTCTTTTTTTCCGCAACTTGTTTTTCCTTTGCTGGCTTTCCTGTTTTTTGCTTTGCTTCCATCGCCTGGTGTTTTTTGGACCCTGTTTCTTTTAGTTTTTCCTCTGCTTTTTTTTCCTCCAGACCCTTTGATTGCTCTTCGCGTGTCTCAATTAAGTCTTTTACGAGGGGCAGGAACTTCTTCTGTGAAACCATTTTCTTGACAATCTTTCCACTCATCGTGTTTGGGGCAAAGGCTCCGCCAGCAAAAGTGAAACCACACTTGCTGCACTTGTATAAGCCAGTGGAAACCCGTTTCACTCTCTTAAAGCCACAGTTTGGGCACTCGTGCTTTGTTCTCTGGATTTTTTCAACTGCAACAATCCTGTCCCTGATTCCCTTTCCGTACCTTGAACCAAAACGCCCCGCGTGTTTTACCTTTCTTGTACTAGGCATTCAAATTACCTCACTTGAAGTGTGACCTGAGCTCCTTTCCTTTTGCTATTGCAAGGTCAATGGCTTGGTCGAGTTCTTTTTGGGTGAAAGTGCCACTCCCGCCTTTTTGGAATGCGCAAAGCTCTTCGTTCTCTGTTGTTGAAACCGAAAAGCGGGCTTCGCTGGCTTTTTCTTCTGCGAGAAGCGCGTCAGCCAAGAGCACTCCTGCAACCTTTGAAATCGTTGCAAGCACTGGTTTCTTTTTGAGGTTTAGTTTTCCGGAGAACTCTTTTTGTATCACTTTGCCGTCCTCGAACTTTGGAATCTTTGCCTCCAAGAGCGCTCCAATGGCTGAGAGAGCACAAGCGTCAAAGAGGTTGCCGTTATCGTTGGCAATGTACAGGTCAATGAATGCAAACCAAACATGCTCTCCCTCTGTTATACACAACTCGCTGAAATCTATTGCTTTTGATTCCCTTATGCCACGGTCTGTTACCCTGGCAAGCTCTATTGAGTCTGCTCTGGGCGGACCTGGCTCGAATACCGGGGAAGCCATTGGCATTAGTTCAACACCAACAGTTATAGAGCCTTCGCCTGGGCTGTCAGGGTATGGTTCTGCAACATCAAACTTGACTCCGGCAATAACGTCTGTTTCCCCGAGCTTTACCCTGCAAGAACCATGGGCGTTTTCACTGATGCCTGTTTCAATCTCAAGCTTTCTGTACTCGTCAAAGCTTCTTCCATCAATGCGTTTTCCCTGCTTTGCAAGTTCTTTCACTTTGTCAGAGCGCAACTCCCATATTATTTCCTCTTTCATTTGCTATCGCCTCCAATGGGTTCTTCGCTGTCATTCGTTTGAGGTTCCTCCGGTGCTGCCATTTTGGCTTCAGTTGCTTTTTCAAGTTCTTTGGCTGCTTTTTTTATTTCCTTGTCTTGTTCTGCGCTTGTTTCAAGATAGCGCTTTTTCAGGGCCTCTTTTTGTTTCTTGTAAACAGTCCTGCAGCCCTTAACACCCAGCTGGAATGCCTTGAGCCATTCTTCTTTTGACAGCAAGCCATCCATTTGCAAGAGGACAACCTCGCCTGTTCTTGGGAGGATTGCCATGGGCATGTCAACAGCGTCAGGTGCATCCTCTTCCTGCTTGTTCAGGTCAAGGAGGATGTGCCCACCGGCTCTTCCAACTGCAACCGGTGACACAAGGTCACGCATTGGAATGCCAGCATCAGCAAGAGCAACCGAGGCTGCTGCGAGCGCAGTGACCCTTGTTCCGGCGTTGCTGTCAAAGATGTAAGCAGAGATGTCAATGGTGGTATTTGGAAACCTCTCGAGAAAAATAGCGCCCTCGAGAGCTTTCCCGCAGACCTTTGAAATCTCAACTTCTCTCCTGCCGGGGCGCGGGTTCTTTCTGTCCGGGACAGAAAAGGTTGCCATCCTGTAAACAAAGTCAACAAGAGCCTTTGTTGGGTCCTGTATGTGCTGGGGCAAGGCTTCCCTTGGCCCATAGACTCCAACCAGTACCTTGTTCTGACCCCATTCCAGGTAACAAGAGCCATCTGCCCTGCTAAGAACAGAGGGCAAAATCTTTATTTCTCTTAACTCATCTACCTTTCTTCCATCAAGCCTCTTGCCTTCGCTGTCAACGTAGGTGAGCACTTCATTTTTTTCTTCAGCCATTTTCACTCCTCCGTTTTAATCTCGGCTTTTCTTTTTTCTTCATCAATAAACGCTTTTATTCTCTCGGTTAGGTTGCTCAGGTGGGCTTCGGCTTCGATTTTCCTTATTGCTTTTTTTAAGAGCGGGATGTTGCCGTCCTTTATCCAGACCCTGCCGTTTCTTCCGGCCATTATTGAAGAGCCGGTGCCGTCCTTGAGCACTTGAAGCATGCTTCCCTTCTTGCCAATGATCCTTGGCACTTTTACGGGGGAAACATCCATTACCTCGCCGCCATAGAAAACGCGGACGTTTTCAAGGTGGGCTTCTCTTATTTCGTCCACATCGCTTATCTTGGCGGATATTACCATGCCTTTGTCGAGTGGTTTTCTCAGCTCGGTTTTCCTCAGGAAAGAATAATAGAATGAATTTATGTCAATTGTGTAACCCGAAAACTCGACTTGTGCAACTATTCCAACAACGAGGTCACCACGGCGGGGCATATAGCGCCCCTGTAATGGAATCACTCTCACTGAGTCCTCGTTTTCCTGGAGTAATCCAAGGGAGTCAGCATAGGCTTTTCCACTCTCAACAAAGACGTGTTCGCCAATCTTTTTTCTCTGCTCTGTTACCAGTTCACCTGGCACAACAATTCTTTTCTCGTTCACTTCAACCTCTCCTTTTCGTCAAGTATTTTTATTTCAGCTTCTCCATGGGTTGCCTTGTTTGCCTTGTTCAACAGCTCGTTTTTTAAACCAGCCGGTATTTCGATTACCATGATGAGCGAACCATCATTTAACCACTGCTCTCTTTTGACTTCAAAGTGGTGCAGTTCACTCTGGGTTCTGCCAGCGTACACTGCTGGAATCTTCACTGCAAGCTGGAGCTTTTCAAAGGAGATGGGGAGCTTCTTTTTAAGCTCTTTTAGTATTTCTGTAACCTGTTCGCCTGCTGGCTTGAACTCGTCAATGTGCGGGTTAATTTCCTCCAGGGCTTTTTCAATCCTTTGAGGGGGATGCGGTGCATTAGTCTGCGGGTTTAATGCATTAGTGGCAATCATTTGAATTATTTCCCTGCGCCTTTTTTCCCTCAAAGCCCTTCTTTGCTCTGTTGTCAACTGCACTGTTCCCTGCAGTATTATTTTTTTTGCAACCTCGCCTGGTTCGGAAGAGCCAAAGATCTCTTTTATCAGCGTTTCCGACTGCTCTTCTCCCTTGCCGGCATCCTTGAAAATCGTGTCGACAGCGAGAAGGCTGTCAGGATTCACTTCTTTTCCCTTCTTTACTTCCATTGCAAGGTCTGGGTCAACAAGGACTTCAAACCTGTGACCTTCCCTTAAATACCTGCCAATAACGGCTTCCTCGAGCTTTACCATTTCACCGCCCGGCTTTTTTTATTTCCCTAAAAGAGAACTGAGCTTTTTTGGAGGAATCCTCTCGAATTCCCTGCGTTTTTCAATGAATGCAAAATCAAGGCTGCCAAGGGAGAACGATTCCTTCTTTTCCCTGGATTGCTTTATGGCTTCAACTGCAAGCTTTGCAGCTTCTCCGAGTGACATTTTTTCACTGTATTTTTTTTCAAGTATTTCCATTGCCTTTGCCTTGTTCTTGCCAATTGCAATAGCCTTGTAGCGGGCAAGCGCGCCACTTGGCTCTGTTTCAAACAACGACTTTTCGCCGTTTGAAATACCACCAATTATGAAGCTGACGCCAAATGGCCTCATTCCAGCGTACTGGGTGAAGACCTGTTTTATGGCGCTTATTTCCTTGACAAGCGTTTCAACTTCAATTCGCTCACCGTAGTACATCTGGTTTTCCTGGGCTTTTTCCCTTGCAGCCCTTATAAGCCTCCGCGCATCACCAACAAGACCAGCGCTAATTGCCCCGATGTGATCATCTATTTTGAAAAGTTTTTCAATTGAGCCCGGTATTACTAGTGGCGTGACAATGTTCTTGCTTGCCCCAAACAACACACCCTCGTTGTAAATGATTCCAATGCCAAGCGTTCCCTGCTCCACAATCCTCGAAGCATACTCAACCTGGTAAAGCCTGCCTTTTGGGGAGAACATTGTTGCAACGCGGTCATAAGCGCTTGTTTTCATTGATGCTCCCGGAAACAATTCCATTCACCTCTCACAAAAGAAAAAAAACACAGAAAAAACTGCACAATCGAACAATTATTCCAAGAATTTATTTAACGTAAGTAATTTAAAGGCTTTGCTGGAGGGCTTTGAGTGAGCCAGAGGAGCGCAGGGAATGCACTCTTATGCTTTTTTTTCCAACTTTCCTAAGGAAAAGGAATGCCACTCTAAGCCTTGGTTCACTGCCACGGGAACAGGCAACAATGCCTTTTTTTTTGCCCGGGTAAAAGCCAACGGGTCTTGCACTTATTCCAGCAGAGCCAATAGAGCCATAGAGCGAGAGAAGCACTTCATCAAGTGCACTCCAGAACTCACTTTTTTCCATGCGAGTGCTGGAATTGAACTCAAACAGGACATAGCGCTTTCTCTCCCGCATGGACTTGGGTAGCGCTTTGACATGTTTCCTTGGCTGTCGCATAGGGATATAAAGGTTAATTTGGTTATTAATCTTATGCGCTTTCGCTTGTATGCCTGGCTTTTCGTTTTCTTCCTGTTGACACAGGGCATTGGGGTAATGGTTGCCTCTGCGCTCCTTGGAGAGAACGTGACAGTAACAATTGTGAACAGCAACAAGAACGACCCAATAAATGCCATTGCATTAATCCTTTACATTCTTGTCTTCACCGGAGTGTTCCTCTTTTTCATGAAGTTTTTCAAGCGCGGCTTTTTTTCCTTGTTCGAGGCACTTGCAGTGTTTGCCACAACCTCACTCGTGGTGGAAGTTGTCCTCCCGGGGCTTGGCGTGATGTTTGGAGTGCTCCTCGTGGCACTCAGGTTCGCAGTGAGAGAAAACGTGTGGATAAAAAACATTGCGAGCACTTTCGCGGTTGCAGGCGCCGGCGCGCTGATCGGAATCAGCCTCGGCATAATCCCGGTGCTTGTTTTCATTTCACTGCTTGCAGTGTATGATCTCATTGCAGTATTCAAGACAAAGCACATGGTGAAAATGGCAAAAGCCATTGTTTCACAAAACCTCGCCTTCACTTTCACCATTCCAGCAAAAGAACACGACTTCCAGCTTGGCACTGGTGACCTCGTAATTCCGCTCGTGTTCGGCACAGCAGTGTTCTCAAGCGCATCCCGCCTTTCAACCTATGCCTCAATTGTACCAACTGCTCTTATCCTGTTCGCTTCTTTCCTTGGACTGGTTGGAACACTACACATTTGCGCTGAGAAAAAAATTGCCCTGCCTGCACTGCCACTGCAAACCCTTTACATGGTTGCATCGTGGCTTTTTTGCTTTTTGATAGGCATGCCAGTATTATGAGCAGTTAAGAACTCCTCTTCGTGGACATTTTATAGCCCTAAAAGACCTGCTAAAAAGCGCGCGACACCCTCAAGGAAGAACGAGCCAAGATAGGCAAGCAGGGCATAACGCGCGAGCTTTCCCAGAAAGCACGCGAGAAAAAACCTTCCAACATCGAACTTCATCAAGCCGGAGGCAATGCCAATCAAGTCAAAGGGTATTGGGGTGAGGGCTGCAATGAAGACAACAATGCTCCCATACCTGTTTATTTCTTTTTCTTTTTCAACAATCTGCCTTATTTCCTCGCGTTTCATTTTTTCAATGCTTTTAACCCCCAATAGTCCTATTAGGTAACCGCTCATCTCACCAATGGCCGCGCCCAGTGCAACAACCAGCGCGACAAGCATTGGGCTCAGGACACCCAGGCCAAAGAATTCAACGTTTGCAAAGAATGGAATGACCAGGTCAATCGGCAGGGGCAAGAGAAGCGTGGCATTTGCTATGAGTGACGCAATGAACAAGCCGGGCAAGCCAAAGCTTCGTGCAAACTTGTTGAATCCGGTTTCGATTGCTTTCACTGAGAGCCAAGACCACTGGATTGAGATTACATAGGTTAAAACAAAAACCAGGCACACTATTCCAACCGTCAAGCCCAAAAATTTCCTTAGTGAAGCTTTTTTCCAGCGCATTTGCAATCAACCAATATTCTCCAGGGAGCTTTTTCGCATGTCTTTAAATACCATTTTTCCTTATGGATATTTACCAACCCTTTTTATAACCTTAACAGCAGAATATCTAGGAGGCAGGGGCAAAATGAAACCATTAAGGGCATTTAACATTCCTTTAAGCGAACTCAGCGGGGCTGTTTTCTTTCGCGGAGAAGAAGAATTCCAGCCACACTATGTGATAACAAAGCAGGGGGAAAAGATTTCAAGGGTGAACGTTTGGGGCGTTGTAACGCGCTCATTTGAGTCAGAGAACAACTTTGCAAGCATTTCAATTGATGACTTTACAGGCGCAATTGATGTGAATGCATTTGACGAGCGAGTTCCCCTCTTGAAAAAGGCAAGAAAGGGTGACGCCGTGAGGGTAATTGGAAAGGTCAGGGAGAACAACTCAAACATTTACATTCTTCTCGAGGGGCTAAAAAAACTCTCTTTTGAAGAAGAAGCATTGAAAAGACTTCAAAACATTGAGTCATTCACTAAAAGAAGCAAGAGAGAAAAGAGCAAAGAAGAAAAAAAGAAAGGCTTTGATGAGTTCATGCAGGCAAGCGAGATCAAGATTGAAAGAGAGGTGATTGGGTGAAATACGAAGAAATGCTTGAACGCGCTTACGGCTCTCTTCCAAAAAAAATACTGGAAAAAGAAAGGTTTGAAAACCCGAAACTGGAAGTAATAGTGCAGGGAAACAAGACCATTGTCCAAAACTTTTCAAAGGCAATAAAAGAGCTCCACCGAAGCGAAAAGCATGCCCTGAAATACTTTACCTCACAGGCTGCCTCAGCGGCAAACATTGATGGCGGTCGCCTTGTAATGAAGGGCGTGTTTTTGCCCAGGGAAATACAGGGCTTTCTTGATGATTACATTAAGAGGTACGTGCTCTGCAAGGAGTGCTCGCGACCAGACACAAAACTCGTAGAGCACAAGGGCGTGAAAATGTTAAAGTGCGAGGCTTGCGGTGCGCTCTCGGCAATAAGGGAATAAAACATAAGGCTTGAAGTCAGGAAAGGGTAGGAAAAAATGCATGCAAAGGTTCACTCAGATGGCACAAACAGCGTGCTCGCAGTCTGTGACTCTGCACTGCTTGGAAAAACACTCGCAGAGGGAAAAATCGAGTTCTGCGTTTCAGAATCATTCTATGCAGGTGAAGAAATTGAAAGGGAAAAACTTCTCGAATTACTCGAAGAACACGACAACATCAACCTTGTTGGCACGGAATGCGTGAACGCTGCACTTGAGAAAGGATTAATAAGTAAAAAGAGCATTATTAGAATTGGAGGCGTGCCCCACGCCCAGGTTTTCAAAATAAACATT
This sequence comes from uncultured archaeon, assembly GCA_964525235.1. Lineage (GTDB taxonomy): Archaea > Iainarchaeota > Iainarchaeia > Iainarchaeales > DTGL01 > JAPLVS01. The sequence continues at coordinate 4,005 of CAZGDN010000016.1, read as the reverse complement.
TAGGGTTTTTGCTTGTACAGGAAAAGAAAGAAAAAAAAACACAATGCAGAGGATTCCCCTCGGAAAATGAGAATGCCACACAGGGACAAGGGAGAAATGTTTGCAATAGTCAAAAAAATGCAGGGAACGGACCAGGTTAGGGCAGTGTGCGAGGACGGAGTGGAGAGAGGCTGCAGGATAACAGGCAAAATGAAAAAGCGCGTGTGGATGAGGGAAGGCGACCTCATAATAATAAGAGTGTGGGACTTCCAGCCAATAAAAGCAGACATCGTGTGGCGGTACATGGGCGGCCAAAAAAACCTCCTTGAAAGAAGGGGTTTCCTGAAAGGGCTCCTCTGAAAAAAATTCTTTTAAAAAGCATTAAAACGAATTCGTTCAACAGTCTTTTTATGAGCGAAACAGGCCTTATCAGAGACGAGAGCACAAAAAAGATTTTTGCAAAGGTATTCGACCAGCGCACAATCCTTACCCTTCACGCGCTGGCGGGAAAGGGCTACTTTGACGTTGTCGAATTCGTGGTAAGCACCGGCAAGGAAGCCCATGTTTTTCGCGCAAGAGACCATGCCGGGAACTTTCGCGCTGTGAAAATTTACAAGACTCTGACAACAGACTTCAAGCGCATGAGAGAATACATCAGGGGAGACCTCCGCTTCAGGAACGCAGGAAAAAACAGGCACGAACTCGTAAAAATGTGGACCCGCAAGGAATTCGAAAACCTCAAAAAATTCAGCAATGCAGGCATACGCGTTCCACTGCCCCTTGCAGTCAAGGGAAATGTGCTGGTAATGGAGTTCATTGGAAGAGAAAAAGCCGCTCCGACACTCAAAGAAAAACCCGTGAAAGACGTTTTAAAACTCAAAGAAACCGTGGAAAACTGGCTTGAGCTCATGGTTGAAAAAGCAGGGCTGGTGCACGCTGACTTCTCCGAGTACAACATTCTAAACTTTGAAGAAGAACCAGTGCTCATTGACTGCGCCCAAAGCGTGCTCACAACCCACCCAAAAGCAGAGTACTTCTTCAAACGCGACATTAAAAACATTTCAGCATACCTCTCAAAAAACGGGCTTAAAACAAGCTCAGAGGCACTATTAAAGCGGGTTCGTGAAATAAAGAATGCACGCTAAAATTCTATTTATAAAGCTTTTGTCTTTACTTTCAATGAGGATGCGCTAAGTGATTTCAGTGACACAGGCTTTTCTAAGAATTCCTGCCTCAAGGATAGCAGTTCTAATAGGTCCAAGTGGCAAAACAAAGAAAAAAATCGAAAAAGCCACAAGTTCAAGGGTCAGCATTGACAGCAAAACAGGAGAAATTACAATAGAGAGCAGGGATGCAGAAAAGCAAAACCGCGCTGAAAGCATTGTAAAGGCAATTGGCAGGGGTTTTTCTCCGGGAAAAGCCCTCTTGCTGGCAAAAGGGGACTACACCCTCAGCGTGTTGAACCTCAGGGAGCTGCTTGGCAAGAGCGAGAGAACAATAAAACAAAAAAAGGCAAGAGTCATTGGAAGAAATGGCAACATCAGGAACCGCATTGAAAAAGAAACAGGGAGCCATGTTTCAGTGTATGGAAACACGGTTTCATTGATTGGACTCTTTGAAGAAGTGGAGAACGCAGAACTGGTAGTAAAAGCAATACTTGAAGGTGCAAACATTTCAACCGCCTTCGAAATGCTCAGGGAAAAACTGGCAAGAGAGAAAAGGTTTGAGTTATGACTGACGGCATTGTTTCAGGCGAAAAACTCGCAAGAGAATTCAAAGAGCACTCTGTTGCGGAATTTTTTAAGAGAAACAGGCAAATGCTGGGCCTGTACGGAAAAGTGCGCTCGCTTACAACAGTTGTCCACGAGTACGTTACAAACTCGCTTGATGCCTGCGAAGAAGCCCACATCCTCCCAGAGATAGAGGTAAAACTCGAAGAACTCGGCACAGAGTATTACATGATAACGGTTAAGGACAATGGCCCAGGACTGACAAAGGAAACAGTCGGAAAAGCCCTTGGCCAGCTCTTGGCTGGGACAAAGTTCCACCGCTTGATTCAAATGAGAGGGCAACAGGGCATTGGAGCAAGTGGTTGCACTATGCTATCCCAGATGACAACCGGGAAGGCGGTAAAGGTCATTTCAGGAACAGGGAAGGGAAAAGCGTTCGCCTGCGAGATAACAATTGACCCAAAGAAAAACCAGCCAAAAGTCGAAAACATGCGTGAACTGGAGAAAAAATTCCGCGGGCTAATGGTGCAAGCCAGGTTCAAGGGAGTTCTCTACCGCGAGAGCAGCACTGGGCCACTGGAGTACGTGCGCAGGACAGCAATTGCAAATCCTCATCTCCAAATATCATTCGTTTCTCCGAAGGGAGAGAGAACAACCTTTAAGCGAACCGCTTCGTACATTCCAAAGAAACCAAAACCAATGAAACCACACCCAAATGGCGTGACAGTAGACGAAGTTGTCACAATGGGGCGCTCGAGTTCTGCTCGCAAGACATCCAGCTTCCTGAAAAGCGACTTTGACAGGATTGGGGACACCTCAATTGCAAAAATTGCAAAACTGGTAAAATTTGACCTGAACAAGGACCCAAAACAGCTCACCTGGAGCGAAGCAGAGGAATTAGTGAACGCGTTCAAGAAAGTGGAATTCATTGCTCCAAGCACTGACGGCTTAAGACCAATCGGGGAAGCCAGAATCAAAAAAAGCCTGGAGAGCATCATTGAACCGGAGTTCGTTTACACCCTGACAAGACCCCCAAAGGTCTACGCCGGCGGTTTTCCCTTCCAGGTTGAGATAGGCATTGCTTACGGTGGAAAAGCGGGAAAGGGCTCGAACGGCGTGGCTGACAACGCAACAAAACAGGTAATGGAAGGCGAAAACGAGGCCAAAGTCGAAATAATGCGCTTTGCAAACCGTGCGCCACTGCTCTTTGACGCAGGCAACTGCGCCATCACCAAAGCAGTCCACTCAATTGAGTGGAAGCGCTATGGCGTCAAAAACCTTGAAAACGTGCCACTGACAATATTCGTCAACCTGATCTCAGTGCACATCCCATACACTGGGGCAGGAAAACAGGCAATAGCCGACGAAGAAGATGTAACCGAGGAACTGAGGCTTGCGCTAATGCAGTGCGCGAGGCGCACTTCACAATACATCAACGCAAGAAGGCGCGAGATAGAGAACAAAATGAAGAGAGACATGTTCTACAAGTACATTCCCGAAATAGCCACCGCGCTTTCAAATGTAACAAAGGTTGATAGGGATCTGCTAATCAAAAAACTCGAAAACCTTGTGCTCACAAAACTCAGGCTTGAAAAGCCAGAAATTGAAAAAGAAAAAGAACTCGAAAGAAAACGCGAAAAACTTGAGAGAATAAAAAAGTTCAAGCAGGAATTAATGGGTGAAGAATGATGAAAAAAACAACCAAGTCAAAGAAAACAGCGAAGAAAAAAGACATTGAGGGCCCAAAAGAGATAGCCAAGAGAATAAAGGAAATGAGCAACGAAATAGTCAGGCAGATAAAGAGAAACGAGAACCCAAAGTTTGTAACAAAACAGCGTGGTCGAGGAAACGTTGAATTTGTGGAATCAAAAGGCATAATAAAGCTCGGAAACAAAGAAACAACCCGTTCCTTCCTTAACATTGCCCACACCAAAAAATTCCTGCAAACAATGCTCATAACAAGCAAGGCATTTGACTACCTGAACCACAATAAGACTGCTTCAATCAGGGAAATCTACTACGAGTTAAAACACACTATTGGAAACACAAAAGAGAACACTTTTGATAGCCAACAGGAAAGCAATGCCTGCATTGTTGACCTAGAGCACGCGGTTGACACAATCAGGGAAAAACTTAACATGCACGCAAACCCAAAGGGCACACTCTACGGAGACATTACCCTTGTTGACAAGCGCCACCACAACGACAAGTTCAACTGCCTGAAGCTTGGAAGAGGCGGTTGGTCTATAATGAGCCGCATGGAACCAAACGAGATTGAAATCAGGCAAGTTAACGC
>CAZGDN010000015.1:3107-23336 GCA_964525235.1 uncultured archaeon | reverse complement strand
GCATTAAAAAAAGTGCTCTTGCCAGAATTAGGCGCGCCAACCAATCCAATTTCCATTTAAAAGCCCATTAATTCTTCCAGCAAAATGCATAAATATCAGTTCTCTGATACTAATAGTCGATACTTATGAGCTTTTTTTTCAATTTTGCAATTGTTGCTATTGGAATAATTACACTGTTTGCAATTATACTGCTTGTTTATGTATTCAGGCAGAGTTTTGAAGTCGTTTCAAGGTCAACGGGTAAAAAGGTTGAAGACTACAAGAAAGGCGTTTCAGAAAAACATGGTTCTTTCGAAAACGTTTTTAATTATCTTTCTAGTGTTTGCCTGACTTTCAACTTTTCCCAATGGCTCTTATCAATGGACACTTCCTTCAATTTCTTCACTGAAAAGAAAACAATGGCTGCGATTGATGCAAAAAATGAAGAACTGTTGGGAGATCCGGCTGCAGTGGCGAGTGTTTCAGTGAAGGGCTCAAACCTGAGTCCAATTAACTACCTTAAAAATGCGTCAGGGAAGGTTTTGTTCAATTGCCTCGACAGAGAGGTTATAGCCGAAATGGCACAGGGAAAAGTCGACGTGAAGCTGAACGGTTTGGAAATAGGAGTCATTGATTTCCAGAATAACAAAATAATCCCTTCTGGTGGAGAAAAAGAGTGGAAAATCCTTCCCGCGGATGTCCCACTTAGCTTTAGAGAAGTTTACAGACCACAATTCTCAAAAAAAGCGCTCGACTTAAGGTTGGCTTTTCAGGCATGGGTTGACAGCTACAAGTTCTTGAAAAACGAAAAAACGTTTGCAGCAATACAATATTTTCCGTGGAATGCGCTTCTTGAAAAAGAAGCAAGATTCCTGTTTAGCGATTCCTCAAAAATTGATTCGCTCTCTGAGAAGGAAAAGGCATTGTTAGTCGTTGCTGCGCTGATAGGAAAATCAATGTTCATCGCCCAGGCCGCAGCTTCAAGGAAAAAACAATTTTGAGTTATTTGAAATAATTTCTGCACTTTTCCCTCGCTTCGTTTGCCGCTATCTTCTCGCATGAAGCTTTGTCTTTCGCACCCGTTGCCACAGCCCAGTAGCACGTATCTCTCGAGTCAAGATTTTCAATTTTTTCGCATAGTTCAGGCTTCTTGTCCTTTTGGGCAAAATAACTATAGCACTCTCCCATTGAATGTTTTTCGTAGATATCATCCGACCACCGAGTTGCTTTTGATGCAAAGAGATTGCATTCGTCCACGCTTCTTGGAGGCCAGCTCTTTACAGTGCAACCGGCTACAATTAGAAGCAGTCCGACTAAAAATACTGAAAGCAACAATTTATTCAATTTTTTTCACCCTCCTACTAATTCCTTTTCGTTTTCCGATTCCATCGTTATATGGGTTTGTAATCCTCTTATATTAGCTTTTCTATTATGCATCGTTCAAAAGTTTCGCTAATTCTTCAGCAAAACCAATTAAAGAGTTTTTTCCCATTCTTTTTTCATGGCTTCTGGGGCAGGCCCTTGGACTGAAAAGTTTTTTCCAAGGCAGTGGAGCGAGTTCATTGGAAACTCCGAGGCAGTGAAAAAGGCTCAGCTCTGGGCAAAGAACTGGAATGCCGGCAAAAAGCAAAAGCCGCTGCTCTTGTATGGCTCGCCGGGCAATGGCAAGACAACACTTGCACTGCTCACCGCAAGACTCAGTGGCTGGAGCGTCTTTGAGCTGAATGCCTCTGATTTCAGGACAAAGGACTTGATTGAAAAATTTGCCGGCGCGGCATCACAGGGCGCGTCGTTTTCCGGAAAACCGCGCTTAATCCTCTTGGATGAAGTGGATGGATTGCAGGCAGCAGACCGCGGCGGCGCAGGAGCGATTTCAAAAATTCTCCGCGAGACCAAAAACCCAGTTATCCTGACAGCCAACAGCATTTACGGCAACCAAAAGCTCGCGCCAATAAGGGCACAGTGTGATTTAGTGCAGCTAAAAAAAATAAATTACCTCAGCATTGCAAAGCGCTTGAGGGAAATCCTTGCACTTGAGGGCATTGAATTCGACAAGGAAGCAATAGAGCTCTTAGCCAAAAATTCTGCCGGGGACCTTCGCTCTGCCTTGCTTGACACGCAAACGCTTGCAATGACTGGCTGTATTTCCACTAATGATGTGGAATCGCTTGGCTACAGGGAACGCGAGGAAAACGTTTTCTCAACGCTTCGCTCATTGTTCCGGGCAAAGACATTTGAGGAAGCACGGAGAGCGCGTTTTGGTTCAGAGGTTGACTCGGACTTGCTTGTGCGCTGGGTTGAAGAAAACATTCCAAACGAGTTTGATTCCATGGACACAGCGAGAGCCTTTGACTTTTTTTCGCGTGGTGACATCTTTGAGGGCCGCGTTTTTAACAGGCAGCACTATGGCTTCAAGCGTTACTCTTATGAATTGATGACCACCTGTGCTCTTCTCTCAAGGGAAAAAGACTACCATGGCTGGACACAGTACAGGTTCCCGCAGCTCCTGAAAAAGCTGAGTGCTTCGCGTTCCACGAGGCAAACAAGGCTTTCAATTTCAAAAAAAATCGGGAAGCAGGTGAATTCTTCAGCGCGCGCTGTAATGAAGTACGAGCTCCCATTAATTCAGGAACTGTTCAACGACAGGGAAAAAGCAGCCTTGCTCACCGCCCAGTTCGAGTTCGATGAAAAAGAAGTGGCATTCCTCTTGAACACAAAGCCTGAAACCAAAAAAGTGCAGAGAACACTGGAGGAAGCAACAAAGATTCGCGAGGCAGCAATGCAAAAAAAGCACAGTGGGCCAGTGCAACTCTGGGGCAAAAACCAAGAAAGGAAAGAAGAAAACAGGTTATTCCCACCCAACTCTGCTCCAAGAGCCAAAAAGAAGCCAGTGAAAAAGGAAGTTCAGCCAGCTCACTCTGGTTCAGCCCCCCGAACAGGGAAAAAGCCAGCCAAGAAAAAGAACGAAAGCGGAAAGCAGACAACGCTGTTTGGGTAGTCAGAACTCCAATTCCAGTACAACGGTTGGCATTTCCAGGTCGAATTGTTTCATTACTCTTTCGCTTAGCTCGCCGATTATTCCTTGTTTGCCGTTTGCTTTCACCAAAGCGCACCGCCCTGCCTTGAATGAAGCGTGGTCCTTTTCCACTGCTGAGTGCTTCCATCCCATTGAGTCGCATAACGCGTTGAAGTGGGCTTTAATTGAGGTAAAGTTTTCGCTCTTTCCACTGAGGACAATGCAGAGAGTGTTTGATTCTTTCACTCCTGTTTCGGTGCCTGGCTTGAGTGAGAGGGTTTTCCCAATCTCGAACACTTTTTGGGGAAACTCGCAGTGCTTGTTCTTTGAGAGAAAGGCGAGCAATTCCGGAATAATGCTTTTTCTCAGCACTGCGAACTCGCTTGAAACAGGGTTCTCAATCTCAACGAACTCCTGTTTGCTCAAGAGCATTTTCTCCTCCTGTTTTTCCCTGGAGGTAAGCGTGAAGGTTAAAACTTCCTGTAACTGCATTCCAATGCAGCACTCTCTCACTGCCTCGATTGTTTTCTGCTCTGGGAGTTCTTTCCCGCGTACTGCTAGGCTGATTTTCTCGGGTTTTATTTTGTTATAGCCATAGGCGATGAGCATGTCCTCCACAATGTCAACCGGGTGAAGGATGTCAACGCGGTAAGATGGGTATTTTACCAATAGGCTGTTGCCTTTTTTCACTGCACTCATTCTCTTTTTTTCCAGCAACCCAGCCATTTCCCTCCCGCTTAGCTTTTCCCCGAATAGCTTTTCCACCAATTCAATTGGCACACTGACCTGCTTTTCCTTGAATTGCGGTGTGTCAGTCTTTTCTTTTCCGTAGTCCACTCTGACTGATTCAATGAGTGCACCGCGGTCTGCGAGGGCAGCGCAAACTATTTCAAGCGCGGTTTCAATGGTTTCCTGATTAAAACCGGTTACGTCGATAAAGAGATTCTTTGTTTCAGTTGTTACCTTGCCGGAGTGCTCGCTGTTGATTATCGGTGGCATGGAGAGGACTTCTCCTTTTTCATCCACGAGCAAGGGGTACTTTTTGTGTTCCATTAACAGCTTTCCGTATTCCTTTCCCTTGGGGTGCACTCTTAAAATTTCCTCGAGTGACATCTTTGACTTGTACCCAAGCGGCACAAACTCTGTTTTCGGGCTTGCGGCGTAGTACTTCACATTGCCGCTTACCTTGTCAAAGTCGAATATTCCAATCGCTACCTCTTTTCTTTTCCTTCCGAATGTTTCGCAGATTTTTTCCTGCATTTGAATGAGTTGCTCGAGGAATTCCTCTGTTACCTTGACGTTTTTTGCAATGGCATATGCCCCGCGTGGCCTGATGCTTTTGAGTGCACTGTCCACTGTTGCAGTTACACCACTCTCTCTCACCTTAAACTTCGGAATTCCCTTTTCTTTTCCGTAGAACCCGCGCAGTTCTCTTGCAATGCCTTCAACGCTCCACAGGTCCGGCCTGTTCGTGTCCTTTACGTCAACCTTTGCTTTTTTTCCTTCGATGGATTCAATTTCTCCTTTTGCGAAGAGAATTGCTTCTGAGGACAGCTCCTTGTCTGGAATTTTTCTCCCAACAAGGCTCTTTAGGTCCTCCAGGCTTATGTCTATTGTTGGCATTACTCTAGCACCACCAGTTTTTCTCCGCGCAGCCAGTCAAGTTTTTGCGAGAATAATTCCCTCACATCACTTATTCCCAGCTTGAACATTGCGAGCCTGTCAATGCCGAGCCCCCAGGCGAGAACCTGTTCTTTTATGCCAAGCGGTTCGAGCATTTCCGGTCTGAACAATCCTGCTCCACCAAACTCAACCCAGCCGAGCTCTGGGTGCAGTGCGGATAACTGCACTGATGGCTCAGTGAAAGGATAGTAATCTGGGAAAAACTTTACCTTTTTCGCGTGCGCTATTTCTTCAGCGAACTCTTTCAGCATTCCAAGGAGGTGCTTGAAGGAAAACTCTCCAACAATGATTCCCTCTAATTGGTTGAATTCAATCAGGTGAGTGCGGTCAACGGTGTCTGGCCTGTAACAGCGCGCAATAGAAAAGTACTTGCCGGGGGCTTTGACTCCCTTCACGAGCTGCCTTGCTGAGTGAGCTGTTCCGTGCGCTACGGGCATGAGCTTTCTTGCAATGCTCTCACTCCAGGCATAGCGCCAGCCCTTGCTTGCCGTGCCAGCGCCAAACTCGTGCGCTTCCTTCACTGCTTTCACGTATTTTGCCCCAGGCAGCCTGCCAAGCCTTGGCTTTTTTAGCTGGTATGTATTGGTCCAATCCCTGGCTGGGTGGTTTTGTGGCTGGAATAAAACATCAAAGTTGTAGAATTCTTGCACGATATAGGGTGAGTCCATTTCAGTGAAGCCCATGGCCACTAGCTTCCTCCGAATCTGTTCCAGGAACCTCACGTAGGGCTGTTTTTTTCCAATGTGCAGCGCGGGCACCTCCCCTGCCACGTTATAAGAGCGGGCTTTTGTGCTTGTGGCAATGTCAAGCGCTTCAAGGCCTGAAGCGTTTATTTTTGCTCTTGTGGTTGGAGCCATTTCAATGGTTTTCCTCCTCGCAAGGCCGTTTTTCTCCAGTTCTGCTATTTCTTCCTCCGAGAGCTCGTGTGCCGGGACCTCGCTGCCTTGCGTTTCTTTAACCAGCAGTTCAATCCTCTTGAGTGCCTTTTCCACTCCAAGTTCTTCCTTTTCAATACCAGTTAACTCAATTCTTCCCTTGTTGAAAACAACCCAGTTCATTTTCTTTGCAGTGCCAAGGCCAGCGTTAAACTCGCTTTTTTGCATTCCACTCTTAGCCATCGCTTCCTGCAGGGTTGCCTTGCCCCCCAGGGCTTTGAGGGCTCCAGCGAGCTGCCTTGCAGGAATTCCTTTTTCAATGGCCTCGATGCCGCGCTTGCTCAGCACAACCACACCCTGTGCTTTTCCAACGGAAACAAGCCCTTTCTCTGAGAGCCAGCCGAGTGCTCTCCTAACAGAATCAAGTGGAATGCCCGCTTTCTCAGAGAGGTCTTTCACGGAAAGGCTTTCTTTTGCAAGTGCCCTGAGGGTCTTAACTTCGATTTCGCTCAATGCCCTTGCAGTCTTTTCAATTTCCATTTTGCACCCTTTTATTTTGTAGTAATAGTCATTTTAATGGAAAGGAATTTATTTATTCAATGCGCTTTAGTTTGTTATGCTTTTTGTCCTGGATGCCTCTGCGATATTGAACGAGCCAAATTTTGAATTCGGAAAAGGGAACAATTATGTTACAACACCTCTTGTTGTCAAGGAGTTCAAGAGCATGGAGAGCAGGCTGCTTGTGGAAAATGCTTTAAGGCATGGCTTGCTTGAAGTAAGAGCCCCAAAGCATGTTTTTTTTGTGCAGGCGCAATCGCTTGTTGAAGAGCACGGTTACAGGATAAGCCGCGCTGACATCTCGGTTATCGCGCTTGGCCTGGAGTTGCTTGCAGAAAAGCGCGAGTTTGTTGTCTTGACTGATGATTTTTCAATCCAGAACTTTCTTGGGATTGCTGGAGTTCCTTACTCTTCTGTTATCCAGGGCGAGATAAGGGAAACCTTTTCGTTTTCAAAAAAGTGTCCGGCTTGTGGTAAAGTCTTTCACTCCAGCCTTAAAAAATGCCCTGATTGTGGAGTGCAGTTGAAGAGCATTCTTAAAAAGAAAAAACTTAAATGATTCAATCTCTTTCCTCTGCTTGTGATAAATCAGTGTTTTTCACCACAAAACCTGTTACTTTTTTTTCAATGCGGTTTCTCGCAAGGTAGAGCGCAAGCAATAACAGCCCTGCAATAAAGCCAACTGCGAGCTGGGTTTCCCTCGGGGTGTTCTCTGCAAAGTCCTTGACGATTCGTGCAATGCTGAAGCTTGGCGAGATTGGCTTGAAGAAAGAGTAGCCAAAGTCAAAGTCGTTTGATGAAAGGCTTCCCGGGATTACAACTCTTGTCTCCAACTGAGTGGATTCAGTTTTTACGTTCTGGTTTGTGAGAATGCCCCCCTCTGCCTGGCTCTGCGAAGGAAGAATAAATGTGAGTGTTGTGCCTGCTGGGATCACAAACTCTGAGCGGTTGACAAATGGGTCCATGAATGGTCTTTTTTTTAGTGCAAAGTGGACTTTCCTGCCAGTTTCGCTCCTTGTAAAGGCTGGCGATCCAAACTCGTACTTGAACTTGAGTAAGTATAAGAGTTTTCCGCTTGGCTCTTCCCCGAAGTCGATCTTGAGGTCCTTGATGATTGACTTTGTGCCAAAGCTTATCTTGAGCCGGGGATCAAACTCTTGCCATTTGGAGAGATCAAAGCCCAGTTTTTCGTTCTTTGTTTTCTCAAAATCGTTTGCGTGTTGTTTGCTGTCAAAAACCATGTAATACTTTTCTGAAACTGTCACATAACCGGACTTGTCTGCTTTAACGTTTATTTCATGGCTGGTTATCCTGTAGTTGAGGGCGCTTGTAAAAGAAAAAATTAACAAAACAAAAAACAAAACCAAGAGCTTTTTCATGCTGAAAACCAAACATAATTACATCAAAACAATTTATTATTCTTGCTGCTCGCTCCCTTTTGTTAGAATGGGTTTATATTTGTATTTTTGCATTTCTTTTATAGAGTCCTATGTTTGAAGTACAGTTTGTCTATCACTCTTTTTTCAAGGTTTCCATGGGTGGGCGTGTTGTCCTCATTGACCCCTTCTTTAACTCTTTGCCTGAAGGCAAAAAACCAAAAAAGAGGATTGAAAGCCCCCTGCCCAAAAAGTCGTTCAAAAAGGTTGACTTGATACTCGTTTCACACGAGCACTTTGACCACTTTGACAAGAAAGCAATAAAGGCCATAACCGAGGCAAGCAATTGCACTGTTGTAGCACACGACAACCTCTTAAAAGAGCTGGCAATAAACCCAAGGCTCAAGCAGTCCATTGACTTAAAGAAAAGGGTTAACGTTAAGGGTGTTGAGATCGAGCCACTGCCAGTGCACCACCCAACATCCTTTTATCCCCTGGGCTTCAAGATAGAGTACGAGGGGAACTCGCTTGTTCACACTGGCGACACATTCCTCACCAGCATTTTTTCAAAGCTAAAAGCAGATGTTCTCTGCGTTCCAATTGGTGGCACGATGACAATGGATGTGGTTGATGCAGTGCGGGCAGTTAAAACAATGGAACCAGGGATTGCGATTCCAATGCACTATGATACCTTTGACATGATAAAAGCAAACGCGGACGAATTCAGGGAAAAAATAGACAAGAGCATTCTCAAAACAAACGCTGCTGTCTTAAAACCCGGAAAGAAAATCAAGCTCTGATTTTTCGGCTCGCTCAAGGTCCCTCAAGTCTCCGATGTCCATGCACCCTCCCTTTAACTGCACGAAGCCAACTCTCTTTCCCTTGCTGATGAGGACTTTTATTGAGTCAGTTAACTCGAACTCGTTTCTCTTGCTCTTTTTTGTTTCACGGATTGCCTCGAATACAGCCGGCGAGAACCTGTAAATGCCGGCGTTCACCCAAGCGTTTTTTCCAGCTTCCCTTGGCTTCTCTGAAATGCCGAGTACGAGGTCATTGCTTGTTCGCACAACACCATACCTTTCAGGAAAATCATCGTGTCTCACTGTTACCACTGCAGCAAAACCCCTTTTTTCAGCAAGCTCGCGGTAGAGCCCTGCTTCCACGATCACATCAGCGCTTCCAACGACAAAGTCAGCATCAAGCCATTCCTCCGCAACAGAGACAGCGTGAGCTGTTCCAAGCGCCTCTGCTTGAACAAAGTACTTGAGCTTCATCTTGCCGAAGGATTCGCCAAAATAAGACGAAATCTTTTTTCCATGATAGCCTATTACAATGCCGCACTCTTCAATGCCTGCCTTTTCAAGTTCTTTCAATGTGTATTCAAGCAATGGCTTTCCCTTGAGCAACACCATTGCCTTTGGTTTGTCACTTGTAAGCGGGCGCATCCTCACCCCCTTCCCTGCAGCGAGCACCAAGGCTTTCATTCAACCACCCTGTTGGTTTTCAAGCGAATCATGTTCCTTTCAAGTATTAGCACCAAGGCTTTCATTTAACCACCCCCAATGGTTTTCTTTTAATCTCTATTTGCATCAGTTCACGCGAGGCAATGCTTTCACTGAACTCCTTTTGTGCCTCTTCTTCTATTACCTTTGGGTTCTTGTACCTGTTTGAGAAGTGTGTGAGTATGAGTTTTTTTACCCCTGCTTTTTTCGCTACCTTGGCAGCCCGTAGTGCCGTTGAATGAAAGGTTTCCCTTGCCCGCTTTGCCTCGCTTTCAAGGAAAACAGACTCGTGCACCAGCAGGTCAACGCCTTTGATGCGCTTTACATAGCTTCCGCCTGGCAGCGTGTCAAGGACTATTGCAATGCTGCGCCCCCTTCTTCCCTTGCTGGTGTCAAGGACCTGTTCTGGTTTGACTGTCCTGCCCTCCACTTTAACACTTTCACCGTTTTGCAGTCTTGAAAACATTGGTCCAACTGGGACTCCGAGCCTTATTGCTTTCTTCCTGTTAAACTTTCCGAGCTTGTCTTTTTCCCTGAACACAAAGCCAAAACAGGGCGTGCCGTGCTCCAGTGGAAAGCACTCAACCCCAAAACCCTTTTCTTTTAGGACAGTTCCCTCTTTGAGTTCAATGCATTCAATCTCGTAGCCTGGGTTCACAAATGCAATGTCCAGTGCTTTTTTGACCATTTTTTCAACCCCTTTTGGCCCAAAGATTTTCAGGGGTGTATCGCGTTCAAACATGTTCATTGTTGCAAGCATTCCCGGCAGCCCAAGAAAGTGGTCTGCGTGGAAGTGGGAGAAGAAGATGCAGTCAATTTTCATGAGTGAAATGCCTGCCTTTAGCACGCGCTTCTGCGCTCCTTCCGGGCAGTCAAACAACAGGTTTTTTCCGTCAAATGAGAGAACTATCCCAGTGAGAGCCCGTGTTTTTGTTGGAGCAGAGCAGCCGGTGCCAAGAAAGGAAAGTTTTAGGTTCATACAACCAAGTAAGCACGAAGTTTTATTAAATACTTTAGAATAGAATTTATACTGACCAAGGTGGTGTCATGAGGAGAGCAAGGAATGCAGTCAGAAAACTTTCAGGCATTGTCCCGGGGGCCAGGGCTAAGAGGCAAAAAGAGAGCCTTGACCTGGTTGAGAGACGCGTTTTTGACTCTGTTTCAATGGGAAAAAAGCACGGTGAATTAAGGGCAACAGAGAACTATTTTCGGCTCTTGGAAACAATGCCTGTCAAGACCGCCACCCTGAAGCTTGTTGAAATGCTGAAGAGTCCTTCTTTTACCCTGCCAAAACGCCTGAGGGCAATGGAGATTCTTGAAAAGAGAAACGAAATGAAAGCCCAGTTGCTCTACAGGCAGCTTCTCCCGGTTTACGACATGCCAGTGCCACTGCGCTCGCACATTGTGAGGTTCCTGGGAGAACGCATTGGCCCGAGAGAGGAAGGCATTGTTTTCAGGAAGCCACTCAAAGCAGCAATGATGGACCCGGCTCAGAGCCCAATAATACGCATGCAGTGCATTGAAGTCCTTGCATCAAAAACTCGGGCGCCAAAGAGGCTCTTTAAAAAAATCGCGGAAAACAAGAGCGAGGACCTGCAGCTCAGGGCAAAGGCAAGAGAGGCCCTGAAAAGACTCGAAAAAAAGAAACCCAAGAACCCTAATAGGCTGGGTGTCTAGCGAAAATGCCTTGAAAGCTTGACTCTTGAAAACCTGCCGCTTGCCTTAAGCTTTGAAAAGGTAATACCGGCGCAGGCAGCATAGCTGTACTTGCCGTTACTGGCTCTTTTCATTGCCCTTATCTTGCTGTACCTTACATTGTTTCTTTTTTGCCGAGACCTCTCTCGCTCCAGCTCGCTTAATATCCTTTTAACCCTGTGCCTTTCAATGTCTCTCCCGCTGACAATGATGTCCCTTGCTCCAAGGGCTTCAATCCTTCGGATGAGCTTTTGCCAGCCGTGGGTTAACTCAGGGCTGCCCCACCTTGTTCCCACAATGAAAAAGGAATTGCTTTCTTTCAAACCGACCCTTTCAAGCCTTTTCCTCAGCCTGGGAATGCTCGCATAGTGTTCCATTACAACCGTAATATATTTTTGGTGTCTTCCGCTCTGCACAAAGCGCTCAAATTTTGGGTTCTGGCTCTCCCAGTGCGGGCCAGAGTTTCCCCAGTATGGGTGCACGATAACCAGTGCTTTCTTTCCCTTGTTGGCAGCAGCAATTCTTTTCAGTTCCGCTGGCTTCATTGTGTCAAGTCTCCTGATCATAATAATCAATTGTTTTGTCTTGGAAATAAAAGTTTAACTAACCAAATTTTCTTCCAAAAAACTCCCCCCAACCACAACCCTTTAAATCCATTCGCACTTTTTTTCATACATGGCCTTTTCGATTCCAAAAAACTACAAGAGCACGGCAGAAATTCCGGTGCCGGAGAAAACAATTGACCAGGTGATAGGCCAGGACAGGAGCGTTGAACTCATCAGAAAGGCAGCCATTCAAAAGAGAAACATTTTGCTTGTTGGACTGCCCGGCATTGGGAAATCAATGCTTGCCCAGGCAATGGCTGAAATCCTGCCAGTCCAGCAATTGCAGGATATCCTGATTTACCCAAACAATGCTGACCCAAACAATCCAAAAGTGCGCGTTGTAAAGGCAGGCGAGGGAAAAAAGATAGTCAACGAGGCACGCATCGAGTCCATGAAACAGGAAAGCAACACGCGCTTGATTGGCTTCATTATCCCGCTGGCTTTTTTTATTCTCTCTTTTGTGATGTGGCGCATGGGCTGGATTGACCCTGACAGGGTAGCTGCGGCTGTAGTGTTTGCTGCATCGCTTGTCCTTGGTGGCTTTTTAATGGCTGCATTTGCTCTCAGCACGCAGATGCGCTCACGTGAATCAAACCATTCACCCAAGCTCTTGATTGACAACGCTGGGAAAAAGATGGCGCCATTCATTGAGGCAACTGGAGCAAAAGCCGGGGCATTGCTTGGAGATGTGAAACATGACCCTCTCCAGTCAGGCGGGCTTGGCACTCCTCCGCACTTGCGTGTTGAACCTGGCATGATTCACCGCACAAACAAGGGTGTGTTGTTCTTGGACGAAATTGCATCGCTGAGCCCGAAGAGCCAGCAGGAATTGCTCACTGCAATGCAGGAGAAGAAGTATTCCATTACTGGTCAAAGCGAGTTATCCTCTGGCTCAATGGTTCGCACCGAGCCAGTGCCGTGTGATTTTGTGCTGGTTGCAGCCGGCAACTACGAGGACCTCAGGCACGTGCACCCTGCTCTTCGTTCAAGAATTCGCGGTTATGGGTATGAGATTTACATGAATTTGGATATGCCGGACAATGAAGAGAACAGGGCAAAGCTTGTTCAGTTCGTTGCCCAGGAAGTCAAAAAGGACGGCAAGATTCCACACTTTTCAAGGCAGGCAGTTGAGGAAATAATCCTCGAGGCGAGGAAGAGAGCGCAGAGAAAAAACAAGCTGACCCTGAAACTGCGTGACTTGGGTGGCCTGGTCAGGGCGGCTGGGGATATTGCGAAGAAAAAGGGCGAGAGCCTTGTTTCAAGGCAGGATGTGCTTGAAGCAAAGATGTCTGCTCTTACCCTTGAGCAACAGATAATGTCAAAGCTCATAGAGCACAGGAAGGACTATGAGGTGTACATTTCAAAGGGCAGCGCTGTTGGAAGAGTGAATGGTTTGGCTGTCAGTTCGGATGGTTCTGCTGGAATGGTTCTCCCAATAGAGGCAGAGATTGCTCCGGCTGCTTCAAAGGCAGAGGGCAGGATTATTGCAACCGGAAAGCTTGGCGAGATTGCCAGGGAAGCAGTCTTGAATGTTTCTGCTCTTATAAAAAAGGTCAGTGGCAAGGATATTAGAAAGAGGGACTTGCACATCCAGTTCCTGCAGACATATGAGGGAGTAGAGGGGGACTCTGCTTCTGTGAGTGTTGCCACTGCCGTAATTTCAGCTCTCGAAAAAATTCCAGTGAAACAGAGCCTTGCCATGACCGGTTCGCTTTCAGTCAGAGGAGAAGTGCTGCCAGTTGGCGGGGTAACCGCAAAAATAGAGGCAGCCATAAAAGCTGGTTTTAAGGAGGTAATCATTCCAAAGTCAAACCTTCAGGATATAGTAATGGACAAAAAAGAGCTCTCAAAAATAAAGATTATTCCTGTTGTTTCACTCGGCCAAGTGCTGGACAACGCATTCGAGCACGGCAAGAGAAAAACAATGCTCTTAAAATCGCTGAGGAAAATAATCTCTTTCTCTTTCCCCTCAGCACTAAAGGCAGCAGGCCGAAAGGCAGTTGGGAAAAGTTAGGGTGCAAGCAGGAAACAAGGTCTTCTACAACTTTGCCCTTTTTTGGTGTTAGTAAGCGGAGCTTTGGTCTTCTATACTGCTATTCTTCTGTGAGAATTAGCCTGAAACGATTATCTTGTTGTCTTTTAGGATAAAGCTTCCTTTTCTTGCGCTTTTTTCCTTTGAGTTTTCGCCTTTCAAAAAGGTGATGGCATTGCTGCGCTTGTCTATTTTTCTCACTGTTCCAAGCCATATGCCGCTTTTTGAGTAGACCGGCAGGCCCAGCAACAACTCTGTAATCTTTGCCCTGACGTCAAGGATTTCCAGTACCTTGAACGAGGTGAATATTACTGCAAGCGAGACAGCAATTGCAAGCCAGAAGAAGTCAAGGACGGCCTCGCCGAGCAGGACAAGTGTGCCGGCGTCCAGCAAAAACCACGCAATAATGGTGGAGACGCCGTAGAGAAAGTATTTTCTGAGTTTAATGGCTTGCTTGAGCTGGATTGCGTCTATGCTCCTTCCAACAATAATGCAGAGCACTGACATTGTCAGGGCAAAGTATGTTCCCTGTATTGCACTGATGTAGTTTTGCATTGGCTCTCCAACCATCGGAAAGTTTGTTGCAAGCATTATAAGAGCGGAAAAAAAAGAGAACATGCCTCCAAAGTAAAGGGGAAAGCTTGCTCTCTGGAGTGAAATTGAAGAAACTGTTTTGTGGTAAAACTCGTGGAGTTTTAACTCAATACCAAGTCCTTTAATCAAAAGGTACAATCCAACAATAAGTGCAACCCCCTGGGTAAAAAGATCCTGCAGGTTGTAGATGAGCGTGAGTGCATAGAATAACAAAATAATCCCGGGAATGCCGAACACTATCCTTGCAAGGTAGGGGTCTTTCACTGCCTCCCGAATGGTGTAATAAACTGACTCAACCTGTTTTGCCTGTTTGATTATCACGAGCTGTTTTGAGAGAATTTTTTGCCTTGACTCAAGCAATGGCAGGACCTGGTCGTCTTCGCCTCCGTCCGTGACCAGAATGAAGCCCTGTGGGTTGAGTTTTTCTTCAAGCAAGTCCAGTTGCTCGTTCAGTTTTTTGTCAGACTGAAAGCCAGCCTTTCCATGGCCAGTGATTGTGGCAATCTCGAGGTTTTCAAACTCTGCCTTGAGTTCGTCGAACTTTTTCACTGCCGCAAAGATGCAGTTTGCATCGCTCTCCTCTGGGTCTGCGAGGATGAGGGCATTCGCGGCCTCGAGGTTCTTTTTTCTTCCAATAATCGGCCCGTTGACCCTTGCCTTCCTGCCAAGGTCATTGTCGCGGTCCACGCAGAGGATGAGGATGCTTTCCTTCTTCTTTGCAGCCAAACACAACACCGTTAATATAATTAACTTTTTAATTCATTTTAGTTAACTTTTTAAATATTGGTTTATATAGTTATTATAATATTCCCATTATTTTTAAAAGTGGTGGATTCAATGGCCCAATACTCTCAAAAGGGGATGATTTTCCTTGCATTGCTGGCAGCAATGGCTTTTGTTGCATACCTGGTTTTTTTCCATGGCGAGGTTTTTTTCTTTTTGCTCCAGAACCTTTTGCTGTTGATCCTCATTGTCACGTTTTTTGTCCTGGTGTGGAAGTCTGACATTCTTAAACTGAAGGACTACGAGCGTGCAGTCATTTTCAGGTTTGGAAAATTGCACCGCGTTGGCGGTCCGGGCTGGGCAATCGTGCTCCCATTTGTTGAAACCTTTACTCATGTTGACTTGCGGACAAAGACGCTTGATGTTGAAAGGCAGGCTGCTATTACCAAGGACTTGATTGAGGTAAAGCTTGATGCTGTGATATATTTAAAGGTAAGAAAGGACAGGCAGTCTGTAATAAATTCTGTTCTGGAAGTGGAGGACTTTCAGACTGCAGCGAGAACGTTTGTTGTTGCCTCGATTCGTGACATTGTTGGCGGGATGGAGCTCAGCGAGGTAATCTCGAAGATTGACAAGATAAACCAACAGCTGCAGATTGACCTTGCAAATATTGCCGGTGAGTGGGGTGTTAGGGTTATTGCCGTGCAAATAAAGGACCTCGAGATCCCGGAGACTGTTTTGAGTGCAATGCATGAAGAAAAAGCAGCAGTCCAGCAAAAGCTTGCAAGAATAGAAAAAGCCAAAGCCACAAAGGCGGAGATTGATGC
This sequence comes from uncultured archaeon, assembly GCA_964525235.1. Classification (GTDB taxonomy): domain Archaea; phylum Iainarchaeota; class Iainarchaeia; order Iainarchaeales; family DTGL01; genus JAPLVS01. Next base: position 7,871 of record CAZGDN010000015.1, on the reverse strand, counting down.
TGTTAAAGAGGCATCTCGTGACTTGTCTGACAGGACGCTAAACTATTACTATATAAAGGCGCTTGAAGAGATGTCGAAGGGAAAGAGCACCAAGCTCATTTTCCCACTGCAGTTTTCAACCCTTGCTCAGTCAATTGGCAACAGCCTTGGCGGGGTGCGGGCTGGGAGCCCATCCAGGTTATTGTCGGCTGCGCTTGAAAAAAAGATTTCCGAAGCAGTTGAAAGAGCAAAAAGGAAGAAAGAAAAGCAGAATGCTTAAAGCTGGGTTCTGAAAAAGAGCGCGCTCATAAAAATAATGTAAAAAATGGAAATAAACATTGCATTTATTTCTTGCCCTATGAGCGTGAACGATTCAACTGCTGCTCCAACAAAGAGCGAGAAGAGTGCAAGCAACAGCATTACAAATGAATCCATTGCAATTACTTCGAATTCTCTTGGGCAGTACTTTCTCTGTGACAAAGCTACGGAAATCATTCCGCCAGAGATTGCTCCCATGAAAAAGCCGGCGAACTCCGGAATGCCATGTGGCATTAAGCCAATGAATGCCAAATGGTTTTTTGCAAGAATGTTCTGGCCAACCAGCGTGCCAAGGATTGAAGCATTCCAGGAAATGAGAAACAATGCTCCTGCTCCAAAGAGAAAGGAAAGCAGAACTGCAAGCAGCATGAGCGAAGAATTATTCGAGAAAATCAGTTCAAACCAGCACCAGAAGCTTTGCCCGCATATTCCTCCAGCCTTCTGTGTTGCCTTTGCTATGCCGTTTTTTCTTACGGGCGCCATTGCGGAAATTTTTGAGAGCGCGCCTGTCTGTTCTTTGAATACTGCTTTTTGGCTTGGGACTGGAATGCATTTATTTCCAGCAATGCAAAAACTCGAGGTTTCCTCTGGCAGGATAACAAACCAGAGGGCATAGGCTGCTATGATTCCCACAGAGAACCAGGTATAAATTTTCACGATTTCAAAGTTTCTTGCCAGAAAGGAGTCCTTTAAGCCGTTAAGCCTGAGTGTTTTCTTTTCCTCCATTAAGAAAACGCGGTGAATCATTGGCACTGCTGCTATTGTGATAAAGGAAATTGCAAGGATGCTGGTTGAGGCGGGAAACGAAAAAAAAGCAATCCACATTGAAACACTGCTGAACACGAATCCCAGGAGAAGAGCTGAGAGCGGGTGCTTTACAACTGACTCTCCTTCAAACAATGACTCCAGGACCACACATTCACCTACAAGGTTTTAAATACCTTTTTAATCAAGATAGTTATAAAAATAGCATACTCTACTTTTGTTAGTGGTTGAATTGACAAAAAAAATTGTATTGCCGGGCGAGGAACTCAGTACGGCTGAGGAATTCGAGGAAGGGGAAAACACTTTCGAGGAAAACGACCTTGTTTTCTCTGACTCTGTTGGAGAAGCCGAGTTTGACTCAAAAAATTACACTGTAAAAGTTAACAAGAGAAAAAACGTCAAGCTCTTCCACCCAGGCACAAGGGTTTACGGCATTGTAACCGGTGTGAGAAAGAACAGTGTTCACATAAAAATTCTTGAGGCATATGACAAGAAGGAGCCAAGGGTTTTTGCAAAGAGCAACGCATCCATTATGATTTCAGGAATTTCAAGGAATTATGTTCGGAACACGCATGAGCAGTTCAAAATTGGAGATGTTGTGCTGGCTGAGGTTTCAGACGTAAAGCCTTATGGCATCACTCTGAGAACAGACAAGCCAGAGCTTGGCGTTATAAGGGCTTACTGCTCCAAGTGCAGGAAGCCAATGCACCTCTCGCATGGAAAGCTAATGTGCACTAGCTGTGGAAGCATTGAAAACAGGAAGCTCAGCAGCAAGTACTCACTCAAATAGGTGAACCTATGGAAATTGAAATACTCCAAAACGAAAAAGAAATGGTTGAATTCAGATTAAAGGGAGAAAGGCACACTTTTCCCCAGCTGCTAAAATACTACCTTTTAAAGGACCCAAAGGTTGAATTTGCTTCATACAAGCTCAAGCACCCGCAGGACAGTGACTCTCTTTTTATCCTGAAGACCAAGGGTAAAACCCCCAAGGCAGCACTCCAGGATGCAAGCAAGAAAATCAAAGAGCACGCAGCTGAATTCAAGAAAAACCTTAAGGCCCTGAAATGAGGTGAGCCTTTGCCCTCCAGGCTCATAAGAGCAATAGGCATAGACGATGGTTTCTTCACTCCCCACAAGCAAGGCAAGACAAAGGTTGTAATGGTGCTGCTCAGGGCAGACAACAGGCTTGAAGGAATACTCTCCTCGGATATAACCGTTGACGGCACTGATTCAACAGAGAAAATAACCAGCACGCTGAAAAACTCAACTTTTCTGGAGCAGGCGAGCTGCATTTTCCTTGACGGAATAAACTTTGCTGGTTTCAACGTGGCGGATGCGGAAAGAATAAAAAATGAAACCAGCTTGCCAGTAATAATCGTTTTCAGGAAACAGCCAGACATTGAAAGCATAAAAAGAGCACTTGCCAAGCTCCCACGCGCAAGGGAAAGGATTGAATTGATTGAAAAAGCCGGGGAAATTCACCACGCGGAAAGAATCCTCTTCCAGTGCCACGGAATCCGCGTTGAAGGAGCCAGGGCATTGATTGAAGAATTCACAATTCACTCCCACCTCCCGGAACCAGTGAGAGTAGCCCACATGGTTGCCAGTGGCTTGACCCTTGGAAGAAGCACACCCCCGTGACCAAAATGAAAAAAAGCAAGCTCAGAAGAATGCAAAAAGCCTCAAGGAAAACCCTGAGACAGCGTTTGAGGGAGAGGTTTTCCTTCACAAAGTGGCTTGATCCATTCACTTACTCTGACATTTTTCTTGAAAGAACCGGTCTCATTAAAAACCAGCTTGCGAGCTGGAGCGTTTACCTTGTCACAGCGTTCCTCTCAGCCTATCTCCTCTACGCCCTGCTTGGAGTCTTATTCCACTCGCCATCCCCGATGGTGATCGTTGTGAGCGGTTCCATGGAGCCGGCTTTTTACCGCGGTGACGTGATGGTGTTGAGTGGCTGGGGCATCGAGGATTTAAAAGCACCACTGGTTGAAATGCCGGGGCAGAGCATTCAGGGTGTTGATGTTGGAAAGTATGCAGAAACGCTCTGCTCTGTTAAGGGAGTTCAGGGGCTTTATCCCTGCAGGGCTCTCTCGCGGGACCTTGCGGTTGGAAAGCTGAAAAGGGAAGATGTCGTGGTAAAAAAAATACAATTTACTGCAGTCAACAAGGAAATCCCTGTGACAAAAAAGGGAGATGTTGTTGTGTACTGGTCTGAGTCACAGGGCATTCCGGTTATTCACCGCGCTGTTGCAAAAATCCGCGCAAGTGACGGCCTGTTTGTTCTCACAAAGGGTGACTCAAAGCTTAACCCCTTCATTGACCAGGACACCGCGCTGAGCTATGGTGCTGTCAGGGTTGACAGCCTTCATGGGCGCGTTGTGTTCATGGTGCCCTGGATTGGTTATGTGAAGCTCATTCTCCTTGACGACTTGCCCTGCTACCTCACGAGCCCGTTTACTGGTGCAAAGTGCCAGTTCCCGTAACCAAAGCGCGTGCTTTTTTGAATACGTTGCCTGGTTGCAACCAGTTTTAAAAAACAACCCTGCTTTAATTTTTTCTATGAATGAAGAGCTTGAAGACAGGCAAGGCAGAGAAGGTGATTCTGGCAATTCCTTTGAGAGAACTCCCTTCACGCCGCCGAGCGCGAGTGAGCTCTCGTTGAAGGAGATTTCAGACAAAGCGGAGAGAGTTGCGGTTGTAGGAGAAATTGTTTCAATTGACAAGCCTGCAATGAGTGGAAGAATTTCAAGCGATGGCATTGAGTGCACTGTTAGTTTCACTGAGGGAGAGCAACTGCTTGGCTTGAGGGAGGGAAGCATAGTGCGTGTAATCGGAAAGCCTTTGAAACAGGAAAAGCTCTCAATCGAGGCAGACATAGTACAAGAATTAAAAGGTTTTGATTCAAATCTGTACAGCAAAGTGAAAGAACTTGAAAAAAAGTATTATGGTGGTAGGGAATGAAACTGGTGTTGGAGAAAGCGCAGGACTTCAAGAAAAGCTGTGAGGCAATTGCTGTGCTGATACACGAAGCAGAGTTTGAAATCAGTGAGACGGGAATTGCACTCAAGGCAACTGATCCAAGCCAGATTTCAATGGTTGACTTTGAGATGAAAAAGCAGGCCTTCAAAGAGTTCAGTGTTGAACAGGAAACAAGGATTGGGCTGGACCTTGACTACCTGAACCAGGTAATGGGCAGAGCCAAGCCAACTGACTCCCTTGAACTCGAGCTAAAAGAGGACAAGACAACGCTCGGCATAAGCTTTAAGGGAGCATCAGAGAGGCATTTCTCAATGCCCTTAATCGACATTTCAAAAACATCTGTTCCAAACCCAAAAATAGAGTTCGATGCAGAACTCAAGATGAGTGCAGGCATATTGCAGGACGCATTAAAGGACGCTGAGTTAATCTCAACGCATGTCACGCTTGGCGTTGAAAAAGACTCCTTTTTCCTGAGCGCCCAGTCCAGCAAGGGCACGCTCAACAACCGCACTCCAAAAAAGGAAATAAAGTCTTTTGTGGTAAAAAACGACTGCAGGAGCATGTTCCCGCTCGACTACTTGAAGGACATGCTGAAAGCCCCGGCTGGGAGTGAAGAAATAGAACTCAAGCTCAAGACGGACGCGCCGCTCTTTGTATCATATGCAATTGGTGGGGCAACAATTTCGTACTTTTTGGCTCCAAGAATTGAAAGCGAGT
>CAZGDN010000015.1:0-3007 GCA_964525235.1 uncultured archaeon | reverse complement strand
TACTGCGATTATCTTGATTGCAATGTGTTCGGTGTCGATTTCTTCTTTGAGGAATTTTGGAAACAGTTTGGTGCACGCAATTGCCATCAATAATACGAAAAATGGCTGGACTGAAGTTAAAGCATAAACAAGTGAAGCACTTTCAATTGAAAGCGCAATGTACAAAAAACCACGCCCAATCAAGCTAGAGCTTTCACTGGAAACCGCGAGTGCAATTGTTTTAGGCTTTTTTATAACTGCTTTCAGTGTTTTATAATAGAAAGGCATTGCTATGACAAAAAAGCCACAGGTAATAATGCTCCTCCAGACAAGCAATGAAAGCCAGTCAACAGACAAGAGCAAGTGCTTTGTAATAATTGTATCCAATCCAAAGAGCGCTGCAGAGATTACAACAAACAAAATCCATTTTCTCACAAGAGAGTGTTTGGATTTTTTCAGCGAGACAAGGATTGCGCCTGATACAAGGAAAACAATTCCAACAAACTGTGCACTGGAAACCGTTTCCCCCAATAAAAACACTGCAAAAAACAATACAAAGAAGGGAATTATGTTAAAAGCGGTTATTACACGTGAAGCCTCTCCTTCTTGCACTGCTTTGAAGTAAAGCCATATTGCCAGTAGCCATAACAGAATAGCCATGGCGTAAAAGAGCAATATGTCAAGCTTTGGAATAGCCAAGCCAAAAACAAGCGCGATTGGCAGCAATAAAACCAATCCAATAAAGTTAACCAAGACCACTGTAATAAATGGGTTTTTTGTATGGTCTGTTACAAGAACCTTGTCAAAAATATTTTCAAGAGCCCAGAAAACAGTGGTCATTGTTACAAAAAACATCCAAAGCAATTTTTTCACTCTCTGTTGGGTGCCCGGAAGCCCACACTATTTTTGCCTTTCGGTAAAAATGCGCGCATTTTGGCAAGCCAAAACAGCGTGCTTTCAGGCATGGGTAGTTTACCTGTTAAAAAAAGCCAGCAATCCTATTAAATCATTTTCCGCCGAATTCCTTTTTATGGTTCTTGGCGTTGACCTTGGTGCTTCAAGCGCTGACTTTGTTTTAATGAAAAAGAAGAGAATTCTGGGAAAAAAATCAATCCAGCCAATTGCCCTCAAACAGCTTCCCAAAGCAATAAGTGGCACAGGTTTTGATGCTGCAAAACTCGAGGTTATTGCAGTCACTGGCGGCAGGAGTGCGAGCGCGCTCAATAAATACGGCGGAATTCCAGTCACAAAAGTGGGCGAGATTAGGGCAATTGGTGCCGGCGGTCTTTTCCTCTCAGGCAAGAGAAAGGCAATTGTTGCATCACTTGGAACAGGCACGTGCATTGTTGAAGCCAGGAGTGGAAAATTCAGGCACTGCACTGGCATTGGGGTAAGCGGTGGCACTCTGCTTGGCCTGTCAAAGCGCTTGCTGGGAACCGCGAGCTGGAGTGAGGTTAACAGGCTGGCTGGAAAAGGCAGTTTGAAAAGGGTTGACTTGCTTGTAAAAGACATTGTGGGGCGGGGCATTGGCCAGCTTCCTGGAAACGCAACTGCTTCGAATTTTGCCATGCAAGGAAAGGCCTCAAGGGCTGACATTGCCCTTGGAATAATTAACCTCGTGGCAGAAGTGAACGCTGCAATCATTGCACTTGCTGCCTCGGCTTGCGGTCAGAAGAGAATAGTGCTTACCGGGAAGCTCCTTGCAGTGCCGCTTGTCAGAAAAAGGCTGTTAGCTGGTTTGAAGATGCTTGGCGTGAAAGCCATTGTGCCAAAAAATTACGGGGTTGCTACAGCTGTCGGGGCTTGTGTTGTTGCAAGTGACTGGGTTTGAAATGCTGCCGTTTCGGAGAGCATTCGGTTAGAAGGCGAGCAAAGAAGAGTGGTTGGCGCGCAAACAATTTAAATCCTTGCCTTTTTATTTTATACTAGTGTCAAGAGGGGGTCAGGTTGATTAAGCTTAGCAGGGTTGCGCCTTTTCAGACTGCCATTCGTGCGATTTCAAATTTTATCTCTGAGGGCAACTTCAGGTTCAATGATCGTGGAATTTCTTTCAAGGCAATTGATCCCAGCCAGATTGTGCTTGTTCACTATGTGGCACCCGCTTCAATCTTTGACGAGTTCAAGGTTGAGCCAAACCTTGTTGGCATTGACCTCGAGGAGTTCAACAAGGTAATGAAGCGCGCTCTCCAGCGCGACACGCTTGAAATGCAGCTCGAGGACTCTCACTTGCTTGTAAGGCTAAAAGGGGACTTGAATAGGAGTTTTCGTCTTTCATTGATTGACATAAATGAGGACGAGGCAGAGATACCGGAACAAACGTATGATGCAACCATTGAAGCAAACGCGCGCCTCTTACAGGAAGCCCTCAAGGACGCAGCCTTGTTTGGCAGCAGCATTGTGTTCAAGGTTGAAAAGGGAAAGCTGTTGATTGAAGCGCGGGGCTCGCAGGGAACCCTTAAAACCGAGGCCAAGCAGAACGATCTGTTAAAAGTAAAAGCCAAAAAGGACGTTGTAAGCAAGTACTCTTTGAACTTTTTGGAAAACATTATCAAGGAAGCAGAGCCAGAGAGCAAGGTTCTCCTTGAGCTGAAGAGCGAGGCTCCAATGCGCATCTCTTACCCCATAGAGGACACGCGCATCCAGTTCTACCTCGCGCACATGATACTGTGAGCTGAAGCTATTTCGCGAAGGCCATTACTGGGCTGTTATAATGCATGTCCTGTATTACTATGGGTGCCAGGATTTTCTCTTTTTTGATTTGCAGGATTATTTTTATCATCACTGTTCCGTTTCTGGCAGAATATGAAACAGATGCGTTTTCCAGCTCTTTCAATGCCTTTTAGTGATTCTCCTGTCAGTAAGTTGTGAGAGGTATTTTGATGCCCCGAATATTTCGAGTCCAACGATTTCGCCTTTTTTCTCCAGGTCAATTATGAGTTCGCCGAACTCAATGCTTCCCTTTGATTTTTTTGTGGGATTGTATAAATAGAGAAGGTCGTTTCCTATATCGTAGTCGAACCTGAACTTA
>CAZGDN010000014.1:0-23759 GCA_964525235.1 uncultured archaeon | reverse complement strand
GTGCCTTTTCTTTTTGAAAGAAAAGGCCGAACGGGGCCGCCGAGATTTGAACTCGAGTCGCGAGCTCCCAAAGCTCGTATGCTAGCCAGGCTACACCACGGCCCCAATGTGATTTTTTTATTTTTTAAACCATGCTTGTCTTGGAATATAAATCTTGCAAGGATTGTTTTTTTAATTGTTGTTAGGTTTTAATTTCTTTTCACTTTAAATCAATTGGGGGTTTGTTGGTGTTTGATGTTTTTTCGGTTTTGAGTGAAGTGCGTTCGAGGAAGCCGCTGGTTCACCATATAACGAACTGGGTTACGGTTTATGACTGTGCTCAGGTAACAAGGAGTGCTGGTGCCTTGCCTGTGATGGCGCACGCGCCAGAGGAAGTTGAGGAAATGGTTTCCCTGGCTGGAGCGCTTGTATTGAACATTGGAACGCTTACAAGCGAACTGGTTGAATCGATGGTGCTGGCTGGCCAGAAGGCGAACGATTTGAGCATTCCTGTTGTGTTGGATGCAGTTGGCGCTGGAGCGACCAAGTTCAGGTCAAGGGAGTGCTTTGAGCTCATTGACAAGGTAAAGTTTGCGGTGGTGAAGGGCAATTCTTCCGAGGTTGGAACGCTTGCAGGCGCTGGGGCTTTAACGCGCGGGGTTGAAGCAGAGAGCGTTGAGGGTTCTTTGAGTGAGCTTGCAAGGGAGCTTGCAGTGTCAAAAAACTGCACGGTTGTGGTCACTGGTGCTGAGGACATTGTTTCGGATGGCGAGAGGACGGTTGTTGTGAGAAACGGCCATGAGCTAATGGGCAGGGTTGTTGGAACTGGTTGCATGGCTGCCTCACTCTTGGGAGCGTTCAACGCGGTTGAGGGTGATTCTCTAAAGGCAAGTGCTTGTGCTCTTGCTGCTTTTGGGGTTGCTGGAGAGATTGCAGCAACAAAAGCCAACGAGCCATCAAAATTCAAAGCCGAGTTGCTTGACTCGCTTTATGTTCTCAGGGAAGAAAGCTTAAGGAAGGCAAGAATTGAAGAGATGAACTTGGATTCAGATCTAAACCCAAAAAATGCGAGGCCAGAGGAAAATGGTTGAAAAGGAAAAAATCCGCGTAATGCTCGTGCTTGATTCGAAACTTACAAGGAAAAGCATTTTTGAGGATGCTGGGAAGGCAATCGCTGCAGGTATTCCCTCAATTCAATACAGGGAAAAAGAGAAGAGCGCAAGGGAAATGTTCGAGGATTGCAGGAAATTGAAGGAAATCTGTGCGGGAAAGGCATTGTTTTTTGTGAATGATCGTGCTGACCTTGCGCTTGCCGTTGGCGCTGATGGCCTGCACTTGGGCCAGGATGACCTGCCATTGGAAGTGGCGAGAAAGCTGCTTCCCAATGCAATAATTGGCGTCACGGTTCACAACACCGAGGAAGCGGTTAACGCAGAAAAGAGCGGAGCAGACTATGTTTCTGTTTCGCCTGTTTTTCACACTGACACAAAAAAGGATGCTGGAATGCAAGTTGGCTTGGAGATGGTTGAAAAAGTGCGGGAAACAGTTTCAATTCCTGTCATGGGGATTGGCGGCATTAATGCCAAGAATGCTTCCAGGGTTATTGCAGCCGGTGCTGACGCGGTTTCGGTCGTTTCCAGCATTGTTGGAAGCGAGAACGTGGAAGAGGCTTCAAAGAAATTATTGGAGGTATTTGAATGAGCACCCAGCTTGAAATGGCTCGAGAGGGAAAGATTACAAGGGAAATGAAGCGCGTTGCAAGGAAAGAGGGCTTCACTGAGGCACAGATATTAAAATGGGTAAAAGATGGTTCTGTTGTGATTCCAGCCAACCGCGTGCACTTAAAGCTTGGCTTGAAGGCGCTTGGAATCGGGGAAATGCTTCGCACGAAGGTTAACGTGAACCTTGGATCGAGCCCGCTTGACTATGATTTCAGAAAGGAAATGAGAAAGCTCAGGATAGCGTTAAAGTATGGCGCTGATGCTGTAATGGATTTGAGCAATTATGGAGCAATTGACAAGAACCGTGCCAGGATCATAAAAAACTGCCCAGTGCCTGTTGGAACAGTGCCAGTCTATGAGGCCGGATCCTTTGAGAACTTTGATGAGTTGTCAGTTGACGACTTTCTAAAAGTAGTGGAAAAACACTGCAAGAGCGGCGTTGACTTTGTGACAGTTCACTCAGGAATTACAGGAAAAACACTGCCGTTCGTAAAAAAGCGATTGACTGGCATTGTAAGCAAGGGAGGAGCGCTCATGGCGCGCTGGATGCTTGCGAACAACGCAGAGAACCCTTACGCGGAGTACTTTGACGAGCTGTGCGAAATAGTGAAAAAGTACGATACTGCGTTTAGCCTTGGGGATGCCCTCAGGCCTGGCTCGATTCATGATGCAACAGACAAGGCGCAGATTGAAGAGCTGAAAGTTGTCGCAAAGCAAGCCGAGAGGGCTCGCGAGCTTGGCGCGCAGGTGATAATAGAGGGCCCAGGGCATGTTCCACTCAACGAGGTGGAGAAGAACATGGACTTGAAGAAAAAGTATGCTGGGAAGACTCCCTTTTATGTTCTGGGACCGCTGGTGACAGACATTGGAGCAGGCTATGACCACATCACTGCTGCAATCGGCGGAGCGCTTGCCGCTTACTATGGCGCAGCATTTTTGTGCTATGTTACCCCAAGCGAGCACTTGGGCCTGCCAGACGAGGAGAGTGTGAGGCAGGGCTTGATTGCTTCAAGGATTGCAGCGCACGCAGCAGACCTTGCCCTTGGAAAAAAGGGAACACGTGACTGGGATTACCGGATGTCAAAAGCGCGCTTTGAGCTTGACTGGCCTGGAATGTTCAGGGAGGCATTGGACAGGGAGAGGGCGTGTGAGTACAGGAAAAAGTCAGGAGTGACCAAGAAGAGAGGGGTTTGCACGATGTGCGGGCAGTACTGCCCAATGAAGGAAACGAAAAAGCTAAGGAAAAAAATGTGACTGGCAAAAGGAAACAAGTTTCAGTTAATGAAATAAAACTGGAGCAAATTACAAGGTTTAAAAGTTTGAGGAGAGCAAAAAATGGTTTCAATTGAGGAACTAGGAGGAGAATTCGCATTAATCAAAAGGCTGAACAGCATAATTGGAAAGCCACAGAACAAGGCAGTTGTGAGAGGCATTGGGGATGACTGTGCTGTTCTGAGGATTGGAGGAAAGCTTGTTGTTTTCACAATTGACTGCTTGGTTGAAGGGGATCATTTTTCGCTTGAATGGTTTTCTCCGCGGGAAATTGGAATGAAAGCAATTGAAATCAATGCCTCTGACGTTTACTCAATGAATGCAAAGCCAGCTTTCGCGCTCGTTTCGCTAATTCTCCCAGCCAACACAGAAGCCGGGTTAATCGAAGGAATCTATAAAGGAATAAAAACTGCCGCGAGAAAGCACGGCATTGAAATAGTTGGAGGAAACATCACACACGGAAAAAAGCTCTCAGTTGATGTTTCAATGCTTGGATTCGTGCAGGGAAAGCCAGTTTACCGCTCTGGAGCCAAACCAGGGGATTTTTTGTGCGTTTCAGGCGAGCTGGGCGCGGGTTGTGCTGGCCTCAACCTTTACTTGCAGAAAAAGAAGGGCTTTGAAAGCGTGAAAAAAAAACACGCCCGGCCAAAAGCCAAGCCTGAGAAGGCATTGAGGCTTGCTCGCTTTGTGAATGCAATGGAGGACGTGAGCGACGGGCTTGCCTCGGAGGCAAGAAACATTTGCGCTGAAAGCAAGTGCGCTGCAGTAATCTACGCAGGCAAAGTTCCAGTTTCAAGCCAGGTGAGGAAAGCTGCTCGCGTGCTTGGAATGAATGCAGTTGACTTTGCCCTCTTCGGCGGCGAAGACTTTGAGTTAGTGTTCACTGTTCCGCCAAAGAACCTGAAAAAAGTGCAAGGCTTTGTGGTTGGAGAAATAATAAGGGGCAGTGGCGTGTTCCTCGAGGAAAACGGGAAGAGAAAAAAACTGGAAAGGTTCGGCTACGACCACTTTCTCAAGAAAACAAAACCGAAAGGAATTGAATAGGTTTTTTCATTAAAGTTTAAGCTCGATTTTTACTTCCATTTTTTGACCCGGGTAGTTGGAGTTTGTGATTGTTGTCTGCTCTTTGACAAGGCCAAGGCTGCCAGCGAACCATTTTGTTGAGCGCATTTCCACTCCATCCGAGCGCTTTACTGTTGAGGAAACCTTTAACACTTCAAGCTCTTGGCTTCCAAGAGTTATTGTTTCAATTCCGTCTATTTCGAATTCAGCACTGCTGGAAATGCTTCCCTCTTTTCCAACCCAGCTCCAAGTGTTTCCTGCAGTGAATGGCTTTTTTAAGAGTGGCATTGCCGGTTTTACCTCCATTTTTTCAAGCCCGAACCCGCGCCCTGCAAGCATTACCCCGTCTTTTGTGCTGTAATAGCACTCGGAGTGGTCTTTTTCGCCGTTGAACTCGAAAGAAAAAGAAGTGCACTCTTTTGACCCAATTGTTTTTGTTGAACCCGGCCTTATTACAAGAATGCCTTTTTCCTCGTGCTGCGAGCCATTGGCACTGGATGAAAGCACGTAGCTGTATTCGAGCTTTTCCGCGTTCTCAATTGGAAAATAGTTCTCTGGGGGTGCCTGCTTTGTGCAACCCAGCAGCAGAAAGAAGAGGAATACTGTGAGCATTATGGCTTTTTGTTGCATAACCAACCTAACGCCAAACTAGTATATAAGGTTTTCAGCTGGCTTTTTGCTAAAAAATTGGCGTGGCGAATGCCTCTCGCTTCAGCGTGGAGATGAAGCCTTGTTATGGCGAAAGGGAACGCCTTGGCTTTTAAGCCAAGGTTTTTTTACTCTGGCAATTTATCCAAACTTGTAAGCGCGATTTTCACTTTCTCTTTTTCTTTGAAAGCACCACAAACTTATATATAAGGTTTTCAGCTAAATTAATTGCATGGAATTCCTTGAAATCGCAAGAGCGTTTGAGGAAATAGAAAAGACAAGCTCGCGCATTGCGATGAGCGAAAAGCTCGCTGTCCTCTTTGCCAAGGCAAAGCCCGCGGAGCTTGAAAAAATTGTTTACCTCTGCCAGGGACAGCTTGGTCCTCCTTTTAAGACAAGAGAGCTTGGGTTGGGTGAAAATTTTGTCATTGATGCGATTGCGAAAACAACAGGGCACTCAGAGCAGGGGATTAAAGAGCTCTACAGAGAAAAAGGAGACCTCGGTTTAGTGGCAATGCAGTTAGTGCAGTCAAAAAAGCAGCGCTCCCTGTTCTCGCAGGCGCTCTCGCTTGAAAAAGTGTTCTCAAACTTTGAAAAGATTTCCAGGGCAGAGGGCACTGGCTCGCAGGAGGTAAAAAAGCGGCTGCTTGCAGAGCTTCTCAATTCCTCAAAACCACTGGAGGCAAAGTTTGTTGCAAGGATAGCCCTTGATTCCCTGCGCTTGGGGGCAGGGGACCCAACAATAATGGACGCGCTTGCTGAAAACCTCATGGGAGAGTTCAGGGCAAGCCAAAAAAAACTCGAAAAGGAACTCTCTGAAAAATATTCAGGCCAGGAGCTTCACAGGCAGCTCAGGGCACGCTTGAGGGAAGAGATTGAGGCAAAGTACAACATTCACTCCGACCTTGGGCGGATTGCTGGGCTGCTCGCCAGGGAAGGCATTAAGGGGCTTGATGGCATAACCATCGAGGTTGGAATTCCAATAAGGCCCACGCTTGCCGAAAGGCTTCCGTCCGCGGAAGAGATAATAAAAAAGCTTGGAAAGTGCGCGGTTGAATCAAAGCTCGATGGCTTCAGGCTGCAGATTCACAAGGACTCTCTCAAGGTAAAAATTTTTTCTCGGAGCCAGGAGGACATGACCAAGATGTTTCCAGAAATCGTAAAAGCTGTAAGGGAACAGATCAAGCCAGAGAAAGCAATATTTGAGGGGGAGGCAATTGCTTACTCTGAGGAAAGCGAGGAGTTTTTTCCGTTCCAAATCACAATCCAGCGAAAGCGCAAGTATGGCGTGGGCGAGTACTCAAAAAAGTTTCCACTGAAGCTGTTTGTGTTCGATGTCATGTTTGTGGATGGCAAGAATCTTATGGACGAGCCCTTCAGGGAGCGCAGGAAAGAGCTGTCAAGGATTGTTGGAAAAGGTGAAGTGATAAGGCTTACTGACATGATCATAACCGACAAAAGCGAAGAGCTTGAAAAATACTTCGAGTTAAACGTTCAAAAGGGGCTGGAGGGAATAATCGCAAAAGACCTCAACGAAAAATATATTGCCGGAGCGAGAAAGTTCGCATGGATCAAGCTCAAGCGCTCGTACAAGGGAGAGCTCTCTGACACAATAGACACCGTAATAATTGGCTATTACAAGGGAAAGGGACACAGGGTGAAATTTGGCCTCGGGGCACTGCTTGTAGCAGTCTACAACGAAGAAGAAGACCGCTTTGAGTCAATTGCAAAGATTGGAACAGGAATGAGTGAAAAACAGTTAGCTGAACTGGAAGCAATGCTGAAAAAAGAAGCAGTGAAAAAGAAGCCAGCCAGAGTTGCATCTGGCCTTGAAGCAGATGTTTGGGTTGAGCCAGAGTATGTTATTGAAGTGCGAGCAGATGAGATCACAAGGAGTCCGGTGCACTCAGCTGCAGACAGGGGAAAGGGTGGGCTCGCCCTGCGTTTCCCCCGCATGGTGCGGTTGCGCGTGGACAGAAAGCCAGAAGAGGCAACAACCGTGAAAGAAATAGAAAAAATGTTTAAGCAACAGAGGACAATTCAGAGAGGCTGAGTCAATGAACAGAAAACTCTCATTCCTTGAAAGAACCCTGCTTTTCACCCTAACATTCCTGTTAGTGGTAATTGTGCTCTCTTCCCTGAGAATATGGCAGATTGACTTCCAGCGCTACTTTCTCCAGGCAGAGAAATGGCCAGAGCTGATTTTTCTCTTCGCCCTGGCAAGCGCGCTGACAATGATTTTCACAAAACTCTTGCAATGGGAGTTTCGAATCCAGGCAAGGAAAAAATAGTTATTTTTCTTCAAGTTCGGCTTTCACTATTCTGAGTTCTCCACGCGAGCCATCCCATTCCCTCACTGCTTCTTTCACTGCGATCCTTTTGTTGTAGAGTGGGCAGTCAACAACAAGCGTTTCCAGTTCGCCGCCCTCGCCCAGTGGGGAAACCCCAAATTCATCATTCAACCTTTTTAGTTCTTCAATTTCCTTTCCTCCAATTATTCTCCCAAGCCAGCTTTCATCAAGGCCTCCAGCGTAAACTCCCACAACCATTACCTCAAAACCGTTCGAAACCATTTCCTCAAGCAACCCAGCATTGTTTCTCCCCCACAGGGGATTCACGCATTTCACTCCAAGCCTGCTTGCAATGCTTGCAATCCTGTCAGCCTGGTAGCTCGAAGCCACTGCTCCACTCAGCACTCCCCCTGTTTTTCTCTCCCTCTTCAAGTCCCTTAAAGCTTCCTCTAACTCGGCTAATTCCTCTTCTTTTTTGCCAGTTGTGTTGTAATAGATTAACGAGAACCCCATTGCTTCCGCGCCGAGCTTTGTCAAGTGCAGGTTTGGAACGTGGTACATGTAGGAATCCTTTCTTTCTGGCAGCATTGTGAGCAGGCAATCAATCTCGTGTCCAAGATTCTGTGCTTTCCAGATTGCGTAGGTTGAATCCTTTCCCCCTGAATACAGTGCAACGAGTCTCATTCCAACCATTAAAAAAGCATTAAAAAACCTTTATAACACTAATCAAACCAAGGGAATAGCATGCCAAAAATAGAGTCTTTTTTAAAAAAGCACAAGCTTTCAGTTGGGGAGAGGGTGAGAGTTGAAACAGTCAACGGCAGTGTTGTTGGAACAGTAATTCCCTCCGCGCGTGGTTTTCTTGACCTAAAACTTGACTCAGGATACAACGCAGGAATTGAAACAAGAAAAATAAAGTCAGTTAAAAAACTTGGCAAGGAAAAGAGCATTGGAAAACCAGTTGCCAGGAAAGTAGAACCGGATTCTTCTCTTCCAATCGTCAGCATTGTGCACACTGGCGGAACAGTTGCAAGCCGCGTTAACTACAAGACTGGCGGGGTAATAGCTGGGTTTGATGTAGAAGACATTGTATCCATGTACCCTGAGCTGTCAAAAGTTGCAAGCATTCGTTCTGTTTTTGTTGAAAACATAATGTCCGAGGACATAACTTTCAGGCACTACCAGAAAATAGGCCGTGCAATAAAGAAAGAGGTTGAAGAGGGCGCGGGGGGTGTCATTGTAACGCATGGCACTGATACCTTGCACTACACTGCAGCAGCCCTATCCTTCGCTTTTGAAAAGCTGCCGGTGCCAGTAATCCTTGTTGGCTCGCAGCGCAGCAGTGACAGGCCGAGTTCGGATGCCGGCATGAATTTGGTTTGCGCTGCTCGTTTTATTGCCCAAAGCGACTTTGCTGGTGTTGCACTCTGCATGCATTCCACGAGCTCTGACTCGAGGTGCAGCATCCTGCCGGGAACACGCGCCCGAAAAATGCACTCCTCGCGAAGAGATGCATTCAAGGCAATCAACTCAAAGCCAATCGCGGAAGTAGACTATGGAAGCGGTGAAATCACTTTTACTGGGGCAGATTACCCGCGAGAGTCCTCCCTGAAAGAGTGCGTGCTAAAAGACAAGTTCGAGCCAAGAGTTGGAATCCTCAAAGCCAGGCCAAACATGTTCCCAGAAGAATTTGATTTTTACAGGAACAACGGCTTCAGGGGATTAATCCTTGAAGCAACAGGCATCGGGCACATGCCAATCAACACAAGGGAAAACGCTGGCAACAAAAAAGCCCTCAAAAACCTAATTGACTCAGGCTGCATTGTGTGCGTTACAACCCAGTGCATTTATGGCAGGGTGCACGAAACAATTTACACAAACACACGCAACCTCAAATCCCTTGGAGCGATTTTCCTTCAGGACATGACATCCGAAACAGCTTTCATAAAACTCGCGTGGCTGCTTGGCAATTTCGACAAGAAAAAAGCAGCAGAACTCATGTCAAAGAACCTGCGTGGAGAGATTTCAGAGAGAAGGCTTGTTGGAGAATTCGAACCCCGGCCATAATTCAAGTTTTTTGATAATTGCTTTGCTTTGGCTCAAAAAAACAGGCTTGGAAATATTGCCAGGGCATATTTTTGGCGATATCTTTAAATTCCTTTCAGGCTTTACATGATAACGGGTTTGATTGACTGGGAAAACACAGGGAAAAAAACCCGGTTCTAATTTTTCTCTCACTGACATTGTTTCAATAAACGATTTTTCCCGGGAGGGCATTGAGGCTGTTCTCGCGAAGGCCTTTGAAATGGAGGCAATGCCTGTAACTGAAAAGAAAAAGGTGCTTGCAGGCAAAACAGTTGCGAGTTTGTTTTTTGAGCCAAGCACTCGCACGCGCCTGAGTTTTGAAACAGCAATTCAAAACCTCGGGGCAAGCGTTATCGGCTTTGCAGACGCAAATGTTTCAAGCACTAAAAAGGGTGAATCGTTGAGTGACAGCATTCGCACTGTTTCAGGCTACGCTGACATGATAGTGTTAAGGCACCACATTGAGGGAGCTGCAAGAAGAGCAGCCGAAGTCTCACCGGTTCCAGTAATAAACGCGGGTGACGGAGCAAACCAGCACCCAACCCAGACGTTGCTGGACCTTTTCACGATAAAAAAGGCATTTGGGAGAATATCAGGCTTAACAATTGGGTTGCTCGGAGACTTAAAGTATGGCCGCACCGTTCATTCCCTTGCAGTTGCCCTTTCACTCTTCGAGGATATGAAGCTTGTGTTCATCGCGCCTGAAATGCTTGCAATGCCCGAAGAGATAACCAACGAGGTAAGCGGCAGGCTTTCAGTGCAGGAATCCCAGGACCTTGAGCCATTCATTCCAAAGCTTGATGTTTTGTATGCGACAAGAATCCAGCGCGAGCGCTTTCCGGACGAGTCAGAGTATGAAGCAGTGAAGGACTCGTTTGTAATTGGCAACAAAACACTCGCAGGCGCAAAGCCTTCATTCAAGCTAATGCACCCGCTGCCAAGAGTAAACGAAATAAAGCCAGAAGTGGACAAAACAAAGTACGCTCTCTACTTTGAACAGGCACGCAATGGCGTGCCAGTAAGAGAAGCATTGCTCTCAATGCTGAAAGGTGTTAAAAAATGGTGAAAAAGCTCGAAAAAGGCCTGTACTTAAAACCAATTGAAAAGGGCACAACAATAGACCACCTTCCAGCCGGAACAGCCCTGAAGGTTTTAAAGGTGCTTGGAGAGGGCAGTGGGGCGGTAACAGTTGCAATACGCGTGCCAAGCCACAAGATGGGGGTAAAGGATCTTGTCTTCATAGAAAACCGCTTTCTTTCAAAAGAAGAGCTTGACAAGGTTGCGCTTGTTTCAAGGAACGCAACCGTTAATCTCATTGAAAAAGGGGAAGTGAAACAAAAAGTCAAGCTCTCAATGCCAAAGGAAGTGAGAGGAATACTTGAATGCATCAACCCCAAGTGCATTACAAACATTGAGGGAATTCCCAGCAGGTTTTCAATCACAGAAAGGCCAATTACCGCAAAGTGCTATTATTGCGAGAAAAAAATGAACCACGAGCAGATCGCTTCAAGGATTAAAGTGTAAAGCATGAGAGAGCCAGGCCTGAGAGCACACACTTCTCACTCCAACAAGCCAAAGTGTAAAGCATGGAAAAACCAGAACTCGTCTTGAAAAACTGCACGACAATAGTAAACGGAAAAATTGTCAAGGCAAGCATTGGCATTGAAAACGGGAAAATTTCCGCTGTGAAAAAGCTTTTGTCCGGCGAAAAAGAGATTGACTGCTCCAGCAGACTGGTGTTGCCTGGAATGATTGATGTGCATGTCCACTTTCGCGTTCCAGGCATGGAGTGGAAAGCAGACTGGAAGCATGAGAGCAGGGCAGCACTGCATGGCGGCATTACAACTGTTTGCGACATGCCAAACAACAAGCCCAGCACCTCCACCTCAAAACTGCTCGAGAAAAAAAGAAAAACTGTCTCAAGGACTGCTGGAGTGGATTTTGGATTGCACTTGGGGGCGAGTTCCCGGCACTTAAGTGAAATTGGCAAGGCGCAGGGGCATGTGGCAGTAAAGCTTTACATGGGGTCAAGCACTGGAAACCTCCTGGTAAGCGAAAGAAAAGAGCAGTTGGATGTTTTCCGAAAAGCAGGAGAGAACAACAGAGTTGTGATGGTGCACGCGGAAGACGAGAATATTTTAAGGGAAAACACTGAGAAAGCAAGGAAAA
This sequence comes from uncultured archaeon, assembly GCA_964525235.1. Taxonomy (GTDB): domain Archaea; phylum Iainarchaeota; class Iainarchaeia; order Iainarchaeales; family DTGL01; genus JAPLVS01. Next base: position 12,532 of record CAZGDN010000014.1, on the reverse strand, counting down.
ACAACTGGAATGACATCAAGTACCATGCACAGATAAGGTCTCCTGAAGCGGAAACAAAGGCTGTGAAACAGGCACTCAGGTTAAGAGAAACGACAGGAAACAAGCTTCACTTCTGCCACATTTCAAGCGCTGAAAGCATTCCACTGATTTCAGAGGTGAAGAGGTCCGGCATGGTCTCGTGCGGTGTCACACCCCACCACCTCTTTCTCTCAGAGAAAGATGCGCGTGAGCTAGGGAACTTTGCAAAGGTAAACCCGCCGCTTCGCAGCCAGCATAACAGGGCAATGCTCTGGACTGCGTTGAACAATGGTCAGATTGACATCGTTGAATCGGATCATGCCCCACACACCCGCAGTGAAAAAGAAGCAGGTTACTGGAGTTCGCCTCCAGGAATCCCAGGCATTGAAACAACAATGCCTCTCCTTTTAGATGCTTTTAACAAAAAACTGGTTTCGCTCGAAAGGGTTGTGGAACTGTGCTCTTATAACCCAGCGCGCTTGTTTGGAATAAATGGAAAAGGTTTTTTGAAAAAAGGGTTTGACGCTGACTTGGCAGTAATTGACTTGAAGAAAGAGTGGCATGTTAACTCTGACAGCTTGTTCTCCAAGTGCGGCTGGTCGCTCTTCGAAGGTCGTAGGCTTAGAGGTTTTGTTGAAAAAACCTTTTTGAGAGGTGAACTGAGGTATGAGGCTGGCCAGGTTTTTTCAGGAAAAGGGAAAGAAATAGGAGTGGTAAAATGAACAAAAGAGAAGTTGCGGAATTACTGCTTGAAATAAAGGCTGTTACACTAAGGCCAAGCAAGCCATTCAGGTATGCTTCCGGTATTCTCTCCCCAATCTACACGGACAACAGGCTTTTGATGGGTTACCCTGGGAAGAGAAACAGGATTATTGAGGGAATGGCCGCACTGTTGAAAGAAAAAGGAGCAGAGTTAGAGGTGGTTGCAGGGACGGCAACTGCAGGAATACCGCACGCTGCATGGCTGGCTGAAAAACTTGGCAAGCCAATGGTTTACGTTCGCTCAAAGGAAAAAGAGCACGGGAAAGAAAACAAGATTGAGGGGCTCGTGAAAAAGGGATGGATGGGTGTTGTGGTTGAAGACCTGGTAAGCACTGGCGGGAGCTCGGTTAACACCGTGCAGGCCCTGCGCGGAGCAGGAGTTGAAGTGAACGACATAGTTGCAATCTTCACGTACAACATGGCAGCCGCTGAAGAAAGGTTTTCAGCTGAAAAGATCTCGCTCCACGCGCTCACGGATTTTTCCACAATGATTGAAGTTGCAGCTGAAAAAAAGTACATTTCAGAAAAAGAAAAAAGCATTGCCCTTGAATGGAACAAGAGCCCTGAAAACTGGGGCAAGAAAATGGGGTTTGAGTGAAAAAGAAAAAGGTGAATCTAAACTGGTTAAAGTTAAATGGAAAGAAACTGCAGAAAAAGTTTGAGTAAAAGAAACGAAGAAGTGACAAATGGGGTGTTGTAAAATGGAGTATGCTGAATTGCTAGAGAAGAGCGCTGAGGAAAAAAAGAGCATTGCCTGCGTTGGCTTGGACCCGGTGCTTGAAAGAATTCCTGTGAAGGGAAAAGATGCCGAGGACACCATTGTCAGATTCTACACTGAAATGATTGAAGCCTTTGACTCAGAGGATGTTTGGCCGGCTGCCTTCAAGCCCAACTATGCCTTTTACGCCCAGTACGGCTTTGCCGGCTTGCGAGCACTGAAAAAAATAATCGAAATGCTTCAGGACACGGAAGTGCCATTAATCCTTGATGGGAAACGCGGTGACATTGGCAAGACAAGCAAGGCTTACTCGGTTGAAGCATTTGATTTCTGGAAAGCTGATGCGCTCACCATAAGCCCCTTTCTCGGGCGCGACTCTGTTGCTCCATTCATAAAAAAAGCAAGCGAGAGCGGCAAAGGGCTTTACTTGTTGAACCGCACCTCCAACCCCGGGGCAATTGAATTCCAGGACCTTGTGGTTGAAGGAAAACCTTTCTACATGGTTGTAAGCGAAAAGATTGCAGCGTGGCACAGCGAATGCAATGGTGCTGGAGCAGTGGTTGGCGCCACATCCCTCGAAGAACTTAAAAAAATCTGCTCTTTTTACATAGAAAAAAAGGCTCTTGTGCCATTGCTGATTCCGGGTGTTGGAGCACAGGGTGGTTCAGCAGAGCAAACAGTTGAAGTGCTAAAAAAGTGTGGTTACCCTCTGCACCTTGCCCGTATCAATTCCTCGAGTGGCATAAACTTTGCCTATGAAAAAACCGGTTCAAGTGACTTTGCAGGGGAAGCAGCCAGGGCGCTCGCCAAGCTTAATAAGGATATTGGCTTCAAATAAGTTATGAAAAAAGCTATTGGCTTCATTGGCTCTGCTGAGCGTGAAATGGAGCCAGCACAAGCAAGGCTTTCTCGCGAGCTTGGAGGAATTGCAGCCCAAAAAGGCTTTGTTTCATACTCTGGCGCTTGCACTGGTTACCCGCTTGAAGCAATCAAGGGAGCAAAAGAAGCAGGCGGCATAACAATCGGAATTGCCCCTGCATGCAGCTTTGAGGAGCACACAGAGAAATGGGATTATCCCGCAAAAGAGTTTGACTCGATTGTTTTCACTGGAATGGGGCGCGCGAGAAACTTTTTAATTATCAGGGCCAGTGATGCTGTTGTTGTGCTCGGGGGCCGTGTTGGAACCCTGAACGAGGTTTCTTTTGCCTATGACGAGGGAAAGGTTATCGGCGTCCTAGAGGGCTTTGGGGGAATTGCTTCGAAAATGAAAGAACTGAACGAGTGGTTCTCAGTCAAGAAAACTGGGGCAAGAATTGTTTTTGCAGGCAGTCCAGCGGAACTCATTGAGAGAATTCTGAAGCTAATCCCTGGAAGGATCTGATTAAGCTTTTTTTCCAAGCAGTTCCAGTGAAACGAGGGCCAGAACTTCAGCGAATTCAGTTAGTTGTTTTACTGAAATGAACTCGTTGCTGTTGTGGGCAACCATTTTCCCTGGACCAAAGCCAACAGCCGGAATTCCATGCAATACAAATTTTTTGCACACGGTTGTGCCAGCCATGGATGCAATCCTTGGCTTTTTGCCGGTTACAATTCTGGCATTTTTCACAATTGCCCTGAACAACTGCAGTTTGCTGCTTATAACAAATGGCCCCTGGTGTTCTTCCACAAGAATCCTCACACCGTGCTTTTTCCCAATCCTCTTAATCGAGGCAAGCAGTTCTTTGAGTTTAACGTTGGGTGGATAACGCAGGTCAATGGTTGCCTCGCAGTTCGCTGGAACAATATTGGTTGCCTCTCCTCCCCTGATCGTACCAGTGCTCTTTGTTGTACTGGAAAAATACCTGTCCTTTGATTCGGGCAGATCCAGTTTTTTTAGCTCGCAGAGAAAGGAAGCCATTTTTTCAATCGCATTCTTGCCGCGCCATGGCTCTGAAGCATGAGCCTGTTTTCCTTGAGCAACAACTCTTAAATGCAGTAGGCCCTTTTCCCCAATTGAAACCTCGCGGTTTTCAGTGAAAACATCCGGTACAAGAACAAAGTCTGGTTTTATTTTCCGTGCTTTCAAGAGAAAGCCGGCTCCAAGTTCTGAACCGCGTTCTTCGTCTGCTGCAACCAACAGGGAGAGCTTTCCCTTTAACTCGTGCTCGTGTTCTTTCATTAGGCTGAGAAAAACAGCGCTGGCTGCAAGCGGACCCTTGTTGTCAGCCGAGCCCCGCCCAAAAATTTTCCCGTTTTTTTCAATGCCTTTGAAAGGGGGAGTCTTCCAGCCAGTGCCGGCAGGCACCACATCCGAGTGAGCCACAATCATTAGCTCGGGTTTTCCTCTTCCAATCCATGCAACAAGGTTTGTTCTTCCTTTTTCTTTTTCGAATTTTTTTGTTTTAATGCCGCGCTCGCCAAAGTATTTTTCGAGGTAGTCTGTCACAAGGGATTCGTTGCCAGGCGGGTTAACTGTCTTTTTTGCAATCAGGGCTTTGAGCACTCTTGTCATCTCCCCCCTCCTCTTGCGAACCTCGGCTCGCAGCTTTTTTCCCTGCATTGATTGTTTTTTAGAGCAATAGCTTTTTTAAAACAGAGTGCGTTATCTTTACTGATTGTGTGATAAAAAAATGAACTCTTATTCAATTAAGCTTAAAGCAAAGCCGTTTGCAATAAATGCCGGCAAGCACATTGCGATAGTCCACTCTGATACCGCAAGCAAGCTGGGCGTTAATCCATTGGAAAGAATTGAAATCGAGAACAGGGAAAAAGGCAAGAGCATTGTAACAGTCATTGACACAACCGATTCAATGATTGGAAAGAGCGAAATAGGACTCTTTAATGAAGTCATGCGCGAGCTTGGTGTTGAAGACAGCCAGCACCTTTTTGTTTCTGCAGCCGGCACTCCTGAAAGCCTTGGAATTATCAAAAAAAAGATTCGTGGGCAGGAGCTCTCAGATGCAGAAATAAGAAGCATTGTCGAAGACATTGACAAAAACATGTTGGATGACATAGAGCTTTCAGCCTTCATGACCTCTGTTTTCATAAATGGCTATTCCCTGCCGGAAACAGTGTCAATGACGCGTGCCCTTACCGAAAACGGAAAAATCCTAAAGCTTGATGTTGAACCGGTTGTGGACAAGCACTCTATTGGTGGAATCAACGGAAGGGCAACAATGATTGTAGTGCCAATTGTTGCAGCTGCTGGTCTTTATATCCCCAAAACCTCATCGCGTTCAATTACTTCAGCTGCTGGAACAGCTGACGCCATGGAAGTCCTTGCAAACGTCAACCTTTCAATCGAGAAAATAAAAGAGATAACCGAAAGGGCTGGTGGAGTGATTGCCTGGGGCGGCTCGCTTGACCTTGCGCCGGTTGATGACAAGATAATAAAAATTGAACACCCGCTTTCCCTTGACCCACAGGGCCAGGTGATTGCAAGTGTTGTGGCAAAAAAGGCCTCTGTTGGCTCAAAGTTTGTGGTTATTGACATTCCGATTGGCCAGGGTATGAAGGTTCGGAACCGCAAGGATGGCTCGCTCATGGCGGAAAAGTTTATCTCAGTGGGGCGGAGAATGGGAATGAAGATCGAAGCAGTTTTAACCGATGGCTCGCATCCAAGCGGCAAGGCATTTGGCCCGGCATTGGAAGCAAAGACTGCTCTTGAGATTTTAGAGGGAAAAACATTTGATAACCTTGCCCAGAAGAGTTGCGAGTTATGCGGGGTTCTATTCGAGCTTGTTGGAAAGAGCAAGGATGGTCAAGGCTTTGATTATGCAAAAAAAATACTGAAGTCAGGCAAGGCCCTGAAAAAAATGAAGCAAATAATAAACGCCCAGGGAAAAAGAATAAGTAACTCAAAGGCAATAGAGCCAGCCCCTTACTCTGCCAATATAACCATTGACCGCGAGGGAGAAATAGCAGGAGAAGATGTCAAGAAGTTGAGGGAAATTGCAAGGATTGCAGGGGCGCCGCATGACAAAAAAGCGGGCATTCAGCTCAATGTTGAAGTGGGTGACAGCGTCTGGAACGGGAAAACCATTTACACTATTTATGCAGAAAACAAAAGAAAGCTCGAACTGGCAAAACGCTATGCCTTGAAATCAAAACCGGTCTCGCTTGAAAAGGTAATAATCGAAAAAATAAGTTAGGCGCGAAGTTTTTTTATAGAACCTTGGAATGAAAGAGCCGGCTATGTATATAACGAGTTGTACAATCCCACAAGTTCTTCAACTGAGAGCTGCGAAACCTTTTTCTTCACAAGCTTTGCATTGGTGCTTTTTGGAAAAACCAAAGCTCGTGAAAGCATTTTCCCGAAAACTGGTTCCCTGGTTTTTTTTCTCATGTTTCCTTTTTGCTCCCCATTAATTTTTACAAGAAATTTTTGCGAGTTGGAGAGCGCATTTGAAACACTCTTGTTTTTGTGCCTGAAGATTTCTCTTACAAATGCAATAAAGCCGGCTTCATCGCATGCCATTGTCTTTCGTTTTCTCTTCTTTAAGAGCACGATGCTGGAATCACTCTCTGGCTTTGGAAAGAACTTCTTTGACTGCACTCTTCCAATAATTCTTGTTTCATAAAAATACTGGCAGATTACGCTCAGTGCACTGTACTCCCTGAAGCCAGGCATCGCAGCAAGCTTTTCTGCGAACTCTGATTGAAAGACAAGCACGCAGAGCTCGGGTTTCTCCGAGAAGAGTTTTAGCATCATCTTTTTCGAGATAAAATAGGGAGGAAAGCTCACAACCTTGTTGTATTTCGGGATTTTTTCTTTGAGGTAATCCCCGCAGACCAGCTGCAGGTTTTTTTCACCTAATTCTTGGTGCATGAGTTCGCAGAGCACCTTGTCTTTTTCAACGGCAATCACCCTGCTGGTTTTAGTGAGTTCCCTTGTAAGAAAGCCGCTCCCTGGCCCTATTTCGAGCACGGTGTCCTTTGCTGTAAGCTCTGCTGAATCAACCAGTTTCTGAACCGTTTCCCTGCTTGTAATAAAGTGCTGGCCTTTTCGTTTATCCGGCCAGAACCTGTATTTCACCATTAGGCTGTTGAGTTCTAAAAACAGGCTCCTTGCCACGCCTAGCGTCTCCTGAAGGTATTGTCTCTCTTTTTTGGGGGCCTTGCAAACAGGTAGTGCTTGAGGTCTTTTTCCCTGAGTTCTTCCAGGATTCTCCGAACCACTGTTTTTTTTGGGTCAGGCATTAATGGAACCCGCTTTTTCAAGTCCTCAAAGGACTCGAATTGCTTTACTTCCCTCTCCCTGAGAATGTCGTTCATGTGCTTTTTCCCCAGACTCGGGAGGAGTTCGAGCTGGTGCCTGCGGATTGTTATAGCTGAAGAATTGTTGAAAAAATCAACAAAGCGCTTTTTGTCCGCTTCAATGATCTTTTCAATCGCGTTTTCTATTTCTGCCTGGGCATTCGGGGTCAACTCGCTGAAGTCAATGCGTTTCCTTATGAACTCTATCTTGTCCCTTTCATCCTTGCCAATGTAAACCCTTTCCATGACCTTGAGCTCTGCTTTTGGGACAACCTCCAGTATTGTAAAATAGCGCTCTCCGATTACTTGAGCGAGGGGTTCCTCTTTAAAACTGGTGCTTCGCCCCTTGGGCATGTAATCCAGCACGAGAGCAAAATCTTCAGCCAGCATTTTCGTTCTCCATTCTCACTTTTTGATGTACTTTTTAACGAGTTCGAATGCCTTTTCCAAGTCATCCTCTTTTACTTCATCTTCCTTGCCCGGAATGAGCTTCATTATTTCAATCTCTGCAGGCATTATGTCAACTATCTTTATTGCAAGCTCATCCGTTATGGAGTCAATTTGAATAAGCTCAGCAAAAAGCTTTTCCCTCTGTTTCTTGGTGAGCTTTGCAAAAGTGCTTGCATACTTATAGGCCTGTTCTTGTTCATACGTTAGTTCTTTCTCCTTCTTTCTCTCCTTTAAAAGCTCCTTGACTTCCCCGAGCATTAAGGGTTTCCTGCTAACAAAATTTTCTCCAATCATTTAGACTCACTTCCAACAATGCTTAAGTGCGAGGTGTGAACCACCAGGGTTTTTTCGTTTTTTCCCCTGCCAACGCTCACCAGCGCACTATTCCTTTTAATTGCTTTTACAATTCCAAACCTTCCCTGGTAACGCGCAGGAGGCATTCCTGCATGCACTGAACTGTCAATGTTAACCACAACCTTGGAGTTGGCACTGGGCCTGCTTAGAACGGATGAAACACTCAACTTTGGACCCTTTCTCTTGAGCTTTCTCCTGGTTTTTCCTCTTTTACCTTTTGCTTTCTTGTTCGCCATCTTTTCACCTTCTACAAATACATCTAACCAAGTCTTTCGAATTAAAAAATTCTACCACGAAAGTATTTAAAATAGATTATTTGCGGATGAGCCAAGTGCGGCTGTGCACTGGCTTTAAATTGCGCTTTTGGGGGCGTGCAAAAAAACAAAAGGGCTCTTGGAGGGCTCATTAAAACAAGCGATTATTTTTTTACCCAAAGCTAAGGCAATTATTTCTTTTTCTTCTTCTTTTTTGCCATCTGAAACTCCCTCTCATTAAAGAGGCAGAATCAGACTTTTTTTGCCAGAATCAGTTTTTTAGATGCCACAGCAAAAAAGCTGCCACGCCAAAATATAAACAACTTAACAATGCTTAAATTTGCGTTTTTGTTCAACTGCCTGCCCTGCTCACCAAAAACAGTCTCTCAGATTATTACCCAAGGCCACCCCTTCCAAGAAGCTTTTTGAATACCTTTTTAAAACCTTTCCTTTGTATTTTAAATAGGTTTTTATAAAGGGGGTTTGGTTTTTGAAGTATACTATTGTGAACCTTGTTGCATCTGCTAACCTCAGGGGAACACTTGACTTGTACAATCTGGCAATGTCAACTCCAAATATTGAATATGAGCCGGAGCAGTTTCCGGGAGCAATACTCAAGCTAAAAGAGCCAAAGGTGTCAATGCTTTTGTTCAAGAATGGCAAGGTAATATGCTCTGGTGCAAACAACGAAAAGGAGATCTCGCAGGGAATTAAAAAGGCTTCAAAGCTAGTTCACGAAATACAGCCTGAAATAAAGGTGCTAAGGCGTGTTACTTACACTGTTGTCAACCTTGTTGCAACAGCTGCCCTGAACCAGACAGTTGACCTTTTCCAGGCAGCCCTAAGCCTTGACAATGTAGAGTACGAGCCGGAGCAGTTTCCTGGTGCAATTGTAAGAATCACTGACCCAAAAATCACACTGCTATTATTCAAGAACGGCAAGATTATCTGCGCGGGAGCAAAGACTGAAGCGCTCCTCAAAAAGGGCCTGAACAAAGCAGCGAGAATGATCAGGGCAATTGGAAAAAAGAAAGGCAAAAAATCAGTAAACAAGCTCTTTACAGAATAAACACACAGCTCCCTGAAAAGGCATGCTTTTTTTCCAAGCGGGAACAACCTTTTTATTTCTTTTCATTCCCTTTTATTACTGATTAGCGGCCATGTCGCAGGGGAAACACCTGTTCCCATTCCGAACACAGAAGTTAAGCCCTGTGGAGGCTGGTTGTGCACTGCCTTTTTAGGTGGAGCGCGCCGCAAGCTGCTAATCACTTTCTGCTTTTCCGATTTTTTCCCCAAGCATCACTTTTATTAACATCTTTGCAGCTTATTCAATTAATGCGCATTGAAGTCCTGAACTGGTGGAAGCAGGCCAAGCGTGACCTTGAGAGCGCAGGGCATGCGCTGGAATATGGTGACTATTACTTGGTTGCCTTCCTCAGTCACCAGGCGGTTGAAAAAGCGTTAAAGGCAGTTTATATAAAAAAATTCGGAGAACTGATAAAAGTCCACGACATTTCTTTTCTTGCAAGGAAAAACGGCTTGCCAGAGGAACTGGTTGATGAGTGCATCAGGCTCAACCCTGCATATATTGATTCAAGATATCCTGATGCAACTGGAAAGCTACCGGTTTATTCTTACAAAAAAGAAATTGCAGAGCCGCTTTTTAATGCCGCAAAAAAGGTGATCAAATGGGTGGAAAAAGAGCTCTAATCGAAAAAATCAAGAAATTCAAGGCCAGGGTTTCGAAAAGAATGCCGGTACAGAATATGATCTTGTTTGGATCGAGAGCCGGGGGCGCAGCAAAAGAATACAGCGATGTTGACCTGGTGGTTGTTTCCAAGGGATTTGAAGGAAAAGATTTTTTTGAAAGGCCGTTCATTCTTTACAAAGAATGGGACCTGGGCTACCCAGTTGATTTCCTGTGTTATACTCCAAAAGAATTCAACAAAAAAAGCAATCAGATAACGATTGTAAGGAAGGCCATAAGGGAAGGAATGACAATTTAGCAGAGTGCACTGCAAGCTGCTAATCACTTTTTCTCTTCCATGCTGTTTTATTGTTGCTTGCCCTTTGGCGGATAGTGGAATACTCACCACTTTCAATTATCGTTTTTGCGACATGCTTTTATTCTATTTAAAGTCAGTTGATTTTATGAGCAATTTGTTTTTGTGTACATAACAAACCATGCGGAAAAGGAAGCGAGACGAATCGCCAGGCGCCTGCTTAAAAAGAGGCTAATCGCCTGCGCAAACATTTTTCCAATTCAAAGCCTGTGCCTGTGGGCTAAAAAGATTGCCAAGGAAAAAGAATTTGTTTTGATTGCAAAAACAACCAATTCCTGCTTTGAGGGAGTGAAAAACGAGGTTGAAAAAGAGCACTCTTATTCCATTCCCTGCACTGTGAGGGTTCCAGTAAGCTCTAACAAAAAATACTTTGAGTGGCTGGAAAGCGAGGTTGAAAAATAATACAAGCCAAACAAAACCATTTTATTTGTGTTCAGCGCAATTGTTACTGGTTTGGATGCCAAAAAAGCCCTTTGAACGAAGCCCTGTATTTAGAAGGCTTGACCTTATAAAAGCCAGCATTAAAAGAGAACCAAGAGAGAAAAAGGTGCTATTACGCCAGTTGAGGAGATTGGGCAAAACTGATTTTAGGAAATGCAGCACATACGAGCTGGAAAATGTCAGGAATTTCCTGGAAACTTTTTTTTTGGAGAAAACTCTCTCCAGTGTGTCAGGGCTTAAAAAAAGGAGGCAGGAGGTTCTGAATAGGGTGCTAGGGGCACTAGCCGAGCGCGGTATTTTCCCAGAGCACACCATTGTGAAGCTTGGCGGATGGCAGTTTGATGCGAATGTCCTCCGGGAGAAAGTTGAGAGGAATCTCCCCAAGGAAGCAAAAATTGCTGCTGCAAGTGCTTCCACAAAAGCCGATCCACTCATTGCAGGCGTGCTTAAAAACCTGCTTGACAAAAGCGCTGCAAGGGATTTTCTAGAATGGAGAAAGAAAAACCCACAAGGCTCTTTCTATGCCTGGCTTAATGCAAGACGCGTGAAAGGAAGAGCAAAAAGCAAGAAAAGATAACGTGCCTGTAGTGTGCAGAGATGTTTCCAAGAACATCCCCCAACTTGCTATCAGAGCAGTTAAGCATTGGCTTCAAAAAAATCACTCCACTGGCTCTGTAGAAATGATTTATAAAGGGCTTTTTTTGCTTTCATAAAACAGCTTATTTGCCAACTGAAAGCATTTAAGATTCAATCCCAAGATTTCTAAACCGCCAAAAATAGCGACTCTGTAGCTTTCATAAAACAGCTTGCCTCTGCCAATCGAATGCAGTTTAGAATTCAATTCAGGATTTCTACACCGCCCACTCCACCAAAACAATTAAATAACTCCACAGCATTAATTACTTCATGCCCACAATAAAAAGAACCAGCCGGGCAACAATGGGGCCTCGCACCAGGCGCGTAATTCAAGCAAAGCGCCAAGAGCTAAAGCAGCGCTATGCTGCAAGGGCAAAGAAAAGACATGCGCTGAAGAGCGCAAGAACACCTCTTAACGCGGCGGGTGCAAGAGCAAGGCTCCAGGCAATGAGGCGTTCAAGGCACCCGCGTTATACTGTTTTAAGGGCTCGGCCAAGAGCAGGGACAAAAAGGGGAGCCCCGCGTGTTAGGAGAGCAATCCGAACGCCGCGCAGGCCAGAGAGAAAGCTCTCCCCACCAAAGGAGAGATTCAGGCTCTTCAAGCGCGGCGTCAGAATGGTTCCAGTGGGACTTGCAAGAGGAATGAGAATTGCATCCCCGCGCTTAAAGCAAAGCACTGCAAGCCTTGCAAGGTGGGGTAGTGAAACACTGCACAGGGTAGGTGGCACAACGCTTCACTATGGTGGAGAAATTATCAGAACAGGCAGCGAAGAGGCTATTAGAACTGGTGGCGAGCTTGCTGGGCAAGCATTGCGCAGCACTGGTGGGGCTCTCCGCAGGGTTGGTGGAACTGCAATAAACGAAGCTGGTGGGACCATTGGCACACTGGGGGAATCAGCAATCAGAGGCAGTTCTAGCCTGGCTAAAACCATTGGAACCCAAGCAATTGAAACCAGTAGCGAGCTTGGAACAAGGGTTGGTTCTGCCGTGGTGAGAGAAAGTGGCAGGGTTGCTGGAGCAATTGGCGAAACTGGGTTAGGGCTTGCGGCCACTGGAATAGAAGCAGGTGCCAGGGCCACAACAAAGCTTGCACAGGGTCTGCTCCTCAGGCTTCCCAGGTGGGCTGCTAGTCGCACCCTTAGTTTCATTGCAAGCAAGAGAGCATTGAAACGGGTTGTCAACCCAAACCTTGCTGGCAAGTGGAAGCTCCTGTTCAGAAAAGAGGGCACGCCAGTAACAGAGGATGGCTTTGTTGTTCACACAATCCGAAGCAAGCCCTTCAGAATTGGAAGAAGACAGAAAAGAGCAATTAATGTGAATGTAGAATTTGGTTTCACTGAAGATGGTCACTTCACTGTTAGGATTGAACCAGTCCTTGATGGTGCCTCACACGAAGAAGACGAGCTGATTCAAAGGCTTTACCAAAAGCACTTCAAGAGCGTCAGGCGCGGAGTTCGATCCCTAACAAGGCAACTTGGGGGCACACGAGGAATAAGAGACATAAGAGAACGCTATCTCTCCGAAAAAGCATTCCCCGAAGAGCCATATGCTGAACCGGAAACAACAACAGTTGAGCCAGAGGGCCCAGTGCCAGAGGATGC
>CAZGDN010000013.1:2601-24812 GCA_964525235.1 uncultured archaeon | reverse complement strand
CGCTAGCTTCCTGTTTTGATTGCTTTTACTTAGTTTTTGCCGTTTTTTTTCCAGAGAAAAATTTTAAGCTCTCTCTTCGGGATTTTTGGTTTTTCTTTGGAATACCCAAAAATCAGTGGTGCAACGATTTCAAAGTTTTCAGGAACCCCGAGCATTTTTTTTGCAATTGGATCGCGGTTAAGTTGGTCTCTGAATCCAATCCAACAGCTCCCAATGCCGAGGGAGTGTGCTGCTAAGAACATGTTTTGGGCTGCGAGGTTTATGTCGTCTTGCAAAAACCGCTTGTTTTTTTCCCCTGACACCACGATTAGTAATGGTGCGTTGTAGAATATTTTTTCAGCTAGCTGGGCTGCCTTTTTTTTCTTTAAAACTGGGTTTTTTCTTTTCAGTTCCAAGAATTTTCGCTCACCCAGGATGCCTCTGAGGGCAACTTCTCCAAAGTATTCTCTGTTTTTTTTTCCTTCAATGATTGAAAAGCGCCAGGGCTGAGTGTTTCCGCTTGAGGGTGCCATGGTGCCAGCCTTCAGGATTTCTTTCACTACTTCTTCGGGCACGGCTTTTTGTGAATAGTCTCTAATTGACCTCCTTGAATAAATTGCTTCAAGCACCTTGTTTTTTGTCATTTTTCAAACAGCCCCCTTTCGTATCTATTCTAATAAGGCTTGTTTAAGTTTTTATTATGTTTTGGGTTTTAGCGCTGCATTATATTATTTTTTTGCAACTCAGTTTATACGGGTTGTTTTTGTGTTTAATCAAATGAGGAAAAAGCTGGTTGTGGAAGAGCTGTTTGGTCCGGGTGTTGAGATTTTGCAAGAGCTTGGGCCTAGCGTGCTGGAAGTCAGGGTGCAAGGGGTGGAGAGGGTTTTAAAGTTTTTTGATTTTAAGGGCGCTGCCGAGAAAACAAGGGTTTTTCAGGGTTTTGTGCGGGAAAAGGGCTTTTTCACACCTAAAATTTTTTCACTTCGCTCGGCAAAGGGCACTCATGTTTTGGAGATGGAAAAGGCGCCTGGCTTTTCTGGTTTTGGATACTGGAAGCACTCTGGTGAAAAGAAAGCGCTTGTTTTGTCGCTTGCAAGTGCAACAGCAAAACTGCATTTGATAAAGCCATCCTTTTCCATTAAACGCAGGTATTGGAAAACTGGTTTTTTGGGTTGGAGTGATTTTGTTGCAAGCGAGGTTAAGAGGCTCTCTTCTCTCGCTTTTCGAAAAGGATTCATTGGCAGCGTTCTTGAAAAAAAGATTTCGTCGTTCGCAGGCGAGATTGTTTTGCCAGAAATAACCCCGTGCATTGTTCACGGCGACTTCTGGCTTGACAACGTTTTTTTTAATGAGCACAACAAGGTTTCCTCGGTTGTTGACTGGCAGGCTTCTTTTTTAGGCGATCCCTGTTTTGATGTTGCCGTGGCAGCGGAACACCTGGATTTGCATTCATCGAATTACTCCAGGCTCTTTTTTGAGGGCTATGTGTCTGCCGGAGGTGTTCTTGGCTCTGATTTTGAAGTGTGCAGTAAGGTGTATCTAGCGTGGCATTTTCTTAAAATTGTTGCAAGTGCTGATGTTAATGGCGAGGACCCGCGGACGATTCAACGGCTCGTCAGCCGAATTAAGGGTTTTGTTGGGGTTTGCTAACGAGAAATATATTTATTTGTTTTTAGCTAGCAGTATTCTATGGAAGGTGATGGCTCAGCTCCAGGTTTTGTGGAGAACCCACGGATTAAACCGATTTTTGACGTTTTTTTTTCCGCGACTAAGAGAAAAGAAGCCAATTTTTATTCCCCTGGAATCTCTTTTAGGGTTGCCGTAGAAAACGAGTTTAATTTTGAACGTGCTGTTCTGTTGGCTGACGGCTCCAATTCCCTTGAGGACATCAGCAAAGAGCTTGGCTTGAGCTTTGGGAGAACTGAAGACTTTTTTTCTTTTTTGTCGGTGCGGAACGCGCTTGAAGAAAAAACCGATGTTTCACTGCTTAAAAAAAAGCTTGCGTGTTTTGTAAAAAAGCAAGAAATGATTTCTGGCAGGGAGCTTGTTGTTGTTTCGCATTCAAAAGCCATGGATTTAATCAAGTGGTTTTTCACCAGCCTTGGATTTGAGCGAGTGTGCTTTGTTGCAGTGGATAAAGGTGATTTTTTGGAATCTGTGAAGAAAAAGTGCGATTCTGGGAAAAATCTCTTTTTTGTCTTTTTATTGAATTCAACCTATTTTTTTGACTGCAAAAAATTAAATAAAGAACTTGTCTTGTCGGGCATTCCCAGTGTATACTCTTTTTTTGACGGCGTAGTTTGTTCTGTCCCGTTTCCGAAAAAAACCTGTTTTGAGTGCTTTCTTTTGTCGCTTGAAGAGTTAAGGGGGGGAAAGCCAGGGAAGCACGTGCTTTGCCCTGGGAAAAGAGCTTGGTTTGAAGGGGAAAATGAATTAGTTGAGTGGCTTTTGAAAAAAACAGCCGAAGTGATTGATTCGGTTTTGGTTGAAAAAAAGTGCGCCCCCCTGGTTTTTTTCTTTGGGGACAACAAAGCACATCCCTTGTTGAAGAGGGGGCGTTGCAGTGCTTGCTCTGTCAAAATTGTTCCTTCTTTGAAGCCGCCAAAAAGTGCCTTTTTAAAGCTTGAAAGCAGGAAGTACGCGTTTAGGGAGAACGGGGCTCGGGTTGTTTCCCCTAAAAAGACACTTGAGAAAGCAAAATCCATAACCGGTCGTTTGGGGCCAATTCTTTCAGTGCGCAGGACTTCCAGGGTCCTCTCCCATTCTTTTAGCTCGGATCCCCTGGATCCTGGTCTTAAGAGAATGTTGAGCCAAGTTTCCCTTTCCAGGATGACTGTCCATTGCGGGAAAGGGGTTTCGGAAGAGCAAGCTATGGCAAGTGCAGTAATGGAGGCAGTTGAGAGGTATTGTGGAAAATTCCAAGGCTTTGAGCCAGAGCTACGCGCTTCTTTTGCACAAGTCAAGGATTTTGCGATCAATCCTTTGGATTTTTTTATTGGAAGAAGGGAGTTCAGAGACTTTGACTGCGAACAGGAGATTAACTGGACCTGGGGTTATTCTTTTTCTTTGTCCAAGCCTGTTTTGATTCCCTCAGTGCTTGTTTACCTTGCTTATTTAAATATTAAAAATTCGGATTTTTTGCACTATGACTCAAATGGTCTTGCTTCGGGTAATTGCCTAGAAGAAGCATTGCTCCATGGGTTGCTTGAAGTGCTAGAGAGGGATGCGAATTACATTGTTTTAATGAACGGGCTGCGCATGCCTGACATTGAATTGGATTCTTTTAACGATCCCTTGATTGGCAAAGCGCTTTCTATTATTGAAGCAATGGGCATAAAGCTTCACTTGAAGGATTATTCGAATGACTTAAAAATCCCGGCGATTGCTGCCTTTTTAGAGGGCACAAATAAGGAAAACGGAGACACAATGTTTTCTGTTTCGGTCGGGCTTGATTTGAGTCCTGAAACAGCGCTTTTGAGGGCATTGACTGAAGCGCTTTCGATTTACCCTAAAGGAAACAGTGTTTCTGTGCTTGGGCAGGCGCGTAATCTATGGTCAAAAACAGAAAAGAGCATTAAGTTCAGTTCCATGGAATCGCTTGCAACAGGTGATTTAAAGTTGGATTTTTTGTATTGTGTGGATTTGCTGAAATCTCAGGGTTATGAAACTTTTGCAGTGGACTTGTCAAAGTCCGGGATCCCGTTTTCTGTTGTAAGAGTTTTGGTTTCAGGAATTCAACCGGTAACTCTTCCAGCGTTTCAAAGGATTTCAAAAAGAATGTTTTCAGTTCCAAAAAAACTTGGTTTTTCTCCAAAACCGAAGCCATCGGATTTAAGTGGTTTTTTTGATGTTTACTGGCGTGTGAGCCCAGCAAGGTGATTTTTTGTGGCTGTAGAACTTGTTTTGAATGAAGTTGACTCGGGAGAATTTTATTTTTTCAGTCTTTTTTTTAACCCGATTAAGATAGTGAAAAAGAGCAAGTGCAGCATTGAAATAAGAGAAATTGAAAAGTTGTTCAGGAAACCAGCTTTAAGCGGTTCAAGTCTTCAAACGCTTTATTCGGTCGTGTCTCTTTATTTCATCCAAAAAGGCTTTGAGCAGTTTCGTTTTCGCGCACTGGTTTTTTCTGGGAACAAGGTTTTGTTTAATTCAAGGATTGAGCATTTTTCGCCAAAGGTTTCTGATTCAAAGCCAAAAGCTAAAAACAGCAGGGAATTGGTGGAATTTTTTCTGAAAACTGACAGCGTGCCGGTTAAGGCTGTGCCAGATAAGTTTCTTGGGCATTTGTGGCACCTCAATTTTGTTTCGGCTCTCGATATCAATCTAAAGTTATTTAACCACCGCTCTGGGTTTGTTCCCTTGGTTTTTTTCAAGCCAACTCTTGGATCTGGCTTGAGCGTAATGAAAAACCCGGCGCATGCAGCGGTTTGCGGTTTAAGACCAGATATAAAGGCACTTATGCTCAGACTTAATCAAAGGGGCTTTAAATGCATGCTGGACTGTGGAACAGGCAGCGGTTCATTGAGTGTTCCAATGGCCTTGTTTCACCCGGATAAAAGCTTTGTTGCGGTTGATTCAGACCAGCTTGGCCTTAAACGGCTCGAGCGTGCAATTGACTTTTTTGGGCTTAAAAACGTTAGGGTTGTCAATTCAAGAATTGAAGACTTGGAACCGCGGGATTTTGCAGGCGTTGACTTGGTTGCAGGGGCGCGAGTTTCAAAGTCTTTAGCCAAAAAAGCCCTTGCTGTTTTTTCAAGCATTGGAGACAATTTTTTGTTTTATAACATTGCACCGCTTGAAAAAAACAATGTTCTTGCATTAAACTCTAAAGGCATTTTTCGCATTCCTATTAAGGCAGGGGGCAATGCGAACAACGCATAATTACTTTAACCATTTCCTTAACCTTTTATATCATGGGCTTGAAGTCTTTGGATTTAAAGCTTGGCTTTGCATGCAATAACAACTGCCTTAGCTGCCCGCAGGCTCACAGAAGGCATTTTGGCGATTTGTCAATTGATGAAATAAAGGGCTTTCTTGACAAGGGGCGCAGGAACGGGGACACCCAAGTAGTTTTGACTGGAGGGGAGCCGACTGTTCGCCCGGACATAGTAGAGATAGTGAGGTATGCTAAATCGATTGGGTACACTGATGTTCAGCTTCAGTCAAACGGGCGAATGTTTTCCTACCGAGAGTTCTGTAAAAAAATTGTGGGCGCTGGGGCGAACAGTTTTTTCCTTGGCATCCACGGGCCAAGACCAGAGATTCACGATTTTTTGACTAGGTCCCCGGGTTCATTCAATCAGGCGGTTCAGGGAATAAAAAACCTTAGGGCTCTTTCCATGCATGTCGCGGTAAATTCGGTTATAAACAAAATAAACTACAAGCTTCTTCCGGAGACAGCGAAATTTTTTGGAGGGCTTGATATACAGCAACTGCAATTTGCGTTTATTCACTGCACCGGAAACGCAAAGGAAAACATTGACTTGCTTCTCCCAAAAAAATCAGACGTTAAACCCTTTCTTTTAAAGGCTTTGAGAATTGGAATGGATGCCGGGATGAGAATGAGGGTTGAGGCAATGCCCCTCTGTTTTTTGGAGGGGTTTGAGGGTTGCTCTGCCGAAATTCATGCCCCCTATAAAGAAGTGATGGATGCCGAGGGCGTTCGTGAAGACTTTAACAAGATAAGAATGGACGCAAAAGTAAAGGGCCCCAATTGTGGGGCTTGCAGGTTTGACCCTGTTTGTATTGGTGTCTGGAAAGAGTACCCTGAAAAGTTTGGCTGGTCTGAGTTCAAACCGGTTAAGGGTGAAAAAGTCACAGACAAAACAAAGCTTTTTAATTAGGCTTAGGGGGCAGAAATTAATTTTTAATATGTTTTTAACGTGTTTTTTCTATGCCCGCAAAGCACTTACATCTAATTCTCGGGTTTTCATGCAATTCAAACTGTGTTTGTTGCACTAAAACCCGTTATAGTCACCTTGGAGACATTGGAACTGCCAGGGCAAAAGAACTTTTGTTGTCTGGAGTTAAGAATGGCTGTACAGATGTCGTTTTCACTGGCGGCGAGCCAACAATCAGGGCTGACTTGGGCGAATTGGTCCTGCACGCTAAACAGATTGGGTTCAAAAGGGTTCATGTCCAGACAAACGGGAGAATGCTTTCTTACCCTGATTTTTGCAAAAAGCTTGTTGACGCAGGCGTTGACAGGTTCTTGGTTTCAATCCATGGGCCTAGTCCTGATGTTCATGATGCGATTTCACGCGCGCCCGGGTCATTTGAACAAGCAGTTCGAGGAATAAAAAACTTGAAGAAGTTAGGTCAGCGCGTTGCGGTCAATTCGCTGATTTGCAAGCCAAACTATCGTTTTATTCCAGAGTCTGCAAAGCTTTTTGTGGATTTGGGCGTTGACTCGTTGCAGTTTTCTTTCATTCATTCAAAGGGCAATGCCGAAAAAAACGTTGAGTTATTGCTTCCGAGAATGTCCAGTGTAAAAGAGTTTGTTCACAAAGGGGTTTCCATTAGCCTCAAAGCAGGAATTAAAACAATGGTGGAAGCATACCCTTTTTGTTTCATGGAGGGATATGAATCGTGTTGCTCTGAACGCTTTAAACCCTCGATTGAACTCAGAAGTCCAGTAAGCCTCACTGAAAACTTCAATGAAGTCAGAAAAAAATGGGGGCGGGTGAAAGGGGAAAAGTGCAGGGCTTGCAAGTATTTTAATGTCTGTGAAGGTCCGTGGAGAGAATACGTTGAATTGTTCGGTTGGTCTGAGTTCAAACCAGTTAAGGGAAAAAGAATTGAAAGCGTTGAAGGCCTGTTTGCAGGGAACAATTGAGAGTCTTTTTTTTGGGTTTTGGTGACTTTAATGCCTTTTGATTTAATATTGCGTGATTCTCTTAGCGGGAAAGAGTATTATTTTGACTTGTTCTTGAATCCCCTGAGGTTTGTGAAAAAAAGCCAAAGGCCTGTTTTTTCAGAGAATTTAGTAAAAGAAGCCAGTTCTCCAAAGCCAATTCCAAGTTATTTGAGAGAACTTCGCTCGCTTTTACTGGTTCACTTTATCCAAGAGGGTTGGCAAAAATTTTGCTTTAATGTACTGATTTCTGACAAGAAACACGTTTTGGCAAACGAATCAGGGCTTGAGTACTACAAACCAGTTGTTTCACATTGCAAGGAATTGTCTTTTTCGAATTCAAGGGCGTTCGTGGAGTTTTTATTGGAAGGCGCTTGTTTTCCCCTGAAGGTCGTTCCAAAAGAATTCAGAAAAATTCTATGGGCATTATACGCCTGTTCTTCTGTTGAAATTTACATAAAGGTTTTTGAAAAAAGCCCGGGTTTTGTCCCTTTAAGGGTATTCAAGCCGGATTTTTCAAATTTTTCAAGGTTGTTTGAAAACGAAAAATTTAATGCAATTGCGTCAATGCGCGGGGACGTAATAAAAATGGCGGGATTGATTGACTTGCTTGAATTCAATAAAATGCTTGACTGTGGTTCAGGCTATGGGGCACTGCTTGTCCCGCTAGCAGTTTTGAATCCAAAAAAACACTTTGTCGGGGTAGAGCCAGACAGGGAACGGACAAAGTTGTGTGAACACTCAATCCAGTTGATGAAATTAAAGAATGTAACGCTGATAGAGTCAAAGCTTCAATCAGCAATGCCTCTTGTTGGGAGTGATGTCGACTTGGTTTCAGGGCTTGCAATATCTGATGGCCTGGAAAGGATTGCAGTGAGTTTTTTTTCAGGAAAACCAGTTTTGATTGCATTTTACAGGGGGCAGTTCTCGGAAAACGGCAACATATTTTTGTTGAACGCAAAACACCTGGGAAAAAAGAGCAGTTTATATTGGGAGTCAGATTATTGAATGGATTTGACTGCTGTTTATTTGGATTTTTAAGGATTTCTCGTTTTTTTTTCAATATGCCAGAAAAAAGCATGCTGCTGAAGATTGGCTTTGCATGCAACAACAATTGCCTGTGTTGTTCGCAGGCTAACCGCAAGCCTTTGGGTGAAATGACCTTTGAACAGGTTAAAGCTTTCATTGAAAAGGGTTCAAAAAAAGGGAACTCAATACTGGTAATTAGCGGAGGAGAACCCACTGTTAGGTCTGATTTGGTTGAAATCTGCAAATTTGCAAGAAAAACCGGGTTTGGAAAAATCGTGCTGCAGTCAAACGGGCGAATGTTTTCTTACCCTAAGTTATGCAAAGAGCTTGCATTGGCTGGAGTAACACAGTTTATGATAGGCATTCACGGTGGAACCAAGCAATCCCATGATTTTGCTTCACAGGTTCCCGGTGCATTTGAACAGGTCATCCAGGGAATAAAAAACCTAAAAGCCATTAATTCAAAAGTTGCAGTAAACTTTATTCTGACAAAGCTTAACTTTAAAGAGCTTCCAGCTGCGGTTGGGTTGTTCTCGAGTCTTGGAATTGACAAGTGCCTTATTTCTTTTGTGAGCTGTATGGGAAATGCAGAAAAAAACGTTGACTTATTGCTTCCGAGAATGTCAGAAGTTAAACCATTTGTGGAAGATGCATTCAAGGAAGCTGAAAAAACAGGGTTAATGCTCACAATCTGTTCTTATCCCCTGTGTTTTTTAAAGGGCAACGAAAAGCATTACGAAGGCATTTATGCGCCAACGAGGACGGTTTGCGATGTTTTAGGGGAAAGGGAAAACTTTGACGACGTTAACCGGAAGAGCCTTAATCAAAGGGGTCTTGTTTGTAGCAAGTGCAAGTACGAGCTTGTTTGTAGGGGGCCTGAAAAAATTTATACAAAAAAATTTGGCTGGTCGGAGTTCAAGCCAGTTAAAGGCAAAAAAGTGAAAACTATTAACGAAGTGCCTTGGAGCTGATATAATCCTGTTTCTTTTTTTAAAACATTGGTTTCACAATTATTTAGGTTTTATGGCTAAGAGTTATTTTGCTCCAACGCTAAAAGAGGGCTACATCCTCAATAGCTACAATGTTCACAAATTTGATGAAGACAACATCCTTGTAACAGTTGAAAACGGCGCGTGGGTCTTGTTGAACGCTGAAGAATATGACCTGCTGCGCTTACACAAGTTAGAGGAAGACCCCGTATTGTTAGCCCAGTTAAAAGAAAAAAATATAGTTATAACAACCGACAGCGTTCACAAAACTCTTTCAGCTTACAAAAAGCGTTTTTCTTTTCTTTTTCAGGGAACCTCTCTTCATATAATAGTTCCAACGCTTCGTTGCAATCAGAGATGCCTTTATTGTCACTCGCGTGCTGAGCCAGACAGCGGCGCTGGTTTTGACATGGACCGTGACACAGCAAAGGCAGCGGTTGATTTTATGTTTAAAACCCCTTCCCCTGTTCTAACAATCGAATTTCAGGGGGGTGAATGCCTGTTAAACTTCGAGCTCGTGGAATTTATAATTGATTATGCAAGACAAAAAGAAGCGGAAACGAAGAAAAGAGTGAAGTTTGCGCTCGTCACAAACCTGACAAAGATGGATGAGTCAATAATCAAAAGCCTAAAGACTAGAAAGGTGATAGGGCTTTCAACATCGCTTGATGGCCCGAAAGAACTCCATGACGATAACCGAAAGTACTTGGATGGAACCGGTTCCTATGACGAAGTTGTTCATTGGATTCGTAGGATAAAAGAGGAGTGGACACACGACTTTAATCTTTCCGCTCTATGTACACTGACAAGGCATTCGCTTGATTGTGGTCCGGAAATAGTCAAAGAATACAAAAACCTCGGGTTTCATGACATATGGCTGAGGCCCTTGAACAATATTGGTTTTGCTGCCCAGGCCTGGGATAAAATAGGGTATTCTGCACAAGAGTATGTGGATTTCTACAAAAAAACACTCGATGTTATTGTAAAAAACAACACCGAGTCATATGTTCTGCGAGAGCTGATGACAACAATCTTACTTAGGCGCATTCTCCTTGAAGAAGACGCGAGATTTACTGACATTCAAAGCCCCTGTGGGGCAGCGATTGGGCAATTGCTTTATGACTACAAGGGAGACATTTTTACTTGCGATGAAGCAAAGCTTTTTGAAGAATTCAAGCTTGGAAATGTTTTCACTTCAAGTTTTTCTGACTTGTTCAAAAACGAGTCTTTAAAGGCAATGATGGATATTTCGTCGAAGAAAAACTATATCTGCGATAACTGTGTTTGGAATCCCTATTGCGGGATTTGTCCAATTTATACCTTTAAAGCTCAGGGTACAATTGTTTCAAAGCTTGCGATGGACGCCCGTTGCAAGATGATGAGTGGCTTAATAAGTCACATATTTCAAAAGCTTTTGTTTTCCGAAAGATACAAGAGCCTATTTTTCAAGTGGCTCAAGCGCTCTAAGCATGGTTAGTGTTTGCTTTGTTCTATTTTTTCTTTGCAGCAGCGGTTTTTGTCTCATTCTATATTTCGATTTTGGATCTTAAAACAGGGTTCATCCCAAATAAGTTGTTGGCGCTTCTTTTGGGTTTGGGCATTGTTTACAATGCTGGGTTTGTTCAGAACCCCATGGGGGCAATAACGGTTTTTTTTTATGCGCTGTGCATTTCTGTTTTTTTGTGGGTTATAGGAATATGGCCGGCAGGGGACGCAAAGATGTTTTCAGTTCTTTTCTTATTGTTGCCTGTGGAACTTCATTCTGCAAACGGGCTTGTTTTTTCTTTTTTGGTTAACATTTTCGTGCCGATTTTTCTCCTCATGCTTCTAGTTATTGCTGTAAAAAGCAGGTTTAAAATTTTAGTTGAATCCCTAAAGTTTTCCCTTGAGCCTTATAATGTTTTAATGCTTAGCACAATCCTTTTCGGGTTTGTTTGGTTTGTTATGCGAGGCATTCACTTTTTGAGTGCAGGGCTCTCGGTTCAGTTAGACTATTTTTTGACAATAGCACTCATGTTTTTTGCATTTGGGGCTTTGGGGCGGTTTTTAAGTGAAAAAATCGAGTTTCTCTTTATTGGACTTGGAGTTTTAAGGGTGCTTTTGGATTATTCCTCGATTTATTCCTTATCTTTTGCCTGGAAATTTTTTTCAACACTTTTTGTTTTTATTTTTTTCCGCTTTTTCATTTTGTTTATTGCATTCAAGATTTACACCTACAGGGTTCCAATTAAAGGCCTTAAGCCCGGTATGAGTCCGGCTGAAACAATTGTTGAAAGGGAAGGCGGCTTTGCGCGGGTGAGTTCCCTTAACACAAGCCTCATATCCTTTATGAGTAACAGGCTTGAAAAAGCAATTCACAACCGCGAGTTTTTAACCGAGAAAGACATTGAGAAAATAAAAAAACTGAGGCAGGATAAAAAAATCCCCTTTTCCACCCTTTTAATTAACAGGGTTCAGCCTTTTGCGGTTTTTATTCTCGCTGGCTATATTTTAACCGTTATTTTGAAAACGGATTTTATAACCGCAATCATTGGATGACTCAAACGACAGATTATTAAAAAATTTCCACTTTAAGTTTTGGTGGTTTCATTGGTTGAAAAAAAAACAGCTCTTTTACTGGGCTACAAGTGCAACAATAATTGCAGGTTTTGTTATTGTGGGGATAAGCGAGACCTTCCTCCCATGAAAACATTGGACGCAAAAGAACAGCTTGTCAGGGCAAGAAAAAGAGGCTCAAAATTTGTTGACTTTCTCGGTGGAGAGCCAACTATTAGAAAAGATCTTATTGAATTGATTAAATTTGCCAAAAAAATAGGGTTTGAGACAATCAGCATTACCACTAATGGGAGAATGCTTTCAAATAGGGATTACGCCGAGCGCATTGTTGACGCAGGCCTTAACTCGATAGTTTTTTCAATTCATGGCCCCACCGCTGAGATTCATGATTTTCTTACAAGGGTAAAGGGCTCGTTTGCCCAAGCTATTGAGGGCGTAAAAAACATCCGCTCAATGTCAGAAAAAATATATATCTGCACAAACACAACAATCACGAAGTACAACATAAAGCTTTTGCCCCAAATTGCGGAGTTAAACGCCAAGCTGGGGGCAGATGGCATGGAATTTATTTTTCCGCACCCTCGCGGGAACGCGTATGAAAACTTTGAAGAGATAGTTCCTCATTTAAGTGAGTTAATCGGGCTTCCCCCAAAAGTTGTGGGTATAGCAAAAATGAACGGGGTGAAACACTGTGTTTTTAGGTATGTTCCATTGTGCTATCTTTATTGTTCGCTTAAAAACGTGGGCGAGTTAGAGGCGAAAGGAAGACTGGCAGAACAGCACATTGGGCCGGAATTCGAAGACCTGGAAGTTGAAAAAAACAGGGCGGAAAACGGCAGGGTCAAGGGCCCACAATGCTTCGGGTGCAAGTATAACCAAATATGTGAAGGAGTTTTCAAGGAATACGCTGAAAAAAGAGGGCTTGAAGAACTTGTTCCAGTTGCGTAGGTGGTTAAATGACTGGAATAAAAAAAGAACAAGGAAAAAGAACCGGGGTCTTGCCCCTTTTCTTTCTTGCATTTGTGTTTGTCGGGGGAATTGTTCATTTTTTAATGTCCGATTTTTCACCGGAGAAAAACAAGCCAATTTCACAAGATTGTTTGCTTTCCTATGGGCAGTGGGCCTGCATTAATTCAAGGGTGGTTATTCCTTTTCACAACTCTGGCAAGAAAACTGTTTCTTTCACCTCAGTTTCGGTTCCCGTTTCAAGCGGGCAAAACATTTACAATGTCCAATCGCCCCTTTTAGTTGGTGAAACAAAAACGCTTTCAACCGCGAGTTGTTCCAGTCTTCTGGGCAAAACTTTTTCTCTGAAGTGGTGTTGTGAAACTGATTGTTATTCTGTAAAGATGGATAAGCCGTCTGATAAAATCACTTTCAAAGAAAGCGTTTCTCTTGATTGAAAGAAATCTCTACGCCGTTTGTTATCTCAAACAGCATTGCATTTCTCACTCCATAGTGCTTTGATTTTTCCAAAAGGCTTTTTTTTGCGTTTTCTATCGCTTCCTCTTGGGAAAGAGCCCTTACAAAACCGAGTATTTCATAGTGTTCAAGGCTTCTGTAAAAGACAATGTAATCTTTTTTTCCTTTGGGCAATTCATTTCACCTCAACAAATTCTTCGTCTAATCTTTGATTTTCTGATATTTTTGGCTCAAAGTGGGAGTGCGGAAGTTTTTCGAATAAACGCCAGCACTGTGGATCTGGTGCAAAGGGGTTTGAAAAATAACCGAAGCTAACACACTTTGCTCCACCCCTGCACTCGATCCAGTAAGGGCACGCTTTGCAGGCAGGATCTGAGTTGTTCAAGTTTCTGAGCTTGATTAACTCATTTGAGGAATAATAAATGTCTTCAAGGCTTTTTTCAAGGATGTTGCCTGCTTTCAGGGGCAGTCTCCTGCATGGGAAAACATCCCCGTTCGGGAGAACAGTGATGGAGTTATAGCCGGCTGAACAGGTTTTTGGGTTAAATAGGCCCTCTTGGCTCACGATGCCGCCTTCACACCCAATGCCAATTCTAAAAAGGGGATTATCATTTGCCTGCTGTTTTTTTAGGATATACTGGTAAAGCCGTTTTGTTTCGGTTGGGGAAAGCATGAGGCTCCTAATTTTTTCACCTCTTCCAATTGGAACCAATCTTCGGATTCCTATTGACCTTATTCCTTCTTTTTTGCAAAAGTCCAGCATGCCCGGAATCTGGTTGAGGTTTGCCCTTGTCACTGTCATTGAAATGCTTACATTGAGCCCTTCACTGACAAGCAGTCTTATGCCAGCCCGTGCCTTTTCAAAGCTTCCCTCTCCCCTTATTTGATCGTTTGCTTTCCCTATCCCTTCAAGGCTTACCTGTACATTTTCCGGTTTTAGTTCGGCAATTCGCTTAACCGTCTTTTTTTCGAGAGTGGTGGCGTTTGTCATCAGGGCATAACGCGTTTTTTCCCTGTTTTCATAAAGCATTTCAAACAGTTCAAAAAAATCATTTCTCTTAAGGGGCTCCCCCCCGGTTATGGAGACCCGGTTTTTTTTCCTGTCAAGACCCCATTTTTTCATAAGCTCAAGGTATTGTTCCAAAAATGAAAGCAGTTTATCCATTGAAAGTTCGTTTTTAAGGTAAACAGGGTCAAAATAACAGTGCTTGCATTTGAGGTTGCATCTTTCGGTTATGTGCCACTGCAAGTGAAACGATTTTGGCTTAAATGTGTTCATAATAAAAAACTGTTTTGCATAAGTTATATATTCGTGTTGGCATTACCTTTTTTTTGATTTTGTACCAATGTGTGTGGTATTCAAGCTGGTTTGATATGGGTTTGTCGGACAAAAAAACAGCAGTCATTGCTGTTGCCTTGCTGGTTGCGGTTACAGTTTTTTTCATATTTTTTCATGACTCGTTTTCTGGTGCTTTTTTAGCTCAAGATGTGCCCAGTGTTTTTAATGACACAAACGAAGTAAAGCTTGGAAGTGACTCGAATTTTGCTGACTTTGTTTACCTTGAGCTTGCAAGAAAAAAACTCGCGCAGCAAAACAGCTATTCTCTTTCGAGCGAAAGAAAAGCCATGATGAGCAAAAAAGTTAGGGCTTTGGAAAGCGAGCCCAAAAAAAATTGGTTTGCATCGCCAACGCTAATGGAAGATTATTTGCTGCCTTATGCTGATTACTTCTTTGAACTTGAAGGAAACGACAAAGCAGATGGGCGGGCAATTTTTGAAAATGCTAATTTTAAGGAGCGGTTTTTGTTTTATAAAGAAAGTTTGCTTTCCCCCTCAGACAAACAAAAAAAGGACGCGTTTTTTGAAATGCATTATGCAGAAAACTTGCTCAATTTTATAGAATTAACACGCAAGATAGGGGTTTTTGAGAGAGCAGGGTCAGAGAATAAGCGACTTCTCGAAGCCTTGGAAACAGTTGATTTTGAATCAGTTACTGGGAGAAAAAAGATATCCCTTTTAGCAAACCAGTTAAAGGCATTTGAGTTTTTAGACAACGATTTTTTCAAGTACGATGTGAGAAAAGGGGAATACCTAAAAAACAGCAAACTTGAAGAAATTTGTTCTATCCCCTCTTTTGATGAAGTTTTTTCATTTGAGGACCCGTGCCTTTGGCTTGATTTTTTAAGCGTTGAAAGAGTCTGCAACCCCGAAAAATATATTCTGGAATGCAAAAAAGTCAACAAAAAAATGTCCTTGACTCATTATAGGGAACCAAGAGCTCTTTATTGTCAATCGCTAGTTTTAAGCGAAAATGATAAGGGCGGGTACTGCAGAAAAACAGGCGATTACACCAAGGAATACCTGGCGGCTTTTGATAGCAGTGGCGGCTCACTAAGCCCCCATGTTGTTATAGGGGTTATAAAACAAAAGGGGGTAGATCCAGATTTACTTAAAGCTGATATTTCAGTAATCCAACAAAAGTGCTCAAACTGGGAACAGTGCAGTGCGTGTGAAATTAATGAATTTATTTTATTGTCGAAAGCGGATGACCCCAGTTTCAAACCAAGCAGTGAACTCGAAAAAAGAGTGAAAGAGCTTTACTCAAAATTCAAGGAAGACAACATGTCAAAGGAAAACAGGACTTTTTCCCGTGAAGAAAAGTGTCTTCTTTCAAGCGCTGGCTTGCTTGGATTAATTTCAACTGATGAAAAAACGGCTTTTATGAATGCATGGATATCAAGCTTAACCGCTGTTTCTGAGTATCAAAGTGATTATATTTGGAATCTTGTTTTTTTGTTTGGAGTCAAAAACATTGAAGACTTAAAAGAAAAAGCCAAAGAAAACTCTTTGCCGCAGGAAAAGATTGAAAGAATCGAAAGAATCTTGTGTGATGGAATCCCTTCTTTAAAATCCGGTGAAATCACGGCCGATTTAAATACTTTGATTAAAACATGGAGGCAAGTGCTTAGGAAGGGCTTTTGCAAAAAGGAGTTAACCGAATATGGAGAAAAGAGACTGAGGGTCTTGTTGCCTGAAAACTATTTCAGAGTTTTAGAGTCTGGAGAATTTTCTTACAAGGGAGAATTTGTAAAATATTGTCTTGCAAACCAGGAAAAAATATTTAAATAAAAAATCAATCAGATTTTTTACTAAAAAAACATTGGCGTGGTGCTGCTTCTCGCTTTAGTGGGGGGATAACGCCTTGGTTGTGGCAAAGAGAGCACCTTGGTTTTAAAGCCGAATTTTACGCTTCCAGCTAAGAGATGCGGTCATAGCGACCACTGCACTTGAAAAAGAAGGTTTTCTCGCTTGTTTTGCTCTTGCCAGATGGAAACTTTAAAGTCATGGCTTGGCCAGGGAACAGTTCCGCTTGACTCTTATCCAATTTGTTTGGGTCAATTTTGCCTGTTTTGGAGTGAATGATTTCAACAGGCTTCAGTCTTTCAATGTGAACATCTTTTTGGTTTGGCTTTGAGGCGTCAATTAGCCCGATAAAGCAAAGGTTGTGGCTTTTAGTCCACTCAAGTTCTATTTCTAAATCATTTTCAACCATTTTTGGCAGTTCAAACAAGCCATTGCAAAACAGTTCACGTGGGTGCACTATTTTCACTGTTTTCTTCTCAGAGCCACTTTTCAGAGCCATGTTGATATTTATTGACTTGATTACACTCGCCTGCGCTTCGCTTGCAAGCGATACAATTCCCGCGCCGGCTGCTATTGCAGCAAGAACTTTTTCGAGTTTTTTGGGGTCGTGGCTGTTCTTTTCAATTGAGTCAACTATCCTGTCAATCCTTGGATGGTTTGCTCTGAGGGAAGCCCGCATAACTAAGCATGGGTTTTTCATTTTTGGGAGTCCTGAAAATTTCACCTTCAGAACATCCCCCTCTTTTCCTTCAAATGCTTCAAAGTCGCTTTTGCTTGTCAGTTCCTTCGTCCAGTTTTTTTTCTTGCCTGACTCTACTAAAACAGGCTTGATTATTTTGTTAAACGAAACAAGCTTGCCATTGCACGTGCCAATTTGGACTTTGCTTGAATGACTCACTTTGACCAGCTCAAATTCTTCAAACTTTGAGTGTTCTTTTTCAAATTCTTCCAATTGCAACAAGTAATTTCCATTGTTTAACTCCGGAGTGGATTCAAGGCGATATATGTCGCTTGCCATTGAATCCTCTGAATCCAACAGTTCGGATTCCGGCAGTACGTTGTTTTCAACAACGAATTTTTTACCAGTCCAAACAAACAAAAATGGACAAGATCCACAACTGGCGTGACAACTGCTGTGGCAGCTGTCGTGGCAACTTCCATGGCAGCTTGCGTGGCAGTTTGAGTGGCAACTTGAGTGGCAACTGCTGTGGCAACTTGAGTGGCAACTGCTGTGGCAACTTGAGTGGCAGCTTCCATGTGAGCCGTGTGATGAGTGTGAGCCGTGTGATGAGTGTGAGCTGTGTGATGAGTGTGAGCTGTGTGATGAGTGTGAGCTGTGTGATGAATGAGATGCGTGGTGTCCATGCTGAGCGGTTATAGTTCCGCCGTCCCAGTTAACGTTGAACGCGTTTGAGTGTGCTGCTGCTACTTCGGGCAATATTTTAAGCAGTGAAACAGAGCCTAGGAACGCCCCCAGGGTAATCATTTTATGCTTTGAAATACTTCCCCTTTCTTCAATCAAAAAGGATTTAATGTTCTTTTTTATTTTAGGAACAATTTCCCTTTTTTCTCTCATGCAGTACTATTAGACTTTAAGTCTTTAAATGTTTTTGTTTTCGCTTAATTGGCTTGAATTCGTCTGTTCCGGCTAATGGAATGTAACTCTTCCAAATCCGAGGACACCTACTTTTTTCACTGCAGGATTCGCATTTTTTTGGCAAAAAAAGTTCTACTTCTTGTTTTGTAATGCCTTCTGCAAGCGGCCAGTATTTTTTTTTGAGAATGCATAAAGGGAAATGGAATAGTTTTACCTCAAATTTGTGGTCCAAGAGCACGTCGACCGCGTTTTGCACAAAGGGAACCGCTTCGCTGTACTTGACAAAGACATTTTTCCTGTTAATAAATGCATTTCCCGTGTATTTCAGGTTAATGAATGTAACGCGTTCTATTTCTGAGAACTCTTTTGCAATGAATCTGGCTGTTTCATCCAATTCTCTGAAGTTGCTTTTTTGAACCAGTATTCGAAGCTCTACATCAAATCCTTTTGCGAGCAAGTTTTTAAGCCCTTTAGTGGTTTCAGTCCAGCTACCGCTTGCTCTGGTTATGCGGTCGTGAACCGCTTTTTTGTGGCTGTAAATCGGGATGCCAAGCCTCAGTGGCTCAAGGTCCATGCTTGCGAGCTTTTCCGTGAATTTTTTGTTTGAAAACATTCGCCCATTGCTGACAATAAAGATAAAGTTTTTGGGGTTTTCTTTTCTTGCAATCCGCAGAATTTCAAAGAATTCTTTTCTTATTGTTGGCTCGCCGCCGGTCAGGCTGATTGTTTCTCCCCCGGGCACTTTTTGCAGGACTTCTTGGATTTGCTTCAGAAAGGGCTCTCCCTTGTACTTTGTTTGCCTGGTGTCAAGAATGCAGTTAATGCAATTGTTGTTGCATGCAAAAGTAATAGGCCATTCCATGTTTTACCAATAAAAATACAAATAAAAGTGTTTTTAAGTAATGATTCTTTTGATGTCTTCAATTATCCCTGTTAACCGCGAGTGCAACATGAACTGTATTTACTGCAGCGCAAGCCGAAACGAGGCTGACTTGCCTGTAAAAGTCAAGAAAAAGATTGAAGCAGAGCGCGATCAAATAGTTTTCACTGGCGGTGAACCCCTGCTTTGCAGGGAACTCCCAGAGTACATCAGGCTCGCGGGGAAACAGGGAATAAAAGAAATAGAACTTCAATCAAACGGCTCTCTTTTTTACAGGATGAAAACAGCGAAGTCGTTCGCTGGGCTGGGCATTTCAATTTTTAACATTTCAATTCCCAGCCACTTGGAAAGCATTCACGATCGCATAACAAACACTTCTGGTTTGCTGGAAAAAAGGCTTTTGGGAGTTAAAAATCTGCTCGATTGTGGTGCAAACGTAAGAATAACCCATGTTATTTGTTCGCTTAACCAGCAAAGCCTGTTTGATTTTGCGCGTTTTGTCCATCAAAGGTTTTCGGGAATCGGCTTATTGGAATTCAATACCGTTAAGCTTCGTGGGAATTGCTTGCAGCAAAAATGGCTGGTTCCCGACTTGAACAAAATGGATGGAGAGCTTTTAAAAGCCGTAAAATACTGTGAACGCAACAAACTCAGGGTGTTGGTTGATGGTGTGCCCTTGTGCCACCTTAAAGGAATAGAGTCCCATTCAATTGAATTAATTAAGCTCTGCAATAACAAAACTCAAAGGCTTCATGCGCAAAAAGAAAAAGCCAAGCAATGTGAAGGCTGTTCTCTTAACGGCTTGTGCCGTGGGTTCAGGAAAGGATACCTGGAAATTCTTGGGCCTAGCCAGGTGAAGCCAAGCAATTTGAATCCGGAAAAGTTAAAGGGCGTTTTAGTGTAGGTCTTTCAGAGAAGCGATTTTTTTGCCAGGCACAGGTTTCACATCTTTTGCCCCAAACACTTTCACATAGTCTCGGCGAATGCCTGGGCACAGGTTGGAGAACTTGCATTTTTTGCACTGTGGGAGTTTTACTTTTTCTTTTTTCATTTTTTCATCGAGGTGAACGCTGAATTCTGGGCCAATGACTTTTGTTTTCAAAGAGTTTAACTCGTTTGAGGCTCTTTCAGGCAAAAAACAAGGCGGAATGTTCACTGTTACCGCTTTGTCAAGATTGTAGTCTTCCGCTATCCTGAGCGCTTCTCTTATAAATGGAACCGCTTCACCCAAGCTAACGGCTATTTCTTCCTTGTTTTTAAATGCGTTTCCAATATAAGTGGGGTAAATTATCGTAAACTGGGATATTCCCAGCCCAATGAGAAACTTTACTGTTTGGGGCAAAAACTTATAGTTTTGCTTGTTAACCAGTATGTTTACTTCGACTATTCTATTCATTGACTTGACGTTTTTAATACCTTTAATTGTTTGGCTGAAAGAGCCGGGAACTTGGCTGAGCATGTCGTGTATTTTTGCTTTGTGAGCGTTAACCGTTATCTTGAAATAGTTTGCACCAGCACTGATTATTTTTCTCGCGAATCCCTTATTTGAAAGCATTCTCCCGTTTGTCTGAATCCGTATAGTTCGAAAGCCGTGCTTTTCCGCGAATTCAACAAGTTCAATTATGTCTCTTCGAATGGTGGGCTCGCCCCCCGTAAAGCCGATTATTTCCGCTTTTTTTTTCGCTGCTTCCAGAATGCTTTGTTTTATTTCGCAGGTTTTTCTGTTGCGGTTTCTTGTTTCAGTCCCGAAAGAGCAGTACTTGCAATTGTTGTTGCACGCAAATCCCACAAGCAGTTCTACCAAAGCGGTTTCCGGCAATCAGTTCACCTTTTCAAGCACTTTCGAGAGTTCATCCGAAAAAATCCTTGCTTCCTCCACTGAATTATAAAAGTAAAGCGAGGCCCGCAGTGTTCCCTCGCCTTTTCCGGGATTCAAACCGATAAAATAGTGAAGCGGGTTTGCACAGTGTGCCCCTGCTCTTGTCATTATCCTGTGGCTTTCAAGCTCGGTGTCAAGATATTCTGCAATGTCCTTTGGGCTTGTTTTTTTGTTTAATACAAGGGAAAAAACAGACGACCTATTGTGTGGCGGACCGACTATTTTAACATTTTTTAAACCCTGTAATCCCCTCAGCATTTCCCTTGAAAGCCTTTTTTCTTTTTTTTCAATTTTTTTAAACCCAATTTTTTCAAGAAAATCAATTGCCGCGGCGCTTCCGATTATTCCCGCATAATCTTGCAATCCTGCTTCAAACTTTTTTGGAGCCGGCAAAAAAGCGGGCTTGATCCTGCCGTTTTCGTATTTTACGTCTTTAACGGTGTCCCCTCCGACCATGAACGAGCCAAGTTCTTCCAATACTTCTTCTTTTCCATACAACACCCCCAGACTTGGTCCGAGCATTTTGTGCATTGAAAAACAGTAAAAGTCAGGGTTTAATTTCTTCACGTTCAGTTCATGGTGTGGCACGAACTGAGCACCGTCAACAAAGGCTAGCGCGCCTGCATCGTGTGCAGCTTTTACTATTTTTTTTGCTGGCGAATCGGCGCCGGTCACGTTTGAAGAATGTGTTATCCCCACAAGCACTGTTTTGCTGTCAATTTTTTCAGAGAATGCCTCCGCTGTCACAGTGCAGTCCTTTTTGCATTCAACTATTCTCAGCTCTGCCTTTTCCTCCAAACATCTTTTTTGGAAGGGCAATAAAAGGCTGTGGTGGTCCAAAACACTGCAAACAACGTTTTCCCCCTTTTTTAGTTTAATGGTGTTTGCAACAAGGTTTATTGCCTCAGTTGAGTTTTTTGCCCAAACCACCTCGTTTTCTTTGGCGCCAATAAAGCTTGCTGTTTTTTTTCTTGAATCCCTGCATTTCAATTCTGTTTGCTTGCTGAAATAATGAGAAGAGCGCTGGCCACCGCAGCCAGGGTGACTTGTAAAATATGACTGCATTGCTTCGCTTACCTGTTTGGGGCGGAGAGTACTGCACGCGTTGTCAAAATAAATTATTTTTTTCCCGCTGATTCTTTTTCCAAGCAGGGGAAAATCCTCCTCAAAGCCCATCAAACCCCCTCTTTGAAAGGCTCCACTCGTACCCGTTTTCAGTGAATTTTTTTTCCACTATGCCTTTTTCAACCAATGAATTACCAGTCAAAATCACGTCATCGCTTCCGACACAGTGGGCGCACAAACCCCTAAACTTAGGAGCATTCTTCGCCTCGATTATTTCACGGGTGCTTGCGGTTTTTTTATTTGAAAGTATTTCAATAAAGCATCTCTCGTTGTCTGTTATAATTTTTTTCCCGTTAACCGGAACTATTTCGCTCTCGCTGTTTTTCTTCAAGTAAGATTTCCAGACACCGCTGCATTTTGCAAAGTGTTTGCAATCCCTGCACTTTTCGGGTTTTTCTTTCCTAGGATCTTTGACTTCTTTGATGTAGCGTTCCAGGCCAACCAAAAAACAGTAAGGGATGTTTTCCACTGAAACTTCAACGTTTTCCATTATGCAGTCATCTACCAACTCTTGCAGCAAGGGAGCGATTTTGCTTAATTTATCCTGGCTGTTCTCAGGAAAAACGAGGCTAATTTTTTTTGCTTTTTTTTCTTCAACCAATCGAAAAGCATGTTTCAACTCCTTTTTTGAGATCATAATTTTTTTCATCAAATTCACACTTCCACGACAGAAGCCCCCGGCTTTAGCTGGGGCAAAAGTTTGTTGTAAGTAACTAGTTTCTGTTTTTTCATACAACAAAATTTTGGAAGCCGTAGTA
>CAZGDN010000013.1:0-2501 GCA_964525235.1 uncultured archaeon | reverse complement strand
GAGTGTGTTACTTAATACTTTTTCACCCTGAAGTTGTCTTTCTGAAGTTTTTTTCCATGAATTGGCTTAAACTCGCTGAAACCGCGTTTGTCGGTATAAGACTTAAATGGGCCTGTGCACAGTTGAAAATACTTGCAGTTCTGGCACTGTGGTCCCTTTGACCTGTACTTGTGTCTGTTTTCTTGAAGGTTTGCCTCAAAACCTGGCCCGATTAACAAGGTGTCAGTTGTAGCCAATTCCGACATGGATGCAACGTATTCGGGGAGAATACAGGGGTAAATATTGTGCAAAAAAAGGTTCAGGTTTCCTTTTTCAAGCAAGTCGCATGCTTTTTTTAGGAATGGTTTAACTTCGCTTAATGTGGGCACTATGGTTTCAAAGTTTTGTTTAGCAAACCCGTCTGGAATCACAAAATTTAGGTGGTTGCTTTTCGTGTTCTTTTTGAATTTTAAAAGAAGTTTTGCGGTTTCAGGCAGCGCCCTGTAATTGAACTTGGTTATCACTGTGCTTGTTCTCTTTTCAACATTTAATTCTTCAAGGTTTTTCAAGCCCTGAATTTTTGCATTAAACGAGCCGTTTGTTTGTGTTAAAAAGTCTTCCAACTCGGCATTCGGCGCGTGAATTGAAACAAGAACTCTGTTAACTCCCGCGTTAACAAGTTTTTTAGTGTAATCAGGGTACTTCAACATACAGCCATTGGTTTGAATTTCTATTGTTTCAAACCCGAGTTTTTTTGCGAGTTCAACGCCTTTCAATAGGTCCTTCCTTATTGTTGGTTCGCCACCGGAAAAAGAAACAATGTCTTTTCCGTTTTTTTCAGCGCGTTTTAAGTCTTCTTTTATTTCGCTCCATTTCCTGCTTCCGCCATCTTGGACAATTTTGTGGCCCACCGAACAAAAAACACAGCGCTGGTTGCATTCCCAGTTCATTAAAATTTCCACTTTTGAAGGGGGGTTGCCTGTATACATATTTACTAACTTTGCGTGAAACAAGTTTAAAGCAGTTTGCCTCTTGAAGCAGCAATTAAAAGGTTACAGAACTCTAAAGCAGTTTTTCTCAAATCAATTTTTTCGCTTGGCTTTATTGAAACCAGATAATGCTTGTCAGTGTCTTTTTTGGTGAATTCAGCGTTTTCACAGAGCCCAATTGCTTTGTCAATGGATTCAGAGGAATAGAAATCCTTTGAAAGATTTATGTTCACAGAATTTGTCTTTTCATTGACTGAAATGCACATTTAACCACTCAGATAATGGGCTTTTTCAAGCCCTTTGCCTTGTCAGGCGTCCAAGGCTTTGCAATCCCCTCGGGGTCATCCAAAAACAAGTCTTCTTCTGGTTCCTCTCGCGGGGTTTCCTTCCCTAATTCCTCTTCCTCCCGTTCTGGCAAGTACTCTGTTTCATCACTTTCACTAGTATTTGTTGCAAGCGCTCTTTTAATGATTGCTTCTCTCACGGCTTGATTTCTCGCAGCCTGCACTACATAAGTTGCATAATTTATCAATTCATCATGAAACTTGAGCGAAATCAGTTCAAGCTCTTTTTTCCCTGCTTTTTCGTTTTTTGCCCGAATCACTACCTTGATTTCTTTTTCGGCGTCCCCACTGAGAATAAAATAAGCCTTGTCCAGTAAAACATATGCCGCAGCATAAATTACTTCCAGTGGAAAAATTTTTGGGTTAACTGAAACGACTGCTTTTGCTTCTTTTGGATAAAATTCAGCCACATCCAATTCATTCACCCTTTTTTAAACTCTCTGAGAGTCAACGTTAAGCTAACGAACTTATTGTGCAAAAGATTTTTATTACTCATTGGCGTGTTGGAAGCACGTAGCGAATTGGGTTTTAAATGAAAAAAGCATTGCTTGTTCGATGAATTCCAACAGGTAGTTGAATTGCTCCTCCTTTTCTGCACGCCTGATTCGCTTTGCCAAAAACCGAAATCCATTACAATCCCACCCCTCAATAGGCTCTGTAGAAATCCTTTATAAATAGAAAAAGCGTTCATCTAATTGGTGATAAAATGAACGCTTTATACCCAATAAGAGTCTCAGGTTTTTATAACTTAAGCACGCGGGTTTTTGAAGAAATAAAGTTCCCAGTGCAGTTCTCTAACTTTTCCAAGAAAATGTACGGCAACTTTGTTCACACTTTTCTCTTAATCTACAAAGAAAAACTCAACGTTTCATACAGGCGATTCGTGCAAATAGCCTCAGAGAATCACTTACAACACATGCTCGGAATCAAACGCATACCACACTTTACCACACTGCAAAAGTTCATGCAACGCATCAACAAGCGCATCTTTGAAAAAATGGTCAGAGCCTGTGGAAAACTATTAAACCTGAAAGACGTTGAAGCAAGCATTGACGGAACAGGCTTTAGCAACACCAACCCATCACACCACTACCTCAAACGCGTTGACGGTGCAAAAGTCAAAAACTACACTAAAACACTGTTTTTAACAGACAACAAAACAAAACTCATACTCAACGTGAAAACACAC
>CAZGDN010000012.1:0-25535 GCA_964525235.1 uncultured archaeon | reverse complement strand
TTTCTTCATTTTTTCTTGATTTTTTTCTTTTCTTGGCAAAATACAACTTCTCTGGGTTTTGGATGTTGTACCAAACATCTTCAATTTTTATCTGCCGTAGCGGCATTCTCTGGAGCCTTATATGCGGACCAATCCTTATCTCATAAGATTCACACTCTCTCAACAAGCCCTTTACCCTTTTAGCATAATTCTCTGGCTCATAAAGACTCTCCATGATTTCCACAGCACCCAGTCTCTATTAGCTAATTTGCTTGACTGGCTTTAAATTGGCATCTTAAGCTCGCTTCCCCTAAACAGGCACTGCTTTATCAAAAAACCTGTCTGGGTGAATGCCTAGCTTCAGTGTGGATATGAGTCTCTGGTTGGTAAAAAATTCTGATATGGTGTGAGCTCTTATTTCGTTGTAGAACTGAAGGACCATTGTAAGCGGGGAAAGCTTGGTTTCAAGCGAGGTTTTTTTGCATGCGACAAGCACAGGGTTTAATTGCAGTAATCTGAGTCGCTCCAGTTAATCTCTTTTTCGTTGACAGCACACCGCCCACGCTCATTGTCCCAAACGCACTGGTTGTCTGTGCCAAGCTGCCCTGGCAGAACTGTTCTGTACTCCACGCCCTCGCAAAGCTCCCTGTTTGGTTTCACAGCGCACATGGCGCTTACTTGTGTCTTAAAATTTTCGCACACGGCATAGGCAGGGGACTGGGGTATGCTTATAAGATACCAAAAGGCTGCTGAGACCAAAAACAAAGTTATAACTATTATCAGCCAGACAAGAGCCTGCCTGTCTTTTCCTCTTGTTTTTCTTGTTTTCCATAACCTGTAAAGAACAGCTGTTGGCATTATAATTAAAAGAGAGATAACCACGAGCGTTGTCATTACTAGTTTAAGCTGTGCGTTCAGCAATCCCAGAACTGGACTAAAAAGAGCAGGGTTAGACAGCAGCCCCAGTGACAAGGCCAGAATTCCAGCCTCTTTCCTGGACATTTTTCTCATCAGGTAAAGGAATTCAAAGGCAGTGATTGGCAGGGCGTAAACTGCAAAGCTCAAATAAAAAGCAGTTCTTAGTGTCATAAAAAAAGAACCAGGAATAACTCCTGCAAACCAAATAATGGTTATTTTTGCAAAAAAGCCCAGTATTTCATCAAACCGCATTTTTTTAAAAAAGTCTTTGAGGAAAACTTTCTGAACCAAAAATACTACTAATATATTCCAGGCAAAAACGGGATAAAAAAGCAGCACAAGCACAAAGAGGACAATCAAATCATTAAAAGCGGTTGTGCTGGCAAAAACCACAGGATACACAGCCACCAACCCGAGAAAAAAAAGCAATGCTTTTTTTAGGTTTGGCATGATAAAAAAAGGACTCTTTAGTTATTAAAGCTTGCTCTTTGGCTTTTGCCAGGCTTATTTCTTTTTCTCGAGCCTTGAGCGGATGTACTGCATCATTTCCATTGGAACGCGGTTTCCGAGGAATTTCCTGAACGGACCTGGCTGGAAGTTTGCTTCAATTATGACAAAGCCCTCCTTAACTGCCTTGGTTTGGATAAAATCAACAGCGCAGATTTCAAAGCCCAGGGTTTTTGCGGCCCTGACCGCTGCCTCCTGCATTGCCTTTGGGCCCCGGATTATCTTTGCAGTTCCCCCGCGTGAAATGTTGGCGCGCCAGTCACCCTTTGCGCCAACTCTTTTAACCGTTAGAACCTTTTCGCCAAAAACATAGCAGCGCACATCGCTTGAGTGCCCTTCAACGTATTTTTGGGTTGCAATGTATTCCTCGAACAGGTGAACGGTGTCAAGGATTGATTTCAGCTGTGCACCATTTTCAACGCGCATCACGCCCTTGCCAGCAAACCCGCTTATGAGCTTTAAGACAAGCGGAAAGCTGAACTCTCTTGAAATCTTTTCAACCACAAGCGGGGAAATGGAGAGGGCAGTCAGCACGGTTGGCAGTTTTTCCTCAGCCAGCTTTTTTATAGAATAATACTTGTGGTTTGAGAGCTGAAAGCCACGCAGTGAAACAGGGGTGTAAACTGGAGAACGGTCAAGAATGCTTAAAACCGCTTCACCCATAAAATGGTCCCGGGAGCCAAAGCGCGGATAGCACGCATCAAACTCTAACAGGTTCTGCCCCCTGAACAAGAGCTTTGGTTTGCCTTTTTCTTCAACAATACTAATCTTGTTGATTGGAGCGAACAAAAACTTTTCAAATACCTTTTCTGCTTCTTCAATGAGCACCTTGTTGTTTTTCTTGTTGTAATGGCTTGAGGCAATTACAACAAGGGACTTCTTGCTGTCACTCACCTAAACCAGCTCTCCTTCAGTTTTTCTCAAACCAGTTTTTTCAGCGAACAAGGCAGATACCTCCTCAAAGAGGTTCTCGCCAGTCTTCTTGTTGTAAATGAGCAAGTCAACCAATGGTTTTACCTTTAGAACATAGCCACGGCACATTTTAACTGTTGCGATGTCGCAGCCGCAGACATTCGCGGCATGCACTGCTGTTTCTTTGTCCTGCGAGGAAAGCTTTGTTATCACTGCCTTTTTCAGGGGTTGAAGTTCTCCTTTTTCAAACTTTCTCTGAAGCGAGTAAACCTTTTTCCCAATCACCGCGCACTGGTCCACATCCCCCTCAATGAACTCCCTTAACACAATTCCATCCAGCTCATATTTTATGCCATCTGAAACCGAAAGCAGGGACTTTGGCGAGTCAACAATGAAACTCTGCGACTTTGAACCCTTTGAAAATGTCTTGAAGAGGGCAGGGAAAGAAAGCTTTTCCGCCAATGCCTTGAGCTGGGAGCGGTCCCTAAAAATATAAGTGCGCGGAATCCTGATGTTGTAGTTGTTGAGGGCAGTTATCTGGAGAAGTTCGTTTGACAAAACATAGTGCGAGCCACTCCTGACCTGGCAGTAAATTGCCCTTCGCTCGAGCTCGTCAAGAAAGGGTTCAACAAATTGTGTCAGCTGCAAGCCAGCTTCAAGGTAGACAGCGCTTGTTGTTTTCACCCCAAGCCTCGGTCCTTCAATGCGCGAGCCCTTCATGTCAGAAAAGAGGCTCACCTCTTTTATGTCAGTGTGCTTGACAGTAAACCCTGTTTCTTCAAACGCCTGTTTTAGAAAAGGATGCCTCCTCTTGTCCTTTTTTGTAACCATGAGAAGTTTCATGACATGCCCCCAATAACTATAGTGTAGTAATGCCTTGCATTTATAACTTTTTTGTTTTTCCATTTTAAATGAATGAACCAAAACAAGAAAAAAACAGGTCATAAAAACAAAAAGAGGATTATAGGGCTTGTTGAAAAAGTAAAGATAACAGGCATGAAGCGGACAGTTGAAACAGAAGCACTGCTTGACACCGGTGCAACACACTCAAGCGTTGACCTCTTAATAGCTGCAAGAGCTGGTCTTGGACCAATAACCAGCATTATGAAAGTAAAGAGCCAGACAGAGCCGCGTGGCTATGTGCGAAGAGCAGTCATCAGGGGAGAACTCGAGTTAAGGGGTGTGAAAAAAAAGGTAAGGTTCACGCTTGCTGACAGGAGCAGCATGGCCTACCCAGTCCTGGTTGGCAGGGACGTGATACACTCTGATTTTGTCATAGACGTGGAAAAAACCCACGACAGTCACAAGATAGAGGATTTAAAGGAGAAAAAATGACACCCCTGACAATTCGCACAGCACAAGAAAAAGATGCAGTTTCTCTCTCCATGCTTTACCCCCACTGGGGAATCGAAAGGTGCAAAAAAAGAATAAAGAACTCGCTTGCCCTGGACTCGCAGCTAAGGCTGGTTGCAGAACTCGATGGCAAGGTTGTAGGGCACATATATGTTAAAATTGGCCAAATGCACCACTCACACATTGCAACAATTTACTCGTTAATGGTCAAGCCAGGTCAAAGAGGCAAGGGCATTGCAACCAAGCTAGTCAAAAAAGCAATCGAGCTGCTGCCCAGAGAAACCGAAATCCTGTTGCTTCAAACCCAGTGCGACAACACAGCAGCCCAAGAGCTCTTCAAAAAACTGGGCTTTGAAGAATACGGCTACCTCCCAAAAGCATTCAAGCGCGACGGCAAATACAAGGACAACATTTTAATGTACAGGGCCCGGGCTTTGTCATAATTGGCCATTTCTCAGAGCCACTTGGAAGCTACATGTGCCATTATTGCAATGGAAAGAGTTCGTCTATGCCAAGGCTTATTTTTTTCCTTACAGCGGTGCTCGCATACTTTCTGCGCTTGAACGGAGGCATTCTTACAACCCTTGCCTTCATTTCATTTTCGCGCAGGAAACGCATAACCTCACTCCTTGTAACAGCCTGGTCGTGTCCAAGTGCTATAACCTGGGGTTTCTCTCTTGCAATTACCCTCATCTTATTCCCTGTTTTTAACCCAAGCACTGCCCTGTCAACTGGCTTCAGTGCCCTGACCACTATGAGGCGGTTTTTTTCATCGTTTACCGGGGGGTGTCCTTTTTCCCTTTCAATGCTTGAATCCCTTGCCACTACAACAACGAGTTCAGAGCCAAGCCTTCTGGCTCTTTCAAGGTAAAAAATGTGGCCAGGGTGAATAATGTCAAATGCACCAAATGCGAGCACTCTCTTTTTCATCCAGTAAAACATAACACTGAAAGGCTTTTATGCATTTATTTAGTTAATCTTTGAAGGTTTTTTGCATGGAAACAAGGGAAAGAATGCAGCTCATTGAAAGCATCGCAGAAGAGATAGTGATAAGAGAAGAGCTCTACTCGTTGCTTGACTCTGGAAAAAAAATAAAGGCATACGATGGCTTCGAACCATCAGGCCTCGCGCACCTGCCATTCGCAGTCTATCGCGCCATAACCATTAAAAAGCTCTTAAAGGCAGGCGTTGACTTCACGCTCTACCTTGCAGACTACTTTGCATTTGTCAACAACAAGCTAAATGGAGACAGGGATTCAATCCACTCCTGTGGGGAATACTTTCTTGAGGTATGGAAGGCAGCAGGAATCCCGCTCAAAAAAATCAACGTTGTCTGGGCATCAAAGCTCATGGACTCACTTGAATACTGGGACACTGTTCTAAGCATTGCAAGAAACCTAACCCAGAAAAGAAACCTGAGGGCAATGATGATTGCTGGCAGGAGCGCACAAGAAAAGCTCACTGTTGCACAAACCTTTTACCCGAGCATGCAAGTTGCGGACATTTTCATGCTCGACGTTGACATCTGCCAGCTTGGCTTGGACCAGCGAAGGGCAAACATTCTCGCAAGAGAGCTTGCTCCAAAGCTTGGGAGAAAAA
This sequence comes from uncultured archaeon, assembly GCA_964525235.1. Classification (GTDB taxonomy): domain Archaea; phylum Iainarchaeota; class Iainarchaeia; order Iainarchaeales; family DTGL01; genus JAPLVS01. Next base: position 20,267 of record CAZGDN010000012.1, on the reverse strand, counting down.
AGCCAGTTGCGGTCCACCACCACATGCTTCTTGGATTGCAGGGCGCAAAGGAGGGAGACGCAATAGAGGGCAAGATGTCAAAGTCAAAGCCCACCTCAAGCATTTTTGTTCACGATTCCAGGGAAGAAATTGGGCAAAAAATAAAAAACGCCTACTGCCCAGCAGGCGAAAAAGAAAACAACCCATTGCTCGAGTACTCAAAGCACATAATCTTTGAGTATTTTAAAGAGGTAAGGATTGAAAGGCCACAAAAGTTTGGCGGCAACGCCGAATTCCACTCATACCAAGAACTCGAAGAAGCCTTTGTGAACAGAAAACTCCACCCCCTGGACCTCAAAAAAGCAGTTGCCTTTTACCTGAACGAAATAATCGCTCCAATCCGCGAACACTTTGAAAAAAACCCCAAAGCAGCCAAGCTATTGGAAAACGTGAGAATGGCAGGAAACACGAGGTAAAAAAAGCGGGGAAAAAAATATATACTCAAAAAACAATAATCTAACGGTGCATTAAATGGAATTAAATATTCTTTCACTCTTGTTTCACCCAATTGCAAGCGTGAAAAAAAACTGCGAAAAACCTGACTTCAGCATCTCTTTTTTCATTGTGTTACTTCCAGGAATAGTCCTCGCGCTAACCCTTCTCCTGGCACGCCTTAACTTTGACGCTTTTGCAGTTATAGCTTACACTCTCAAAAACTACGCGCTCTGGTTCATTGTGTCAGCCTCTGTTTACTTCTTTGCATTCCTGGCAAAAGGCAAGGAAATGAAAGGCAGGTTTGCGGCAATTTACTCAAACGCTTCCATTATATGGCTCTTTATCTCGATTGCCATACTATTAATCTTTCTTTCATCCCTTGCATTCAGCCCAAAATTCTTTTCCTTTGTGAGGATTGCGAAAAACGAAAAGCTGAGCGTGAACCAGACAGCCCAGCTCATGGGAATACTCTCAAGCAACGACCCAACTGCCCTAACAAAATTCCAGAAAACCTATAACATTAAATCAGACCTTGCGCCCCTGCTCCCGGGAAAAGGCAATGGGCTGGTTAACCCGCAGGCAATGGGCATAACCCTTGCAGCCTGTGCAGTCCTGTTCTTTTACGCTCTCTTCCTCTACCCATTTCTCACAATAAAGCACCTTTCAAAGCTCAATGCAGCATACAGTTTCATCCTTTACCTCTTGTCAATAGGTGTGCTCTTGGTCTTCGCTGCTGGCATTTCCCTCTTTTAAAAAGTCAAAAATTTAAAATTTTTGATTAAAATATTTAAACAGTACAGCATGGAGGTGCTTGAAATGAATGAATTGGAATCATTCACTGGAATGAGAAGAACAAAAAAACTCCTCGACAACTGGCTTATGAATTTTCCGCTTGCCTTTCCAGAGGGAGAAGAGAGACTGCCACTCGTTGACATTGCAGACAAGGGAAAAAACATAGAGCTCACCGCAGAGCTTCCAGGAGTAAAAAAGGGAGACATAGACCTTGACATTGAGGAAGACTCAATCAGCATAAGCACAGAATCAAAGTCTGAAACAGAGGAAAAAAAGAAAGACTACTATTTTCACGAACGCTCTTACTCCTCGTTCAAGAGAACAATTCCATTGCCTGTTGAAATCGTTCCAGGAAAAGCAGTGGCAGAGTTCAAGGACGGAATCCTGACAGTCACAATGCCCAAAAAGCACGCTCGTCAAAAGAAAAAAGTAAAGGTGAAGGTTAAATAGCCTTCACCGCCCTTTTTAATTTTAAAACCAGCCAATCAACCTCTTTTTATTTAATGACTCTGTCACGATAAAAACTGCGGGCTATAGGATGGCAACAAGCAAAGCAGATGACAAATAAATTTTATTATAAAGGGCTTGACAGAAAAACAATTATATTTCTTTAACTTAAACACAGCTATCAGGATGAGCTATTGGATTTTTTTAGCTTAAACGCGTTCTCTTACAATAAAAATCACAAGCAGCCCAGTCAAGAGCGCGCCTGCAAAGCCGTTGTCCGGAATGTTCGCCATGTTGAATGGCGTTGTCACAGAAAACCAGTCGCGCCTTGAACAGCCCCCGCCACTCTGACAGCACCCAGGAGCGCAGTCAAGGTTTGCTTCCACATAGTATAACCCGGGTGAATCGAATGCATCAGGAGCATTATCAAATGGCGTGGTTGGGTCAGTCGAGCAAACAGCCGCACGGCTTCCAAGACTGGTGCCATCCCGCTTAAAGAACTCCAGTGTAACAGCCTCGCCTGGAAGCATGTTAGTGCCGTCACGGTCAAAGCAAACAAGGCTGACAGTTGGCTTTTGGTGTGTTTCAATATCGCTCGCATCAACGGACGAAATCGTGTATGGCTGGGTGTAAGCCAGGCTATAGCCAAAAAAAAACAGGAAAAGCAATGCGAACAAGATTCTCTTCATTTAACCATTCCCCGCGCTTCCAAATCCTTTCACTCCAGCGAGCACACTAATATTATTCAAGCCGAGTTTAAAAATATTACTATTCTCCATTGATTCCAATGAAAGAAAAAATCAGGGCAAATGCCCTAAAAAAGAGATGCAATCTCAGTGAAAGAGAGCGCGCTATCAAAAGCAGGGCTATTATCCAGCGGGTTCTCTCCCTTCAAGAAATCAAGCGCGCAGAGTGCATTTCCTGCTATGCTGGAGTTAACTCTGAAGTGAGAACCCTGAGCTTAATATCACAGCTCCTTGCATCAAGCAAAAAGGTTGCAGTGCCGGCAGTCGTTGACAGGGAACGCATGGAGATGTATCAAATTGAATCCCTTGACGAGCTTGAAAAAAACAATGGCTTTATTGAGCCAAGAGGGGAATTCAGGCGTTTTTGTGGACCGGAAAGAATTGACGCTGTCCTGGTCCCAGGAATTGCATTTGACGAAAAAGGGCACAGGATAGGCTATGGCAAGGGATACTATGACCGCTTCATGAAAAGACTCAGGAAAGGCATTCCCCTGATCGGGCTTGCTTTCGAGTGCCAGATTGTCAAAAAAATCCCGGTTGAAGAACACGATGTACGCCTTGAAAAAATTATCACAGAAAAAAGAACAATAAACTGCAATGTTTCAACCAGGCTGGAAAAACTCGCAATGCGCGCTGAAAAACAAAACTCGCACGCCAAAACCTCCCTGCTCAGCCCACCAAAAAAGCAAGCCTAGAAGACCAATATATGCCTATTTATAGAAAGGGAATTGCCTGCACAGCTCGAGTGTTTCTTCCCTGAGTTTTTTGAGGTTTGAATCACCCGGGTTCTCCATTGCGGAGTTTATTATTCGTGCAATCTCCTTCATTTCACTCTCTTTCATGCCATGTGTTGTCACTGCAGGAGTACCAATCCTTATCCCGCTTGGGTCCCAGGGCTTTCTTGGGTCAAAGGGAATTGTGTTCTTATTGCAGTAAATTCCGACTTTTTCAAGCGCTGTTTCGGCTTCCTTTCCAGTAAGGCCCTTCTCTGAGACATCCACCAGCATTAAGTGATTATCTGTTCCACCTGAAACCAGCCTGTTTCCCAGGCTCATGAGCTCGCCAGCAAGTGCCCTGGCGTTCTTCACTATCTGCCTCGCGTAGTCCTTGAAGGCTGGTTGCAGTGCCTCCTTGAAGGCAACAGCCTTTGCAGCAATAACATTTTCATGCGGGCCGCCCTGCAAAAATGGAAACACTGCCTTGTCAACCTTTTCCGCATGCTCTTCTTTGCACATTATTGCAGCCCCCCTTGGGCCACGAAGGGTTTTATGAGTGGTGGTTGTGACAACATCAAAGTAGGGAACAGGGTTTTCGTGAACTCCGGCAGCACACAGCCCGGCAATGTGGGCAATGTCAGCCATTGCAATTGCTCCAACCTCGTCACATATCTCCCTGAACTGCTTGAAGTCAATCTCTCTCGGGTAAGCAGTATAACCAGACAGAATTAGCTTTGGCTTTTCTTCCCTCGCAAGCTTTCTAACCTGGTCAAAGTCAATGAGTTCCGTTTCCCTGTCAAGAGTGTACTGCACTGCATTAAAGAGCCTGCCTGAAAAGTTCACTTTGTGACCGTGCGTTAAATGTCCCCCCATGTCAAGGCGCATGCCAAGAAAGGTGTCACCCGGCTCCATGAATGCAAAGAATGCAGCCATGTTTGCCGGTGAACCGGACAGGGGCTGAACATTAGCATGCTCTGCACTGAAAAGCTTTTTAAGGCGCTCAATTGCAAGATCTTCAATCTTGTCAATGAACTCGTTTCCAGCATAGTATCTCCTGCCAGGGTAACCCTCGCTGTACTTGTTGGTGGGAACAGAGGCAAGGGCTTCAAGGACTGCCTGGCTCACAAGGTTCTCGCTTGGAATGAGTTCAATGCCGTTGTTTTGACGCTCTTTTTCTTCAAGGATAAAGCTGTAAATCTCTGGGTCCACTTCCCCGAGTTTTTCAAGGTGCATTTCACCTAATGGCACTTAATCTCACCACATACCTCGGGTCAACATTCACTATATGCGCGGGAATTCTTGACTCCACCCAGCTCAGCACAGTATTAAACAAGACAAAAGAGGCAGAGATCCCTGCAGCAAACAGCATTCTCTCCATGAAAACAATTGGAATAAGTGCAACCCACAACGCTGGCGTTGTCGGAATCAGGTACAGGAATGCCACAGAGCCAACAGCATGCGCTGTGAAAGTAGAGCCAAGGCTCTTAATAAAAAGCCTGTTCTTAAAGAGAGTGGCAGCAATTGGAATCAACCAGTAAAGCGAGTAAAACCACGCCTGCCTGCCAACAGGGTGCAGCACGAACAGCGCCATGCACGCGAGTGGCACAACTGCCACAAGCCTTTTCTTCCTTGTTCCAAAATAAAATGCTGCTAATAGCATTGGAACAAGCCTTGCAATCCCAAAAAGGGAAAATGCCCTGCCGAAAAGCACAAATGCAGTTACCTGTGACAGGAAAACGCTGGCAGCCCCGAGGAATGGCCCAAGGAAAAAGCCAGTGGCTGGGGCAAAGAACTGAAACACAGTAAAAGACTGGTTTTGTGTTCCAAGAAGCGGTGAAAAGTTTATCTTATACGCAAGCAAAGACAGCACGGCAAATATTACAACAAAGACTATTTTCTTCCTATTCAAAAACATTAAAGCCCCCCTTTTTCGTTAAATTTTTTGTTAAGTAAAGTGTGATAAATAAAAGAGTGATTTCCTTTTAATGTTTTTGGGTTCAAGGCCTGTTGCAGAATTCAATACACCCATTTTCCATTAGTGCCTGAATTCAAAGCTGCAAGTTCTTCTGCAACACTGAAAAAAGAGCCGGTTAAAACAGCCAGGGCGGGTTTTTGTCCCAATGCAAATACTGCTGCTTCCCCGGGGTTTGGAATTAAATAAACATTTCCCTTAAAGCCGGTTTTTTTCACTGCACTTGCAACTCTTTCTGCCTGCATTCCCCTAAAGCTTGCCTGGGTGCAGACAAAAGACTCAGCCACTGGAACGAGCTCTGAAGCAATTGCACCAACATCCTTGTCCCGTGAAACCCCCAGCACAAACTGGGCTTTTTTACCGGGAAAAAAGCCTTCAAGCGATTTTCTTAAAGCGCGTGCTCCCGCGGCATTATGGGCAACATCAACAACAACCCCTGGTTTATTATGTATAATCTGGAACCTTCCTGGCATGACTGCTTTTTCAAGCCCTCTTCTTATCGCCCCGGGTTCTACGCCCAGGAGCTCAAGGGTGCGAACCGAGAGACTGGCGTTTTCAAACTGGTGTTCTCCAACCATTCTTGTCTTTAATCCCTTTAATTCAATTTTTTCAGAAGAGTAATCAAACTCTTGCCCTTGCAGTGTTGCTTTCCGTTCAGCATAGTTAAAGTCTTGCGTGAATACTGATAGGCTTGCATTCAGTTCACTGCTTTTCTTTTCAATGACTCCCATTGCCCTGCTTTCCTGCTTTGCACTCACAACCGGAATTCCTGCCTTTATGATTCCTGCCTTTTCAGCTGCAATTTTTTCAATTGTCGAGCCAAGGAATTCCCTGTGCTCTAAGCTGATGGGGGTGATAACACTTGCCTCCGGAGTTATCACATTGGTCGCATCCAGCCTTCCGCCCATTCCCACCTCGAGGACCACATACTCGCAGTTCTCTTCAGCAAAGTATTCAAATGCCATGGCAGTAATGAACTCAAAATAGCTCAGGTTTATGGCGCTCTCTTCCTTTTTTTTCATTAAATTACCTGCAAGCTGTTCGAGGACACTGCTTTTTATGCTCTTGCCGTTCACCTGGAAGCGTTCCCTGAAGTCAAGGAGATGCGGGCTCGTGTACAGGCCAGTTTTACAGCCTGCCTCTGCCAGCGCTGATGCAATGAACGCACAAGTGCTTCCCTTGCCGTTTGTGCCAGCTACATGCACGTACTTCATTTTCTTTTCAGGGTTTCCGAGCTCTTCAAGGAATGCCTTTATTCTCCCAAGACCCAGGTCCACGCGCAGCAAATCAAAAGACCCAAGGATCTCTCTTGTTTTTTCACTCATTGAACCCTGGTTGAATCCAAGAGAAAGCCCTGAAAAGTGAAGGCTTTTCTCTGCATGTGTTCTCATAGGATTAGTCTTGGAGTAGTGCAAATTTATTTATATGCCTGCAGGCAAGCCTTGTGGCTCTATTGCTTGCTTGCTTTTTTGATAGCGGGCCCTGCAAAAATGGTTTATAATGGGCTTTGCTTTCATGAAAACCCTCTTCCTGTCGGTTGAATGTATTTTAAAATTCAATTCAAAGGATTTCCACACCGCCATGATAGTGCAAATTTATATATATGCCTTTGGTTCTATTATAAAGGGATTGAAATGGCTGAATTGATTAACCTGTTTGATTGCGTGAGCCCACTTGACTACAGGTACTATGGGCGCAATAAAGAGCTTCTTGGAGAACTCTCCAAGTTCTTCTCTGAAAATGCAAAGGTTTCATTCCAGGCAAGAATTGAAGCCGAGTACGTCAGGGTGCTTGCCTTGCAGGGCATAATCCCAAAAGACAGCGCCAGCAGGATAATCAGTGCAGCCCTCAGAGTAAGGCCAGAGGATGTTTACAGGGAAGAGGACAGGATAAAGCACGATGTCAGGGCACTGGTTAACTGCATCTGCGACCGCATTCCCGAAAAGGACAGGGCCTTTGTTCACCTCGGTCTCACAAGCTATGACATTGTTGACACGGCAAACGCTTTGCGCTTCAAGGAAGCAACGGAAAAAGTCATACTCCCACGCCTGAAAAGGCTTGAAAGAAGCCTTATCAAGCTTGCCCTCAGGGAAAAGGCAACAGTTCAAATTGGTCGCACTCACGGGCAGTTCGCTGAACCAGTCACGTTTGGATACACTGTCGCAGAATTTGTCGAAAGGCTTGGCAACAGAATCCGGGCAATTGAAAGGGCAAAAGACGAGCTCAACGGCAAGGCAAGCGGGGCTGTTGGAGCAGCGAATGCAATCTCGCTCTTTGCCAGTAACCCCCTGGCAATCGAAGCCAGGCTCATGGAAAGGCTTGGCCTGAAGCACTCAAGGCATTCAACCCAGATAACCCCAAGAGAACCAATGCTTGACTTGACTCACGCCATCGTGTCAGCCTTCGGCGTGCTGGCGAACCTTGCAGATGACTTGCGGCAACTGCAAAGAAGTGAAATAAGCGAGGTGTTTGAATCGTTTGGCAAGAACCAGGTTGGCTCCAGCACCATGCCTCAAAAGAGAAACCCGATAAGCTTTGAAAACATTAAGAGCCTCTGGAAAGCCTTCATGCCACGCATCATCACGCTCTACCTTGACCAGATCAGCGAACACCAGCGCGACCTGACTAATTCGGCTTCAGGGCGCTTCACTCAGGAAATATTCACCGGGCTTGTTGTGGCAGCTGACAGGATGAACACAGCAATCCAAAGGCTCAGGGTTGACAGGAAGAAAATGAAGGAAAACCTTGAAAAAGCCAAAAGCCAGCTTGTCGCAGAACCCCTCTATGTACTGCTTGCAAAGCACGGGCATTCCTACGCGCATGAAAAAGTCCGCAGGCTCACACTAAAAGCCCAGAAAAACAAGACAAGCCTGCTTGAAGAAGCAAAAAAAAGCCGTTCCCTTGCACCCTTCCTGAAAAAGTTTTCTGCCCGTGAAAAAAAACTGCTTGAAAACCCAGAGCTCTACACCGGCATATCAGAAAAGAAAACAAAAACGATCTGTGACTACTGGGCAAAAAAACTATAGGGCTCAACCAGTGCCTGCCCTGCAAGGCAAGCTTAATGAGGGCGCAGGTTGTCATTGGTGCGGTTGTTTTTGCCCAGATGCCTATCCTGCAAGGAAAACTTGTGAGGGTGTTTTTAAGGCAAGAATCACAGCTCTTGATCTTGCCTGTTTTTAGGGAAAGACTTGCAATAGTGCTTTTAAGGTAAAAATCCATACTCCCAACTTTTTGCCTCTATCAAAAGGATTTTATTGTTCTTGCTTTTTAATAATTTTAAGACAAGGGTGGATTTTGTGATTCGCGTAAAGAACACGCTTGGTGGAAAAAAGGAAGAGTTTGTGCCGGTTGAAGCTGGAAGGGTGAGAATGTATGTCTGCGGCCCGACTGTTTACGGGCCAGCCCACATCGGGCACGCGCGCACCTATATTGCTTTTGATATTATCAGGCGTTACCTTGAATACCGGGGTTTTAAGGTAAAGTTTGTGATGAACCTCACCGATGTTCATGATGACATGATAAAGCGCGCTAACAAGGAGGGAATTTCTATTTTCGAGCTGGGAAAAAAGAACATTGAACTCTTTTTCAAGGACATGAAAGCACTCAGAATCAAGAAAGCAGATGTTTACCCCAGAGTAACAAAGGAAATCCCGGCAATAATTGAAACAGTCAAAAAGCTGGTTGAAAAAGGCTATGCTTATGAAACAAACGACGGCGTTTACTTTGATGTAAGCAAGTTCCCAGACTACGGAAAGCTGAGTGGAATAAAGTTCAAGAGCGGAAAAACCGGCACGCGTGTTGACACTGACAAGTATGACAAAAAGCAAGCCCAGGATTTTGCGCTCTGGAAAAAAGAAAAGCCAGGCGAGCCAGCGTGGGACTCGCCATGGGGCAATGGCAGGCCAGGGTGGCACATTGAGTGCAGTGTGATGAGCTCGAAGCACTTGGGGATTCCCCTTGACATTCACGGCGGCGCGGTTGACCTGGTGTTCCCGCACCACGAGAACGAGATAGCGCAAAGCGAGGCAGCTTTTGAGAAAAAGCCCTTTGTCAAGTACTGGCTTCACACCGGCTTCTTGAACGTTGAAGGTCAAAAGATGAGCAAGTCACTTGGGAACTTTATAACAATTCCAGCACTCCTAAAAGACTTCAGTGCAAGCTCTTTCAGGTTCTTTATTGCTTCAACTCATTACAGGAGCAGAATTAACTTTTCAAGAGCAGAAATGGAAAAATACAACCGCACCCTGGAAAAGCTTGACGAGTTTGTTCGCAGGCTCCAGGAAAACACTGAAGGGCAGGGAGACAGCAAGGCAGTGAAAGAGCTCGTTGAAAAAACAAGAGAAGCATTCCAGCGTGCCATGGATGACGACTTCAATTTTCCAAACGCCTGGAAGGAAGTATTCAGCTTCGAATCCGAAGTAAACAAGCTTGAGGCAAGAGGAAAGCTTGGACTGGAGGGCGCCCAGGTAGTGCTCTCGTTCCTCAGAGAGGTTAACAGCGTGTTTGACGTTCTGTCCTTTGAAAAAAAAGGCAAGCTGGACAGCGAAATAGCCCAGTTAATCAAAAAAAGAGACGAGTACAGAAAACAAAAGAACTTCGCTGAAGCTGACAAGATAAGAGAAAAGCTAAGAACGCAGGGAATAATCCTCCTTGACACCCCGCAGGGCACGAAATGGCGCAGGGAAGAAAGCCAGTGAAGCCAGTCAAGCCCTGTTTTGCAAGTGGAGTACACGAGCCAGATTCTCAGAGAAAGCTCATTGCCTAAAGGGGAAAGAATTAAAAGCCTGAACCCTTAATTTGTTAGAATGGTTGCAGGACTCGCTGGCGCAATGACTTCGATTAGCCCGATTGCCCTGGTCTGGGATATCGGTCTCATCATCATTGCGGCCACAATATTCAACTTTATTGCCCGTGCCCTGAAACAGCCTCCCTTGCTTGCATACATTTTTGCAGGTTTTTTCATTTATTCAGGCATTCCATTCATAACAAAGGCTTTCCTTGGATCACAGGTGGTGTTATTCAGTGGAGACCTTGGCATTATGCGGGTTCTGTCAGACCTGGGGGTTGCATTCCTGCTCTTCTCGATTGGAATTGAAACAGACCTTGGCAAGCTCAAAAAGCTCAGCTTTATAGTCATTGGGGGCGGCGTGCTCCAAGTGCTTCTAACAGCGGGTTTTGTTTTACTGCTCGTGGGCTACTTTAACGTGCTTTCTTTTTATGAATCAGTTTACCTTGCCTTGATGCTTGCATTCTCTTCAACCATGCTTGTTGTAAAGCTCCTCTCTGACACCTTTAGCACTACGACCCTGCATGGCCGGTTAATGATTGGCTTTCTCTTAGTCCAAGACGTTCTCATAATCATCCTGCTTCCAATAATTGGCAACATGGGAAAATTGTTCGAGCCAAGTTTTTTCACTGCTTTCTTTTTCTCAGGAGCAGCCCTGATTGGTTTTGCAGTTATCTTAAGCAAGTTTGTTTACCCAGCAATCTTCAAGTTCTCGGTGAAAAATTCCGAAATGCTGTTCCTGGCAGCACTTTCTTCCTGTTTTGGCTTTATACTGTTAAGTGATTTCCTGGGAATTCCGCTTGGCATTGGTGGCTTTGTGGCAGGGCTCTCGCTTTCAATGCTGCCATACAACTTTCAAATATACGATGAAATCAGGGGCATTCGAGACTTTTTTGTCACAATCTTTTTTGTGACCCTTGGATTGCAGTTGTCGTTTTCCTCCATCGGAGCGCTGTGGCAAATAATCCTATTCTCCCTTGTGGTTGTCCTTGTCTTAAAACCAGTCATCTTTTACCTCATGTTGTACTTCTCAGGGCACGGGAAAAGAATCTCGCTCTTTGTGGCCCTGGGTCTCTCACAGGTATCCGAGTTCTCTTTTATTCTTGCAAGCCAGGGAGAACAACTCAAAGTATTATCACCGCAGTTCTATTCAGCGAGCATTTTCATAATCGCATTCTCAATGCTGTTCACTCCCTACATCTTCAAATACCAGGACCCAATCTATCGCTTCTTCAACAGCCTCTCAAAGCATTTCCCGAAAAGATTCAACAGCAAGCGCTTTTATCACAGGGTCAGCTGGCTCGAAGAAGGCAAACAGGCCTCAAACCATATAGTCATCATTGGCGCTGGAGTTGTTGGCGGGGCAATTGCAAGGTCATTGAATGGCAAGTACCCAATCATTGTAATGGACCAAAACCCGGACATAGTTGAAAAGCTCAAAAGGGAAAAGATAAACATTTTCCTTGGTGAGTCAAGCAACAAGACGATCTGGAAAAAACTTGGCTTGGAGAAAGCAAGGCTTCTCGTGCTGGCAATCCCAAAAACCAATGCCTCTGTTAAAATCCTCAACTACGCGAAAGAAGTCAACCCGGACATTATAGTGTTTGCCCGCGCGCACTCCTTCGAGGAAGCAGCACTCTTGTACGAAGCAGGAGCAGACTTTGTGTGCATGCCAGAGGTGGTCGGCTCAAACGTTTACCTGAAAACAATAAGTGAATACCTCGAAACAAATGCTCTTTACCACATCAATGTATTGCATGACGAGATAATCCAGTACCTCAAGGAAAGGTCAAAAAGCGAAGAAAAGCACACCATTACAAAAAAACCAGGCTGGTTCTAGAATTTCTCTGCAATCTTTGCGCAAGGTCCTTCAAAAAAACACTATGAATCCTGTAGTCTTGTCTGGAATTTTCTGTCCAGTTCTCTCTTGTTTGTTTCCCACTCTGTTCTCGCAATCGGGGGAAGACTGCCATTTTCTTCAACCCACTTTCGGATAAATGCAATTGTCACTGGGTCATGAGGGTAACCAGAGCCAATCTCCCCAAATTCACCCTTCAGCCTCTCGATCTCTGCATCCCGTGCCACCTTTGCAAGAATGCTTGCAGCTGAAACAATCGGGTAATTCCTGTCAGCAAAGTGCTCTGACTTGATGGTGATGCCAACAGAGCAATACCTTGCAATGCGCTTTGAAAAATTGGATTCAACAATGTCAGGCGAGTCAACAAGCAGAATCTCTGGTTTCACCCTAAGAGAGTTCACCATTGATGCAATTCGCATGGCTTCAATTTCATTCAATGACTTTCTGAGCATGAGGCTGTTGAGTTCTCCTGGGAAAACCAGTGAAACCTTGTATTCTTCAACCAAGTTTTTAATCTTGGCAGCAAGCGAGACTCTCTTTCTGGCACCTAATTCTTTGGAGTCCCTGACCCCAATGTCGGCAAGTTTTTCTTCCTGTTCTTTTGTTGCAACAACCAATGCCATTGCCATTGGCCCAAGAGCGGGACCACGGCCAGCTTCGTCCACTCCAGCAAGAAACATGTGAATCAATTAATTGAGGCATTCACTCAATAAATTCTTTTCTGTTTCTCAAAGGGCAAAGGCGCGTATTAAATAGATTTAAAAAGGCTTCAGTGAAGAATTATTTAATCTGATTTTTTGGTGAAAACATGAAAGGAGTCATAAAAAATTACAGGAGGGGCAGGCACAACGCCAACGAAAGACAGCTGGTCATAGAAATTGACGGAGTTACTTCAAAGGAAAAAGCCTACTCGCTTGTGGGGTCAAGGGTTGAGTGGAAGAGCCCCTCCGGAAAGGTTTTCAATGGCACTATCACATCAGCCCACGGCAACTCTGGCGCTGTAAGAGCGCTTTTCCACAAGGGCCTGCCGGGGCAGTGCATTGGGCAGGAAGTATTGGTAAAAGAAGCAAAACCAGTTAAAAAAAGCAGGGCAAAAAAATAACCTGCTTCGCGCGAAGATTTTGAACTAATTAAGTTTCCAGCCAAGAATCTGTTCACTGGGTTAGCAGCTCTGCATTGCTCCAGTTTCCTGCCAAGAACCTGTTGACTCGCTCGAAGTCGCGCTCGCACTTTTCACAGAGCTCGAGTGCATCCATGCAAGCCCTCTTGTTCTCAAGAGCGCGCTGAATTTCAATGGCAGCCATGTTTTTTTTCCTGAACTCATTGTACAAGCTGTCATATTCCTGTTTTAGGCTCTCCAGTTCTGAAAGCACGGTATTCTTTTCTGTTTCCCGTCCGGGGCTAAGACCAGCGCGAGCCGCGCATAAAAGGCAGTTTCTCTTAATTCGCCTGATTTTTTCAAGAATTCTCTCGTCACTTTCAAGAATGCGCATGCAATAATTGGGCGAAATCAGATTAAAAAAATATGGGTGGGTGGCTTTTGCCTTAAAGCAATTAAGCCGCCACTTCTATGTTCAGTTCTTTTTTGAGTTCCCTGTACCTGTTCCTGATTGTTACCTCTGTCACGCCAGCCACGTTCGCAACCTCTTTCTGTGTCCTGCGCTCGCCTTTTAAGAGACCGGCAATGTACACTGCTGCTGCTGCAACCCCTGTCGGGCCCCTCCCGCTAATAAGGCCCTGGCTTATGGCTTTCTTGATTATTTCACGCCCTTTCTCCTGGACCTCCCCACTGAGGTTCAATTCAGAGGCAAACCTTGGAATGTAGTGAATTGGGTTTGTGAGCGGCACGTCCAGTTTTAATTCCCTTACAAGGAAACGGTAAGTGCGCCCGATCTCTTTCTTTGTGAGGCCAGATGCTTCTGCCATTTCGTTCAGGGTCCTTGGAACATGGTAAGTGCGGCAGACAGTGTAGAGGATGGCTGAAACAACTGCCTCGATAAGCCTGCCCCTAATCAGGCCCTTTTCAACAGTTTTCCTGTAAAGCAACGCAGCTGCTTCAACCAACGACTCAGGTATGTTGAGGTATGAAGCCACCCTTCTCATCTCGGTTAACGCAATGCTGAGGTTTCTCTCCATTGAAGAACTCACAGAAGCACGCTTGTGCCACTTGATGAGCCTGTACATCTGGGCCTTGCTCTTGCTTGAAAGCTTGTTTCCACGCAAGTCCCTTCCCTTCCTGTCAATCATTGTAACAAGGCCTTTGTTGAGTTTAACGTATTTCTTCGGCGAGCCAGTCCTGGCTCTTTTCTCGAACTGGTCTGAGTCAAAGCTTCTCCATTCCTTGCCAAGGTCAACAAGGTCATCGTTAATAATAAGACCACAGTTTTCACACACAATCTCGCCCCTGCTCTCGTCCCTTCTGAGCTTTGTTGAACCACACTCAGGGCATTTGTGAACAGTCATTAAACCACCTACCTCTTTAAAAAGATTAAAAAATCATGCAAGCATCTGAGCAAAAAATCAAAAGCAATGAAAAAAAGCATAGCTTTATATAAATAGCCCAGCCTCACCTATTTAAACCTTTTGGTTCAAGCTGGTTTTTTACTAATTGGTGAAAAATCGCTTTTGTTGGTTTTATTCCTGCTTTTTAGCCATTTTTTTGGTTGCAGGTGGCTTTTTTTGGGTTTTCATTTTCTTGGCTGATTTCTTTTTTTCTGTTTCAATTTTTCCTGAAACAATCTTTGCTTGAACCTCGCCCTTTTGACCTGGCCTGCTTGTTACAAGGGCATTCTTTCTCTCACCGTTTATTTCCACTTCAATTATTGCTCCCTTTGTTATTACCTGCCTTCTCTCAAAGTGCCTGTTTGCGATGTTTTTTTTGACTCCAAGAATTTTTGCTTTTACTGTTTTCCCAGATGCTGAAACCATTGCACTGACTGCTTTTGAGAGCTTGGCTTTTTTCACTGAGGCCCGGCCACTTATCGTCTTTCTTTCATCTTCTTTTGAAAGTATGGTTATTGCTGCTTTTCCGCCCTTCCATGCAAGCTTTTTATCGCTCCTGTTTCTTGACTTGCGGATTCCACCGCTTTTTTTCCTTCTTGATTTTAAGTGCCACTCTGTCATTTACCCACCGTTAAATTTGTAAAACCTTGTTGTCTAATCTTCTAATGCACCAAAGAATTGGTGAATACAGTGTGCTCCTCTTGCAAGGAACACTTGATAATGATAATTTAGGGGCAATAATTAATAAAGCTAACGATTTGTTTTCAGGAGAAGAGGGTTTCATGCAGTGCTGTTCCCTGAAATTTGTTCCATCTGAAAACTTTGCGCTTCACGCAGTTGAAAATGTGCTGAGCAGAAAACCTGCTGGCTCAGTTAAACTGAACAAGCTTTCCTTGGGTTTTCTTCTCTGGCTTTATTGCACCAATCAACTCGAGAAAGCAATAAGCCTGGCAGCGCAAGGCAAAGAATTCCTGCTTGTCATCGCGGCAAAGGACAAAAAACTTGCAAGCAAAGCCCTATCCAAAGCCAAAGAGCTTGGATTCAGGGAAGAAAAGGGCTTGATTGAAAAGAACTTTAGAGAGAAACTGGACTCTTTCATTGAACACTTCCGTATTTCCAAAAACGAGCTCAGGGCTTTCTCGCACCTCCCAAGAGAAAAAGCCGTTGAGCTGCTGGCAATTGAGAGACAAGCACTTTTAAGCCTATAAATAAAAATGTTATAATATTAACTTATGAGGAATAAAATGAAGATTTTGAGCATTTGCGGTAGCCCGAGGAAGGGAAACTCTGAGGCAATCCTGAATTGGCTCAAGCCAGTGTTTGAAGAGCTTGGGGCAGAAAACGAAATTATGCTGTTAAGACAGAAAAATATCCAGCGATGCAAGGGCTGTGTTGAATACTGCAACCACAAGTTAAAATGCAAGCACGATGACGACATGGCTGATATAATGGGAGAAATGATGAGGGCAGACTGCTATGTTTTTGCTCTCCCAAACTATTTTGGAATGCCTCCGGCATTTTCAAGGACTTCATCGACAAGTGCAGCATTTTTTACACTGCCCAAACAGACCTGTCATCAAAAAGAGCACTTGTTATTTCTGTTGGAACAGACATGCCGCAGATTGAAGAAAATGTTCGCAATGTTTCCAAAAACTTTTGCAGTGTGTTGGGAATAACAACGGTTGATTCTGCTGGATTTGTTTCAAAAAGCGAGCTAAAGGGCAATTATAACGACATCTTTGAAAACGGGCTAAACCCCGGCATAGAAAAGCGCCTGAGTGCAATGGCCCGGAAACTGATTGGAGTGCAAAGACAGGGAAGTCCTTGATTTCCCTTTTGTTCAACTCCAACAATTGCTTTTTTAAATGCTTCTTTTTCTAATTATTAAATCCAATCTAATTTTGGTGTTTTTAAGTGAAGCTACCAAAGAAAATCAAGCTCTACTGCAAGAAGTGCAAGAAGCACACAGAGCACAAGCTCAAGGAATTCAAGTCAGGCAAGGCCAGAGCAATGGCAAAGGGCCAGAGGCGCCACGCCAAGCACACAAAGGGCTATGGTGGCAGGTACCAGTTCATTGCAACAGTCAAAAAGCAGACCAGAAAACCAACATTTGTGGCAGAGTGCACGGTCTGCAAGACAAAGTCCTACTTTGTAATCCCAAAAAGAATGAAAAAAGTCGAGCTGGTCTAAGCATAGAACTGAGTGAACTGGCACTCCGGGGTTCGAATCCCTCCCTCGGCGTCGGAGCTGGTCTAAGCATAGAACCGAGTGAACCCAGGTGGCGTAGTGGTTTAATTCGTTTTGGGGGTTCTCTCTCTTTATGGCTTCAAAGAATTCACTCTTGTTGATAATAAAACAAAACCCCGGCATTAAATACCCTGCCCTGCTGGAAAAGATTCTTGGAGAATACTCAAATATTAATTCAGCCAGGGCTGCTTTAAGCCGCCTGGTACGAGAACTCGACGCTCTTGGGCTGGTTCGCAGAAGGCAGAACAGTCTTTTTTTAACAGACAAGGGCATTCTCAAGATTCAAACCGAAATGAAAAACAAGCTCTTGCTGAAACTCAACGAGCTGGTGAAAAAACCCGACCCTCTGAACCCAGGCAAACTAGTACAACAGCTCTCAGTATTAGTCGAACGCTCAAAAAAAGACTCCGATTTGTTAAATGTTGCAAAGAGCAGCATTTCCTTCCCGGTGTCAAAGCTTGACACCCTGAGCCTGAGCATTCAAAAACAGAGCAGGCACCTTGCATACCTTTCAAAGGTTCTCTCAAAGCACGCAAGAGCAATGAGAAAAATGGGGTTCCAGGATTCAATCACAGTAAACGTGCTCGAAAAAAACGCGAAGAAAATTATTTCAAAGATTGCCATGAGCCTGAAAGGCGAATTCATTGTGAAAACCAAGAAAGAAAAATCGGGTCAGCTTGCAGAAAAATTCAACGGCACCATAAAAGGCGAAAGCCTCCTTTTTCCAAAAGAAAACCTTGAAAGAGTAGCCCTGGAGCTCTTTGATGGCAAGTGTGAAGCAACCATCATTGCCGGAAGCACAAGAATTGAGATTTCCCTGACAAAGGCCGTGTTCACAGCCCCGGCCAAAAAAATCCTTGAAATAAAAAAAGGATAATTTTAGTAAAGTTCTTTTTTTACTTGCGGCTTTAGCTCTGGAAAGCGCTCAAGCCATTCTTTTCTCTCTCTCCTCAGCCTGGCAATTCTTTCACTGAACTCTTTTTCTGAATAATGGGTTCTCGGGTCAAAAGGAGAGCCAATTGTTTCAGCTGGCACTTCAAGGTTTAACTCCCCGTCAAAAGCCCAGTTGATTGTTTTCCTGGCAGCACCAGTGATAAAACCAACAGTGTCCCTTACCCTGACCTTTGTGGCGTTCTCCCCCTCGCCCACAAAACCAGTGTTGAGAATAAAGCACTCCATACCCGGATTCCCTGAGAGGATTTCAAAGAGCCTGTTTCCCTCAAGCCCGCGTTTGCCCATTATAAATGGGTTGGTGCCAACAACCCTCACACTCTGCCCAGCCTTGCTCGGGTCACCAGCTGAGCTCTCAACACTCTCACCGAGCATGAAGGCAACAGCTGCTTTTCTTGGGTCAAGGCGCGCGATTGGGGGCATTAGTGGATTTCGGGTTATGAAAAAAAGCTGGTCTACGTGCTCCAGGTCTATGTCCCTTGACGCGTTTGAGAGCTCAGAGCGCTGGATTACTGCCCGCCCGTTTGAGGTAAGAGAATAATCTGTAAAGTCTACTCTTCCGTCTTTGCCAACAAAAACGTTTTCAAGGATTGCACTCGGCTGCCTGACCGCATGGAACAATTCAGGCTGCTCTTTTTCCGACAAGCCCTCTGTCTTGATGAACAGGCCTTTTCCCTCTGTGCCCATGCAAAAAGCATTCTCTTTCAAGCCAACCACGTCATCCTGTATCAACTCGGCCTTTTCCCCATTCCCCAAATAAAAACCATGCCCTGTCAGGGTTGACTTACCAGTAGCGCTCAAACCAAAGAACAGCTGTCCAACCCTTTTCAGCGAGCCACCCCCCTGTTTTAGGTGCAGTAATTTGCTCCCAGCATGCAATCCAAGCCAGCCCCTTTTTTTCACGAGGTACATCCACATCCTGAGAAAAGCCTTCTTTGCCTCTCCAATGTAATCAGAGCCAAGCGCGAAAGTGAAAGCCCGCTCCGCATCCACAAGAACCTTCACAGTCTTCCACTCTGGAACCATTACTGTTACCATGTCAGGCTTTTCACCTGCACTGCATTCCTCCAAGAGCCCAGCCCAGCCAAGCGCCACCCTTGCATACTCTTTTGAAACATAGAGCCTGCAGTGAAATGGTTCCGCCCTGCCGATTCTCCTGTCAACCTGGATTACCTCACCCCCGCTCTCCAGGTATGATTTTGCCCTTGCAATCTCCTCAAGGTCTTCTCTTTCAAAGCTGTCATCTACAGAATTCTTCGTGAACCTGGCTGACCTTGACCTGATTTTTCCAACATAGCTTGCAGAGCCAAACTCTGTTGTCTTCTCATCGTGCCTTGCGAGCTCGCGGAGCTCCAAAAGCGACGGGTTAACTATTACCTTTTTGAATTTTGGCACTGAGAATAAGTCTTCGTTCATAGTAAAATCTACGTGAAAAAAGCATTTAAAAACACAACTCTTATAAACAGAACAGTGTTGCTTGTTATTATGAAAAGTATTGTTAAAATCAGGGCAATTCTTTCCCTTTTGCTCATAATCACATTTGTTATTGTTACCTTTACCGGCATAGGCCTGTACCTCTCGCCCTCTGGAAGAATTGCAAGGGAAACAAGCTGGGGTCTTTTTGGACTTGGCAGGTGGCAACTGGAAAACATGCACACCATTCTTGGATTTATCATGAGCGCATTAATAATCATTCACCTGGCCGTAAACTACAAACTGCTCCTGAGCGAAGTCAAAGTGTTAGTCGGAAAATAATGCTTGGTTCTGCTGCAATGCAAAAAAAACTGCATTGCTATTGTTTTAATTTCATTGATAAACCAACTGATGTCTTTCTTTATTTATTACACCTATAAACTAACTCATAAAATAATTCTTGGCCTTTTAGAATGATTCCAAATTCTGTCAACTCATTCCAAAATTCTGGATTTTCGGCTTTTATATTCTTAAAATCTTCTTTATTCACGATAACTGGGGCAATTCTTAGATTATATTTGTGCCTTAGTGACAAAGCAATCTTCTCAGTTTCTGAGTTTCCATTTACACATAAAACATCAACATTGCTTTTTTCTTTTGCTTCTCCTTTTGAGTAGCTCCCAAACAGTATAACTAAATTCAGTTTCGTTTTATTTAGAAACTCATCAAGTGCGTTCCAAACAGAGGGATACTTCTTGACAAAATTATTTTTTCTGTTTATTGAGTAATAAGCAAAGGAAAGATAAATTATGTCATTAAATTTTTTAATAGAATAAACTAGTGCTTTGCCCACTTTCTTTTTTGACAGAATGCCTTTTTCTTCCAATATCTTAAGAGTTGAATAAGCACGCTCATGGGAATATCCTGAACGAGATTCTATCTCTTTTGTAGTTCTTTCTGTTCCTTCTGGAAAGAAAGCGGACAATATTTTTAATTCTGTTTTGTTAAGCATTTTAATCAACTGTTGTTTTATCAACTATATAGTTGATTAATCAACTATTTAAATTTATCGTTTGGAGGTGAAAATCATGCCCAAAATCGAACTCGAAATCAAAACTCAAATTGAAAAGGACATTCTTGAGACTTTTCAGGTAAAACTCAAAGCATCAGGCTATAATTCAAAGGCTGAATGGTTGAGAGAACAGATTAGAAATTTCCTCTCAAAATAGCCGAAAACCTCTAAATTTGAAGTTGTTTCCTTCTGATTAGTTAAATCCTTTAGATTTTCCTTCATAGGTTCTAAAACCTATTGCGCAGTGTTAATGCGTCCGCCGGGATTCGAACCCGGGTTGCAAGCTTGGGA
>CAZGDN010000011.1:24693-25939 GCA_964525235.1 uncultured archaeon | reverse complement strand
AAAAAAAAAAAAGAAAAAAAAAAAAAAGAAAAAAATTAAAAGAAAAAAAAGAAGAAAAAAAGAAGAAAAAGAAAAATTAAAAAAACAAAAAATCAGAAAAACAATAAAAGGAAAAAGGAAAAGAGAAGGGAATGGTTTACATTCCCATTCCGCCCATGCTGCCCATTCCACCCGGGGGCATGCCTCCCGCTCCAGCTCCAGCGCCCTTGCTCTTGCTTCCGCCAGCGACAATGTCGTCAATGCGCAGAATCATTTCCGCTACTTCGGAGCCAGAGGTTAAGGCTTGTGTTTTCACTGAAAGCGGTTCTATCACCCTTGCTTTTTTCATGTCCCCAAGCTTTGCGTTGTAGACATCCACACCAATGTACTTGCCGCCCTTTGTCTTGTGCTTTGCTCTCAGTTCGACTATTGTGTCAATTGGGTCCATTCCGGCTGTTTCTGCAAGCGCGCGTGGAATCGTTTCAAGGTTTTCAGCAAATGCCTCTATTGCAAGCTGCTCTCTGCCTCCAATCGTGCCGGCGTAGTTCTTGAGCTGTATGGCAATCTCCATTTCAGTGCTTCCACCGCCAGAAACAACCTTGCCGTCCTTTATCGCTGCTGAAACTGTGCCAAGGGCATCGTGTATTGCGCGCTCTGCTTCGTCCACCACGTGCTCTGATCCACCCCGCACGAGAATTGTCACGCTCTTGGGGTTCTTGCAGCCTTCAACGAACACCATGTCGTCTCCTGAAATCTTTTTCTCGTAGACCTGTGCGGCATGCCCCAGGTCTTTTGGGGAAATGTCCTTGAGCCTTGTTACAATGCGGGCACCGGTTGCCTTGGAGAGCTTTTCCATGTCAGACTGCTTGACCCTGCGCACTGCTGCAATGCCCTCTTTCGCAAGGAAGTGCTGTGCAAGGTCATCAATGCCTTTCTGGCAGAACAAGACATTCGCGCCAGCTGCCTTTATTGCCATCACCATGTTCTTGAGCATTCCCTCTTCCTTGTCAATGAATGCCTGTAGCTGTTCTGGGTCTGATATCCTGATTTCAGCGTCTGTCTCTGTTTCCTTTATTTCAAGAGCGGAGTCAACAAGAGCAATCTTGGCATTTTCAACCCTTTTAGGCATACCAGCGTGCACTATTTCCTTGTCTATGACAATTCCTCTTATGAGAGCAGAGTTTGCAAGCGAGGCTCCCTCTTTTTTCTCAACCTTTATCATGTCCTTGTCGATTGAGATGCCTGAATCAGTCTTTTCCGCAACCTG
>CAZGDN010000011.1:0-24593 GCA_964525235.1 uncultured archaeon | reverse complement strand
GGGTGGTCAATGTCCATCTCATCCAGGATTGTTGCTCCATCGTTGCTGATGGTTACATCACCTAACTCGTCCACGATCATCTTGTCCATTCCCTTCGGGCCAAGAGTGGACTTGACTGCTTCGGCTACTGCCTTGGCAATCAAAATGTTTATGCTTTGCGCGTCTCTCCCGCGCGTTCTCTTTGCTCCCTCAGAGAGGAAAATAACCGGTCTTTGGGAAGATTGTTCAACCATTTTTCATACACCTCCATGTAAAAAGCAATTTTGTTAGCATTAGGGTAATACTCTAAAAACAGCCTTTTCGTGCTAATTAAAAATTCCTAAATAAGATTTAAAAATGCTACGCTCTCGTTCATTTTCTTCCTCAAACAACGCACTTCTGCACTTACCCAATGGAGCGCATTAAATTTTAACAGTTCCTCCAAGCAAAGCAGAAAGCGTTTTAAACAAGTTAAAGGGCTAATTGTTAGGTGCCTAAGCCAGGGAAGCCAAAGAAAAGCCCGATTAAAGGTTATTCAAGGAAAAAATTGCATCCAGGGCAATGTATGGGGGAAAGGAGCAATATTTCCAAAATGGGAAAAAAACCCAAAAGCAAGGAAGACTGGCTGGCAAAAGCCGGGAAGCACTAACCACAAAGACCCTGCGCCATGACCAGAGACTGCTTCCTACAAATTCCACAGGCGCCGGCCAGGGGAAGAGCAAAAAGGTGAATCAATCCTTTTAAACGCTTTCGTGCTTGAAGTTTTATTCAGTGGTAAAAATGACAATCAATGAAAAGAGATGGAGCAAAGAGTTCGAGAGCGAAATACTCAGGGAATGGTTTCGCGACTACAAGTACCGGTTCAAAGAGGACAGTGAAAAAATGCTGTTCTCAATTGACACGCCCCCGCCTTACGTGAACACCCCCATACACATTGGACAGGCAACAACGTACGTGTTAATGGACATGTTTGCCCGCTACAAGAGAATGCGTGGCTTCAACGTATTGTTCCCGCTGGGCCTTGACAGAAATGGCCTGCCAATTGAAATGGCCGCAGAGAAAAGGTTCAGGATTTCAGTGCAAGACACGCCACGCGAGGAATTTATTGCAAAGTGCAAGCAGATACTTGAGGAAACAAGCAACGAGTCAATCGAGACATTCAGGGAATTAGGCATTAGCTTCAACTCATACGAGCCAGGTGAAAAAATCGGCGACCTTTACATGACCGACTCTGAGTCCTACAGGAAAATGACACAAAGCACTTTTATTGACCTCTGGAAAAAGGGCTTAATCTATGAAGACAGGAGAATCAACAACTTTTGCCCAGGGTGCGGCACCACAATCGCAGACTCTGAAATAGAGTACGAGATGAAACCCACAAAATTCAACGATGTTAAGTTCAGGGTGAAGGAAACAGGCGAGGAAATTGTCATTGGAACAACCCGCCCAGAGCTGATCTGCACCTGTGGCATGGTGATATTCAACCCAGAAGACAAGCGCTACCAGCACCTTGATGGAAAAACCGCCATAACTCCGGTTTTCGAAAAAGAGGTTCCAATCAAGGCGCACCCAATGGCTGAAGCCAGCAAGGGCACCGGTCTTGCAATGATGTGCTCTGCCGGCGACCTCTCAGATATAAGGTTTTTCAGGGAGCAAGGATTAAAGCCAGTTATTGCCATAAACGTGGATGGGACAATGAACGAGCACGCGGGCTTCCTGAAAGGACTGAAAGTGAAAGAAGCAAGGCAAAAAATGATTGAAACACTCAGGGAAAGAGGGCTGCTTGCAGGCCAAAAGCAGCTCATGCACCGCACCCCAATATGCGAGCGCTCAAAGGACGAGGTTGAATTCATTGCAATGCCGGAATTCTACCTAAAGCAGCTTGACTACAAGGAAAAAATGAGGGAACTGTCAAAAAAGCTAAACTTTTACTCCCCAAAATCAAGGCAGATAATGCTTGACTGGGTGAATGCTGTGAGCATGGACTGGCCTATTTCAAGGCGGAGGTACTATGCAACAGAGATTCCACTGTGGTACTGCAAGAAGTGCGGCACTCCAACAGTGCCACCAAAAGGAAAATACTACAGGCCATGGAAAGAAAAACCCCCGGTTGAAAAGTGCCCAAAGTGTGGCTCAACAGAGTTCATTGGGGAGAAAAGAGTTTTTGACACATGGTTTGACTCAAGTTCCTCTGCGCTGTACATCCTTGGCTACGGGCGTGAAAGCAAGTTCTTCGAAAAAAACTTCCCGTGCTCGCTGCGGCCACAGGGAAAGGAGATTATTAGAACGTGGCTTTACTACACTGTTCTCAAGTCATTCCTGCTCTTCAAAAAGCTTGTGTTCAGGGATGCCTGGATTAACTACCACATCCTTGACAACAAAGGCAACAAGATGAGCAAGAGCAAGGGAAACGTGATTGACCCGCAAAAGATCCTGAAGCAGTACGGCGCGGAACCATTCAGGCTCTGGTGTGCTACTGAGGGAAACCTGACAAACACTGATTTCAGGTGCTCAGATGAAAGAATCCAAGCAGGTGGAAAGACTCTCACAAAGCTCTGGAACGTTGCCAGGTTCATTTCCAGCTTCGAAATAAAAGCAAAAGAAAAGCCAAAACTCGAGCCAGTTGATGAGTGGATTTTAAGCGAATTAAATGAACTGGTCGAATACTCAAGAGAACACTTTGACGAGTACGACTTCCACAACCCAAGCGTGAGGGTCAGAAACTTCCTCTGGGAAACCTTTGCCTCACACTACCTTGAAATGGTCAAAGCGCGAGCATACAACAGCGAGAGAAAATTCACTGAAGAAAAACAGCAGGCAGCAATCTGGACCCTGAACAGGTGCCTTGACACAATGCTCAAACTACTCGCGCCCATCATACCATTCATAACCTACAGGCTTTATAGGGAACTCAGGGGAAAAGACATCCACTTCGAGGAATTCCCCACTGTTTTGCCAGAAATAAAAAAACCAGAATTTGAGTCAAAGGAGTTAGTGGAATTGAATTCCAGGATATGGAATTTGAAAAAGGAAAAGGGAATAAAACTCAACCAGCCAATTGAGTCCTTCAAGGTAGACAAAAAATTCAAGCTGATAGAAAGCACACTGAAGAGCGCTCACAGGATTAAAAAAATTGAATGGGTGCAGAGCAGTGGAAAAAATGAAGCAAAATAGCAGAGCAAAGCTCCATTTTCAGAACAAGAACAGTTAGAGATGCGTAGAATGGATGAAATGATGCTTGCAATAGCCCGTGAGTATTTTTCCTCAATGGAAAAAGGTGAAAAAAAAGAAATGCTGCGCACTTTCCTGGACATGCTTTCCGCTGAAGAAAAAGAAGAAGTGTTAAAGCTAATACTGAAAGAATTCTCTCATGATGCAAACCTGTTGAAGGTAATAAAAGAATTTGGAAGGTTAAGGAAATGAGAGTTGATTTCACAAAGGAAGAGAAGAACAGGCTTGAGGCTTTCTGTGCCAGAAGAAAGCTCAGAGTAAAAGGCTTTATTGCAAAGGGGCATTCTTCGCGGATTTTTTTGGTTCAAAAGGGCAGGAAAAAACTTGTTGCAAAGGTTGAAAGGACTGATTCAAGCAGAAAGCACATGCTGGAAAGAGAAGCGTTCAACTTAAAACTTGCGAACTCAAAGCACATTGGGCCAACTCTGTTCATTTATGATTTCTTTTATAGAATACTCTTAATGGAATACATTAAGGGAGAGACCTTCGAGGAATGGATTTTCAGCAAAAAGAGAAAGAAAGGAGAGGTTTCACTGTTTGTCAGGGAATTGCTCAAACAGGGAGAAAAACTTGACTCGCTTGGCCTTGACCATGGCCAGCTTGCAGGCAGAGGAGCGAACATCCTTGTCCGAAAAGGCAAGCCAGTGATAATAGACTTTGAGAAGGCAAGCACTCGCAGGAAATGCCATAACCGCGCTGTGTTGGAAGCTTTTCTTTTCAGGAATAAGAAAAGTGCAGTGGCAAAAAGGATTGGGAAAATTCTTAATGCATGACACACTTCACACCTAAAGGCCTGATTTTCCCTGTGTAATTGAAAAAATGAAGAGAAAGGAAGAACAGTTACTCTTCCTCACCCATATCGTCTTCGTCAACGTCAAACTTTTTCTCGACCTCTTTCTCCAAGAACTCGCAGTCGCTCTTTATCTTTGCAAGGTATTTGAGAATGCGGTCGCGTTCCTCTGCAATTTCCTCAAGCTTGGTGTACTTGTCAACTGCGTCCTGGAACATCGAGTAATCAACGTAAGTGTAAGGGTAAGAGTTCATCTCCTTGGAAATCTTTTCCACCATGTGGCCCAGCCACTTGTTCATTTCCACCTTTACCCTGCCCTTAATCTGCTTGCCTGGGTCAAGATACTGCCTTATCATGTTGGTAACAGTCGCACGGGGAAACGGAAGCTTTTCCTCTTCTGCTTTTTCTGCCTCAACAGGATTCTTTTTCTTTGTTTTTTCAGCCTTTGCCATAAACTCACCTCTAAAATTCTGCAATAAAGCGTTAAAATAAAGCAATATAATTGTTAAAGAATCAAAATTTAAAGGCATTGGTTAAAGAAAAATTTACGCAGTTAAACAGCTGTTTTTTTAACAAAAACTGATTTAACTCACTCCAACAGGAGTTTTATGCCAATCATAAAACCTATGCCCACAAGAAAGAAAACAAAGGAAGCCATTGACTTGGCAAGGTTTTTTTGCTTGTGGAGTTCTGGCACGAGGTCGCTGGCAGCAATGTAAATAAAGCCGCCGGCAGCAAAGGGCAAAAGAAAGGCAACAGAGCCGGCTGACACGCTGAAAAAATAGCCAACAAGACCACCAAAAACTGCGGTCAGCTGGGCAACGAAGTTGTATAAGAGTGCCTTTTTTTTCTCAAAGCCAGCGTGCACCATCACCGCAAAATCACCCAGCTCCTGTGGAACCTCGTGGCCGATTATCAAAAGAGTGGTCACAAACCCAAAGGGAATACTGACAACAAAACTCGCTGCAATCACGAGGCCATCAATAAAATTGTGAACCCCGTCACCAAAGAGTATGAGATAGGAAACTGGGTGGACTTCACAGCCCTCTTCATGGCAGTGGTGCCAGTGCAAAAACTTTTCAAGCAAAAAGAAGAGGATGAAGCCAGCAAAAAGCAGGTGGAAAGCCAAATTCACCTGCATTGTTTCGAGGGATTCAGCCAGCAGGTGAAAAAATGCTCCGCCCAAGAGCGCTCCTGCTGCAAAAGCCACCATTGCCTCTATTAGTTTTTCCAGGGTGGAGGGCTTCATTGAAAGCGAGAACGCGCCCACAAGTGCAACCAGGCCATCAACCATTGTTGCAACTAGAATCCACAAGAGCACCAGCATATTTAGAACAATGCTGAAATAACTTATTAAAACATTCAGGTGTTGGCGCAAGCACTAATCGTTTCAAGCACAACTTGAAGAAAAGCCTTGGACAAAACAGCTTATTAAAATATCTGCTTTAAACTCGTAGCATGGCCCTTAAGGCAATCATTTTTGACTTTGACGGAGTGCTCGCTGACACAATGCAGTTGCACCTCGAGTCAGAGCAGGCAACGTTTGAAAAACATGGCCTTAGCATTTCAAGAGGCAAGCTCTGCAAATTCTTTGGAATGAAGGTCAGCGAGTTCAACAAGGCAGTGATAAAAGAGTTCGGCTTGAAGGCAAGCGTTGAAGAAACAGTTAGGGAAAAATACAACGCGCTTGACGAGTTAATCAAAGAAAGAGGCGTGAAAGCTGTTCCCGGCGCCAGAGAACTTGCATTCAAGGCAAAAAAGCAGGGCTTAAAGCTCGGCATTGCCTCTGGCTCAAGGAAAAAATTCGTTTTTGCAGTGCTTGAAAGGATTGGCTTGAAGAAATTGTTTGATGTTGTTCTCGGAGAGGAAGACGTTGAAAACGGCAAGCCAAGCCCAGAAATCTTCCTGAAGTGCGCTGAAAAACTCAAAGTAAAACCAGCAGAGTGCCTTGTAATAGAGGACGCTGAGAACGGCATTATCGCAGCAAAAAAGGCTGGAATGAAAGCGCTGGCGCTAAAGAGCAGTTTTTCAGGAGAGCAGGACTACTCGCGGGCAGATAAGATTATAAAATCTTTCAAGGAAGTGGATTTGAATAAGGTGAAAGAATGGTTCGGTTAATCCCAAGAAGAAAGAAAGCAAAGAAAACCCCCAAAGGCAGCTCAGTAGTCCAAAGAAGAAGGATAACCAAAAAAGCCAATCCAAGCAACCCAATGGAGAATGCTGAAGCCAACGGCAGGCGCACTCACTGGTTCAAGCGAACTCACAAACAGAGGCAAAAAATCATAAAAGAAAAATAAAAGAAGAAATCATTCTACAAAAAGGCTTAAAAAAATAAAAAAAGAGGGCTTGCACCCTCAGATAAAGTGCTGGTATGCACTCATGTCAAAGAAACCGTGCCCTGACAAGTTGAAGACAATTGTTTTTCCCTGCTTGTTCTTTTTTGCCTCCAGTGCCGAGTCAATTGCTGCCTTTACTGCATGGTTGGACTCTGGCGCTGGCAGTATGCCCTCGGTTCTCGCAAACAACAAGCCTGCCCTGAACGCATCCTCCTCAGAGCACGTGCGCGGTTCGACAATGCCGTTGTCCACCAGAACACTGAGAGTGGGCGCAAGACCATGATAGCGCAACCCTCCAGCGTAAATCCCTGGTGGTCTGAACTCGTGCCCAAGAGTGTGCATTTTGAGCAAGGGTGCCATTCCGGCAGTGTCGCCAAAGTCATACCTGTACTCTCCCCTGGTCATTGTTGGAATTGCCTCTGGCTCAACTGCCACAAACCGGCACTCGCTCTTTCCCTTCAGCCGCTCGCGAATAAAGGGGTATGCCAGGCCAGCAAAATTGCTTCCACCGCCAACACACCCAATTATTTCGTCAGCTTGCTCTCCTGCAATTGCCAGCTGTTCTCTTGTTTCAAGCCCAATCACTGTCTGGTGCAATAGAACGTGGTTGAGAACAGAGCCAAGCGTGTACTTTGTGTTCTCCTGTTCCAGCGCGCGTTCGATGGCTTCACTGATTGCAACTCCAAGGGAACCAGTGCAGTTTGGCTGCTCTTTTTGGATTCTTCGCCCAAACTTTGTCCTGTTGCTCGGGGAGCGGTAGAGTTCTGCACCGAAAGAGTTCATCAGGGTTTTCCTGTAAGGCTTTTGATCGTATGACAATGCAACCATGTAGATTTCTGCCCTCATGTCATTGAATGCTGTTGCAAGCGCAACAGCGCTTCCCCACTGGCCTGCACCGGTTTCCGTTGTATACTTTTCAATGCCCTCTCTTGCAGCATAGTAGGCTTGAGCGAGAGCGGTGTTTGTCTTGTGCGAGCCCACCGGCCCAAAGTCCTCGCGCTTGAAGTAAATTCGCACGTTGGATGGCAGCTTTAGGTGTTTTTCAAGCCTGTGCGCGCGGTGCAGTGGCCTTGGCCTGCCAATTTCGATGAGTTGCTCTCTGAGTTCTGCTGGAATTCTGATAAAGCGGTTTTGGCTCACCTCCTGTTTCACTAGCTCTCTTGCAAAGATTGCTTCGAGATCCTGTGGTTTCACTGGCTCTCTTGTTGCCGGGTTCAACGGCGGAGCAAGCTTTTCAGGCAAGTCTGGCAATATATTGTAGTACTTCTTTGGCATCAAGTGCGCTGGAAGCTGAATGCAGCCAAAGCCGCTCCCCTCTTTTCTGGTTTCTTTTTCCTTTATCCATCTTTTTCACCTCTTTTTCGTTTGCCCTGAAACTGTGTTTCGCTGGGCAACCTCGGCTGCTTGGATTCGAACCAGTTAAGCCCCGCTTGCTAAGCCGGCGCAGCCGTTTTTCAAAAAAAAGTCAACAACCAGGCCAGCGCCAAGAAAAAGAAGTTATGCAGCTGAATCTTTGGGTTTTGTTCCTCAAAGCAGTTGCGTTTGGAACCGAAAGCGTTGGAAAAGAAAGGCTTTGACTAGATGCTTTGGTTTCGTGTTCAAGGGCAGGGCTTTGGCTATCTAAAAAGAGGCGTGAATCACAGCCAAAGTAAAACGCCTTTGTTCATAAAAAACACTTTTAATATTAGTACTATAATCCTATTTAAAGTTTTTCTTTTTGCTTCCTGCTCACAAAGACTGGTTTTAACCGTTGTTCATTTTTTACACTTCAAACTTGCTTTTCTTTCCTGTTTTCTCGTAGCGCACTTTTCCAAATTCCCTTGACTTGTTGAGTTTCTCGCGCGAGAAAACAGGGCCATCAGTGCAACAAAGAAACCCATCAAGCGAGCACTGCCCGCAAATGCCCTGACCGCACTTCATGTAGCGCTCCACTGCAAACTCTGCCGGCACGTTGTACTTGTTGCAGAGCTGAAGCACAGACTTCATCATTTGCTCAGGCCCACAGCAGTACAGCATGTCATACTTTTTTTTCCTGAGCAATTTTTCCAGGATTCCGGTGCAATAGCCCTTTTCTCCACAGGAGCCATCCTCTGTTGCAATGTGCAATTTTGCAACCCTGGAAAGCCTTTTCTTGAACAGCACGTCCTCCTTTGACCTGCAGCCGTGCACGAAGTCAACCCTGGCTTTCCTTCGAGCGAGTTCTTCTGCAAGCAGCACCAGGGCAGCAACCCCAATCCCGCCGGAAACAACACAGGCCCTCTTTACGCCCTCAAGAGAAAAACCATGACCGTATGGCCCCCTCAGTCCAAGAAGCGCGCCTTCCTTTAATGCAAACAGCTTTTTTGTGAACGGGCCTCTCTGCTTAACTGTGATCCCAACCTCGTGCCTGTTGCTGGTTGTTAGGGCAAATGGCTTTTCGTCAAAGCCCGGAATCCAGAGCATGACAAACCTGCCTGGCGAGAACTCGAGCTGGACTGGAAGATAGAATGTCTTGATGGCTGGGGCTTCATCAACTATCCTTTTTATCCTGTAGGACACTGGATAATCAGCTGCGTAAAAGCGGGGTGCTTGTCGCGTTGTTTCATTTCCTGTGTGCAAGCCCAACCAGCTCCTTAACGCTTTTAAAGCCCTGTTTTTTCATCCATTGCTTCATCTCGCGCGCTGTTTTTTCAAACACTTCTGGGCCACGGAAGTGAACACCTGTCCCAATGGAAACAGCACTGGCACCTGCCTGCAGCATTTCAATCGCGTCCCTGCCATTTATTATTCCACCAGTGCCAATTATTGGAATCTTGATTGACTCGTACAAGTCAAAAACGTTTCTAACCGCAATTGGCCTTATCGCTGGGCCTGTTACACCGCCAACCCCAAAGCCCAGAACAGGCCTTGCTGAGTTAATGTCAATAATCATGCCGGGGCCATGGGCATTCCCGCAGTTGATTGCATCAGCTCCTGCTTTCTGCGCTGCCAGTGCAACTTCGGCAATGTTTGGAGTCGTGGGACTAACCTTTATTATCAGGGGCTTCTTTGTCTGCTTTCTTGCAGCCCTTGTAATCTCCCTTGTTGCCTTGGGTGTTCCCTGGCCTGCCAGCAAGCCAAAACCTGGAGTGTGAGGGCATGACAATGGCAGCTCTACTGCTGCAAAGTCCAGTGGCTCGAATTCTTTCACGAGTTGAGCAAATTGCCTGGCATTTCCAGCAGTGCAGCTTGCAATAACCGGCACCTTTAACCCACTCAGGTCAGCGAATTCCTCGACAGCATGCTTTACCCCTGGATTTGAGTAGCCGACAGCGTTGAGCATACCGCACTCGTAGACTGCGGTTATGGGGTTGGGGTGACCAGTGCGTGGTTCAAGCGAAACGCTCTTTATTGTCAGCGCTCCGGCGCCAGCTTTCTGCACTCTCAAGAGATTGTTCTTGTTAAGGCCAAGCACGCCAGATGCAAGAATCAGGGGGTTTTTGAGTTTTAACCCAAGAAAGCTTGTTTCCAGCATGCAAACCCTTTAACTAAGAGGGAAAAGGAATAAAAAAACTCTCACAGTTTTCTGCTTCTTCAACCAGCATTGCCTTTTAGCAGGGGAATGTCCCAGCAAAATTCTTACTCTCGCAGTTTCTCTGCTTCTTCTAACAGCATTACCGGAATGCCGTCTTCAATTCTGTAAGCAAGCCCGCACTTGTGGCAGACAAGCTTTTGTTCTCTTTTCCTGTATTCCAGCGAACCCTTGCACTTCGGGCAAGCAAGCACTTCAAGCAGTTCCTTTGACAGTTCAGGCATGAAAACAGAGAAGAGCGAAATGATTAAATTGGTTGCATTTCTGGAAAAAGATTAAAATATAAAGTGACTATTTCCTACGTTTTCCTGTTTTTTAAAAAGCCGCAGGGAAACACGGGCGTTTTAAAGAGAAGTGTTTGAATGAAGCTCAACTTTCCACTGGGAGAAATTCTCAAAAAAGACAAGGAAATTGCGTTAGTGTTAATCCTTGTTTTTTCCCTAGTCAGCACCACTTCCATCCTGAACAAGTATACAACTGTTGATGAACTGCTTTACATTGTTTCCGGCTACTCCTATTTGAAAACAGGCGACTACAGGTTGCAGCAGGAGCACCCTGCTTTTACAAAAATGCTTTATGGCCTGCCACTTCTCTTAATCAATCCAGAACTTCCAGTGGGAAACAAAAACTGGGTTGAAAGCGGCAAAGGGATAAACATTGGGGCAAACTATGGCTTTGCAGCTGATTTTTACAATGCAAACCAGGAGAACTTCAGGCTAATTGTTTTCAGTGCCCGCCTGGTTGCAATTCTTCTGGCGTCAATCCTTGGCCTCATTGTGTTCCTGTGGGCAAGGGAAGCATTTGGAGGCAAGGCTGGTCTTCTAGCGCTTTTCCTTTACTGCTTTGAACCAAACATAATTGCCCACGCAAGGCTTGCAACCCTTGACCTGCCGATTGCGCTCTTCGCCTTCGCAAGCTTTTATCTTGCATGGAAGTTTGCAAAAACCGCAAGGCGCTCATACTTGCTCTTCTCTGCAGTGAGCATTTCTCTTGCAGTTCTGACAAAGCTTTCAGGGCTGGTGTTTGTGCCAATCCTCTTCCTTTTCCTCTTAATGCAATGCAAAAAAATCAGAAGCAAGCGCGTTCGATTTTTTGAAAAGAAAAATTTGATTTTATATTATGGTTTTATTCTTGCAGTTCTAATCGTTGTCCCAGTTATTGTGATGAACCTTGTGTACAGCTTTGACAACAACAGCCCGGCTAGCACTTTAGTAATCCCTGCAAAGATTGTTTCTGCTCTAAATTTTTACAAGGGCTATGCTCGCGAGGGTTACCTGTTGGGAGAATTCAGGGGTTACATGCCGGAGTATTTCTTGCTTGCGTTCCTGATAAAAACCACTATCCCATTCATTATACTCCTTGGAGCAGCATTTTTTCTGTTTTTTAAAAAGCCAAGCCTTGAAAAAGCAAGCATGGTGCTGCCGGGCTTGATTTTCTTCGCAGGAATTTCCATATTTGTGAAGATGTACCTTGGCTTCAGGTATGTGCTGCCAGCATTCCCCTTCCTGATTGTTTTTGCTGCTGGAATGCTGGTGCCAGAAATAGAGAAAGCGCAGAATAAAAAGAGAAAAATTCTCACGCTGGCATTGTGTGGCTTGCTAGCATGGCATGCCACTTCAGCCCTGCTCATCCACCCCAATTACCTTGCTTATTTCAACGAATTCATCGGCGGCCCGGCGAATGGCCCAAAGTATTTAACTGACTCGAACATTGACTGGGGTCAGGACTTGTTTTATTTCGCAGATTTCGTGAAACAAAACCACATTGGAAAAGTGAACTTTATCTACTTTGGCTGGCCCTTCTACAATAACAAAATTCTCCCAGAAGCACATTATGCTCCGAGCTGCAAGCCAGTCAGGGGGCGGATTGCCATAAGTGTTTCAAATCTCACCGGCGTTACTCCAAGCAACAGCAATTGCTATAAGTGGCTCAGGCAAAAAAAGCCAAAAAAGATAATCAACTGGACTATTTACTACTATGAACTTGAATGAAACCATTCAAAAAAAAAAGATTAAAACTGGAGTTATCTGTGCCAGCTCCTTCAATCACCCAAAAAAAAGACTAAAACAGGAAGTTTGTATGCTTCCACCAACCAAACCACTCAAAAAAAAGATTAAAACAGGGAAGGTTATTTTATTATGCTTTCTTTTCTTTTTCGAACAATAGTAAAAAGAAAAATTGACCTTCTCCTATTTTTTGTCCTGTTAATGACTGGCATTGCTTTATGCCACCGCGCGCTGGAACCCGGAATGCTCATGGGGCTTGACTCCGCAGGGCATTACCTGAAAGCAAAGTTTTTGATTGAAGAACTCATTCCAAGAGGAAAAATTGACGGGTGGTTTCCTTACTGGCACCTTGGCTTCCAGCTGTTCCAGTTCTACCCCCCTGGGTTCTATATTTTCACAGCAGCGATCCACTATTGCTCCTTTGGTTTCATCAGTCCACTCTACAGCTTTAAGACTGCAGCAGTTTTAGCCTTCGCTCTTATCGCCGCAACAGTATTTTACATGATGAAAATGTTTGGTTATTCAAGAGAGGCCTCTTTTGTCAGCGGGCTGCTTGTATTATTTGCTGGAAACTGGTATGGCGGCGGAGTAGTTGGAACATTCAAAACCGGTCTTGTTCCAAACTCATTTGGTTTAATGCTCGTTCCGCTGGCATTAGGGCTTTTTTATAAAGCTCTAAGCGAAAAAAAAGAGAAAAATACCCTGCTTGCAGGGCTCTCACTTGGTTTCATTGTTCTGTCACATGCCTTTTCCGCAATACTGGCCATTGTGCTCTCAGTATTACTCCTTATTTCCTTCTTTATAAAGCAAAAAGAGTTCAGAAAAAACAGCATCTTGTTCCTGGAAGTAATGGCAACAGGCGCCATGGTTTCGCTCTGGTGGTGGGCTCCAGCGATCGCAAAGTTCTCAGAACACGGCATCCTTGGCCAGTGGGCCACTCCAAGCATTGGAAGTTTTGTCAAAGGAATCCTTAATGGAAGCACAACTGGAAGCATTCTTGTAACATATCTCTGCTTTGCGGGCATAATAACCGCGCTTTACAGGAGAAAACTTCCAGATTTATTTATTGTTTTATCGCTTGGAGTCTTGTTCTTTGCCTCTGCGGGCTTTCTCAGAGTTGGACCAAGCGAGCAGACACTGCTTGGCTCAACACAGTACACAAGGTTTTTTGGAGCACTAGCCATCTTCAGCGCAATTGCTGCCGGCATCTTTTTCGACTTTCTTTTTTCAACGGCAAAAAAGGCAAGCAAAAAAGAGCCAGTTGTGAAAGCTGGCATTATGGTAATGGTTGGGGTTCTCCTATTATTCTTTCACTCGGGGGATTTTTATAACCAAAAAAACCGCATTCCGTTGGAAAAAGATTTCAGTGCAATCTCAGCAATAAGAAACGCAGCAGTTTGGTTAAAAGAAAACACCTCCAATGCTGGAGTGATAGCAAACGAGTTTAACTGGGGTGAATGGGAATACGGCACACCCCATGCCCTCGACCAGCTTATCCCAATTATTGCCCAAAGAAGAGTGCTTGGAGGAAATTTTTCAGAGGGAGCCAAAACCACAAGGTCAATCCAGTTCGTGCCCGAGAGAATGAACGGCGAAAGCGCATTGACTGCAGCGAGGCTGCACTCCCTTGGAGTAACAGCAATAGTCACATACAGCGAGAAGGCGGGGAAGGGATTTGAAAAAAACAAGAATTACAAAAAAGCCTTCCAGGACAAAAGCGTGAGAATCTTCAGGTTCAACAGGAAAGCTCAGGCAATCTCAGTCAATGAAAACGCTGAAGTGATCAGCCACACTGAAAAAAACAATGGTGAAATAACAGCGGAAATCAAGGCGCTGGGTGATTCAACAGTTACACTCCCAGTGAACTATTACCCAAACTGGGTTGCTACAGTGAACGGAAAAAAAGCAAGTGTTGGAAGAAACAAAGACAACCTAGTCCAGATCAGCACCAAAAAGGGAGAAAACCACCTAAAGCTTGTCTTCAGGCCACAGCCATGGGAAGTGGCACTGGGGCTTATTTCGCTGGCATCAACAGTTGCAATAATCGCAAGGATTCTTGGGGCAAAAAAACCTCGCTTAAAAACTACAGGTCACTGGTTTTAATTACATGAAACGACAAAATGTGTTCAATTAAAAATCTTTCGTTGTTGACTTTTTAGGTTAAAGGGTGTGATTTCTGGGGAAATTCTGAGGAACAGTGAAAAAAGATGAGTGGATTCTTTGCAGCAACAGTTCTCGCGCTTGCATTTTACCTCTTCCTTTCATTCGGTTCAGGGACTGACATATTTTACTGGAGTTACATGGAGGCAGGTCTGGGAGTGCTCTTCGCTGTTCTGTCCGGGGTTTTTGCCCAGAGGGTTTTCAATGGGCTTGGAATAAAGCCAACCAATAAATGCTTTAACCCCAAGAGATGGCTTCTCTTTGCTATTTATGTTTTCGGGCCGTTTCTCTTCGCGCTCACAAAAGCCAACCTTGACGTCGCATACAGGGTTTTAACCGGGAAAATAAAACCTGGCATTGTGAGGATTAAGCCAGGGCTGAAAAGCAGCTTTGCCACAACGCTTCTCGCAAACTCGATAACGCTCACGCCGGGAACGCTAACGGTTGACATTGGAAAAGACAACGAGCTGTTTGTTCACTGGATTAACGTCGAAGACAAAGAGCCAAAGGCTGAGCTGGTGTGCGGTTCGTTT
Organism: uncultured archaeon; assembly: GCA_964525235.1. Lineage (GTDB taxonomy): Archaea > Iainarchaeota > Iainarchaeia > Iainarchaeales > DTGL01 > JAPLVS01. The sequence continues at coordinate 10,008 of CAZGDN010000011.1, read as the reverse complement.
GCAGAGTGGGCAAGGAGGATCGCAGAATGACTTTCTTTGTGCTCGCAATCGGGCTTTCATTGTTGATCCTCATTGCATTAATAAGAGCTTTGCTTGGTCCGACAACAGCTGACCGCGTTGTTGGAGTGGACACGGCTAACACATTAATGGTAAGCACAATGCTTGTGCTCGCAGCCCTGTTCAGGGAAGCAGTGCTGGTGGATGTTGCAATTGTTTACGCAATGCTCTCCTTTGTTGGAACGCTCTTCTTTGCAAGATACCTGGAGGGAAGTAAGTGAGACAAAGAGCAATGCTTGGCATTAACCACGCATTACCCTCCCGCATTTTCATGGAGGGGAACAAGTGATACAAGAGGCAATACTGGTGCTTGCAGGCATTGGCCTGTTCTTTGACACGCTTGGCGCGCTTGCACTGCACAGGTTCTTTGATCCTTACACCAGGCTGCACGGTGCAACAATGTGCACCACTTTTGGCTCAGTGTTCATTGCGCTTGCGGTAATCCTTTACGGTTACTCTCTTGGCTCGAGCGCAATGGTTTTGCACACAATTGTAGCGCTTGTGTTCTTGCTGCTCACAAACCCAACTGGCTCGCATGCGATTGCTCGTGCTGCTTACAGGCACGGGGTGAAGCCAAAGAAGGCAGTGGTGGACAAATTAAGGGGGGCAATGAAATGATACTGCACGCTCTCACAGTTTCAGGAATCGTGCTGGCTGCAGTGCTCGCCATCACGTTCAAGGACCTGCTGAGGGGAACAGTGATGCTTGCAGCAATGAGTCTCTTGCTTTCCCTTGAGTTTTACTTGTTGCAAGCTCCGGATGTTGCGATAACGGAGGCAGCAGTGGGAGCAGGGCTTTCAACCGCAATTTTTATCATTGCAATTGGAAAAACAAGGAGGTTTGAGGAATGAAACAGGCACTAAAGCTCATTTTTTTCCTTGTGTTCTCCTTATTCCTTTTAGCTTCAATGTTTACACTGCGGCCGTTTGGAGCGCCAAAACACCACGAAATGGACTCTTACTTCCTTGAAAACGGTCAAAGGGAAACTGCCTCAAACAACATTGTTACATCTATTGTGTTTGACTACCGTGGGCTTGACACGCTTGGCGAGGCAACGGTTTTATTCAGTGCAGTTAGCGGTGTTGCCTTGCTATTCAGGGGGGCTTTAAAGTGAGCGGTCTCTCGCAGATAGTGAAAAATGTTGCCTCTGTGTTTATAGTGCCAGGGCTCGTCTTCGGCGCCTATGTTGTGGCACACGGCCATCTCACGCCAGGCGGCGGCTTTCAGGGCGGCACAATCATTGCCACAACCCTTGCACTGCTCCTGGTGGCCTTCGGTGAGAAAAGTTTCAGGAAAGCGATTGGAAAGAACGCTCTTGCCATGCTTGAAAGCCTGGCATTGTTTGGATTTATCGGAATTGCATTTTTGGGACTGCAGTCCAGCTTTTTCAACAACTTTTTGTCAAACTCTGGCTCGCTCTTTGGGCAAAGTGTTCAGTTTGGAGTCAACGAGGGAAACATTAATAGCGCGGGAGTGATTCCGCTCATGAACTTTATGGTGGGAATCGAGGTTGCAAGCGGTCTCACAATTATTGTCATCGCAATGTACTCCGGGTGGGGTGAAAGGAAATGATGGAGCTGATTCCATTCCTTGGAGCGGCATTGCTGTTTGGCATTGGCTTGTTTGCTTTGGTTTTCAAGCGTAATCTTATCAAGATTGCAATGGGTCTCTCAATAATCGACTCAAGCGTAAACCTTTTCCTCATCGCACTTGGCTACAGGTCCAATGGCATAGCGCCGATTTTTACCACTGCACCGGTGAGCAACGCACAGGCCGCTGCAACAATGGTATTGCCTGCGCCCCAGGCTCTTACCCTTACAAGCATTGTCATTGGTTTGGCAGTTTCAGCCCTGATGCTTTCGCTGGCAGTATTGCTGTTCAAGCACTATGGGTCAGCTGATGCCAGAAAGATTAGGGGGCTGAGAGAGTGATTTCCTTTATTTTACAGCATGCACCGGCTCTTTGCCTCGCCACGCCCTTGCTTTTTGCATTTCTCACTCCGCTAGCTGATAAGGCGGGTTCCAGGGTAAGGAAAGCGTTTGTTTTCCTGGGCATATTGTTGACTGCCCTTACGGTTTTCACTCTTGCTCAAAATGTCATACTTCAAGGTGCTCGCGTGTACACAATGGGAGCAAGTTCGCCAGCACTAACACTTCCAAGCGGAATGACACTGCCTGTGAGAATAATACTCGAAATTGATGCCTTCTCTGCTTTAATGGCGTCCCTCGCCTTGCTCGTTGCCTTCTTTGCTGTGGTCTACTCGTTCAGGTTCATGAAGGGCAACAGCCTTGGAAAGTTTTACTCGCTTTTCTTTGTAATGCTCGCGGGCTTGATTGGACTGGTGTTCACTGGTGACCTGTTCACCTTGTTCGTGTTCTTTGAAATCCTGTCAATTTCGTCAGTTGCACTCGTGGCTTATTGGTATAAGAGAAAAAAATCAGTGGAGGCTGCTTTTAAGTATCTGCTGATAAGCTCTGTTGCCTCGCTTTGCCTGCTGTTCTCGATTGGACTGCTCTACGGGGAGTACGGCTTGCTGAACATTGCAGCGCTTGCTGCCTCGATGAGGCTTTCGTTTGTTACAATGGTTGCACTTGGCTTGCTATTAGCGGCTTTTTCAATGAAGGCTGGCGCTGCTCCAATGCACTACTGGTTGCCTGACGCTTACGGCGAGGCCCCAACGCCAATAACTGTAATGCTTGGAATCGCAACGCTTTCCAGCCTTTACGCGCTTTTAAGGGTTTTGTTCACCTTGTTTGGCTCGTTTTCATTATTGCCAGTTGCTGGCTGGGTTTTGATCTGCCTCGGCGTTGTTTCAATGTTTGTTGGAGTGACAATGGCCTTAAAGCAGGATGACATCAAGAGGCTTATTGCTTACACTGCTGTTTCCCAAGCAGGTTTTATCTTTGTGGGAGTGGGGGTTGGCCTTGCAACAATCAACTCGCCAGCGCTCTTCTCTGCATTTGGAGAAAATGCTTTGAAAGGGGGCCTTTTCCACTTGGTAAACCACGGCATCTACGAGGCTTTGCTTTTCTTCTCTGCCGGGGCAGTCATTTATGCAACTGGCAAGCGCAGGCTCAGCTCGCTTTCAGGGCTTGCAAGAAAAATGCCTTTCACGACAGTTTTCTTCCTGGTTGGCGCAATGGCGATTGCCGGCATTCCACCAATGAACGGCTTTGCCTCAAAGATTCTCATATACGAGTCTGTTTACAGGTTTAATCCACTGCTGACAGTGCTTGCCCTCGTGGTGAGTGTTCTTACTGCAGTGCCATTCGTGAAAGCGTTCTCTTCTGCTTTCCTCGGACCGGAAATGGCGGAGTTCAAGAAAACCAAAGAAGTGCCAATGGGAATGCTATTGGGGATGGCTGTGCTTGCGGTTATTGCAGTTCTCTTCGGCTTGTTGCCGGGTCTTGTGGTTGAAACAATAATTGCACCGGCTGTAAACGCGCTTGCAAGCCAGGCAGCATATGTGGGGGTGGTGCTGTGATTACGTTCTCTCTCAATACCGGGCCAAGTGCCTGGGCACCGCTGGCCATGGCTGCTGGCATTTTTCTAATGCTTGTGGTCGTGCTTGCACTGAGATTCTTTGGGAGAAAGGGCTTCAGATATAGCAAGGAAAAGGCAATGCCGTTTTACTCAGGAAATACAGTAACACAAGAGGAGAGGGTCAGGGCCTCGGATTTCTTCTGGGGGTTCTTTGAAGCATTCAAGGGATACTACGCGAGAATGAGAGAACTCCACTCAGGGATTGTGAATGATTATGTTTTGTGGTTTGTGATTGTGGCCTCACTCATACTTGTCTCGCTTGCATTAGGGGTGGTGTTATGGGCATAAACTCGCTTAAGCGGTCACTGTGGGTGTTCCACCTCAACACTGGATCATGCAATGGCTGTGACATTGAAATAATTGCTGCTCTAACGCCGCGCTATGACACAGAACGCTTTGGCATAAAACTTGTTGGAACGCCTAGGCACGCTGACGTTCTTTTAATCACTGGCCCTGTTACAAGGCAAATGAAGGACAAGGTGTTGCGCGTATACAAGCAAACCCCGGACCCAAAGGTTGTAATGGTTGTTGGAAGCTGTGGGATCAGTGGGGGAGTATTCTATGAGTCCTACAATCTTCTGGGCCCGGTGGACAAGTTTATTCCGGTTGATGTTTACGTGCAAGGCTGCCCGCCAAGACCAGAGGCAATAATCGAAGGGGTTGCAAAGGCATGGGCCAAGCTGGAATCATTGGAGGCAAAAAAGTGAACACTGAAAGCATGGTTAAATCACTCAAGAAAGAGTTTGGGAAAAGGATACTGGAGATTTCGCTGAGCGAAACGCCGGTTGGGAAAAATGGAAAAAAGGCTTCGAGAATCTGGATGAGTGTTAAACCGGGAGACTTTAAGAGCGTTGTGAAGTATTTGTTCAAATTGCAGGAGTTTCCGCACTTTAGTGTCTCATCTGGCTTTGATGCCGGCAAGGAAATAGAGATCATAAACCACTTCACGCTAAACTATGGAAGGCCAGGGGCAATGATTCTCCTTAGTATAAGAACCAGGTTGCCAAAGAAAAAGCCCGAAATGGACACAATAACAGACCTCATTCCCGGCGCGTGGGTCTCAGAGAAGGAAAAACAGGAGTTCCTGGGAGTGAAGATAAAGGGCATCAAGCCAGGGCGGTTGTTCCTTGACGACTCGCTTCCCCGCGGAGTTTACCCCTGGAGAAAGGACTCAAAAGGGCCAGGAAAGTATGCAATAAACCTTCGAACAGGTGATAGCGTTGAGTGAGGGGTTTAATTTTTGCGTTGGGCCAGTGCACCCAGCTTTAAAGGAACCAATACAGCTCGACTTCAAGGTTGAAGGCGAGAGAGTGAAGGATGTTTCATTCAAGCTTGGGCAAGTGCACCGCGGTATTGAATGGGCTGGCACGAGAAGAAACCCACTGCAGATACTGTACTTGGCGGAAAGAGTATGCGGCATTTGCAACATCTGCCACCCTTTAACCTATTGCATGGCTGTTGAGGACGCGGCAGGAATCAGGGTGCCGGAAAGAGCCGAGTACCTGCGCGTGATTTTTGCAGAACTGGAGAGGATTCACTCCCATATCCTTTGGGCAGGGGTTGCAGCCCACGAGCTTGGCTTTGACTCAGTACTTCACTATAGCTGGAAGGTTAGGGAAAGAGTGCTTGACACAATCGAGTACCTCACAGGAAACAGGATCACAAAGGCAATAATGATGATTGGCGGCGTGCGAAGGGACATCTCAAAAGAACAGGTGCCAAAGGTAAAAGAAGCCCTTAAGTATTATAGTGAGGGATTCGAAAAGCTTGGGAATATTTTCCTTAAAGACCCAAGTGTAAAAGCAAGAACAAGGGATGTTGGGGTTATGACTGAAAAAGAGGCATTGGAGTACTGTGCAGTTGGTCCAACCGCAAGAGCCTCTGGTGTCAAAAAGGACATAAGGCAGGACTTTCCCTACGCTGCATACCCTGACCTGAAGGTGAAGGCAATTACTCCAGATGCACTGACAGGCGAAGTTCATGGAGACGTCTACGACCGCATCGTGGTAAGGCTGCTTGAAGTAAAACAGTCAGTGGAAATAATTGAAAAGTGCTTGGATGACATGCCAGAGGGCCCTATCCAGCACACGCCAGCACTCCAAAAACTGCTCGTTGACCTGAAAGGGGTTAAGGCTGACGGTGTTGCAATTTCTGAAGCGCCACGTGGCGAACTTGTTCACTTCGTGAAAATGATTGGAGAGGAGAGCCCTTATGCCTGGAAAATCCGCGCTCCAACCTATGCAAACATTATTACACTAAAACCCATTCTTAGGGAGTGCCAGATTGCAGACATTTCAATCTCCGCAGCCTCAATTGATCCCTGCATGAGCTGCATGAACCGCGCTATAATTGCCGACAAAAACAAAGTGCTGGGAATGGATGAACTGCGAGAACTGGGTGTGAAGAAGACAAGGGAGATGAGGGGGCTGAAAAATGCTTGAGCAAAGCATCGTTTTCATGCTAACACCCTGGGAGATGAGCAAAAATGCTTGAAGGCTTTATTTTAAGGCTTCTTCTTGTGCCGGTTGTAGCACTGCTGGGGATATTCTTTGCCCTGTTGTTTAATGGTATTGACCGGCGCCTTGCTGCAAGAATGCAGGCTCGCATTGGGCCGCCAATAAGACAGCCGTTCATTGACTTGAAAAAGCTCTTAATGAAGGAAAACATTGTGCCAGATACAGCTATAAAATGGGTGTTTAACCTCATGCCAGTCGTGGCGCTAACTGCCTCACTTTTATTGCTGTTATACATTCCTGTGTTCGGATTGCCCCCTCTTTTCTCTGCTTATGGTGATATAATTCTTGTAATGTACATTCTGTTGATTCCAGCACTTGCCATGGTACTCGGCGGCTTCGCCTCTGGCTCGCCTTATGCGAGCATTGGGGCCCAGAGGGAAACAGTTTTGATGATGAGCTACGAGTTTGCTTTGGCTGTTGTGGCTGTATCAATTGCATGGGTGTTCTCAGTATTTGCCCCAGGCACAAATGGCTTTTCGCTCGCCGTGATCTCTTCCAGCCCAGTTTGGCTCTTGGTTGGACCGGTTGGCTGGCTTGGGCTGCTCTTATTGCTTGTTTCACTTGTTATGGTTATGCCAGCCGAGGTTGGCAGGATTCCAGCAGACATTGCAGAGGCAAAAACAGAGATAGCTGACGGCATCTTTGTTGAATACAGTGGAACAAACCTTGCACTGCTTTACCTCTCGCAGTTTGTTCGCACTTTTGCATTTGCATCCATAATCGTTGCGCTTTTCTTGCCCTGGAACCTCTCGGATTTCACTGCACTCACTGGTGCAGTTGCCTTGGTTGGAAACGCGTTGTTTTTCTTGGTCAAAGTCTTTGCTGTAATGTTTGCCGGAGCGATTTTTGTAAGCGTTGCCGTTGCACGCTTCAAGGTTGACCAGGCTGCGCGCGCTTACTGGGGCCCGGTGGTGTCAATTGCGCTGCTTGGCCTTGCACTGATTGCTTTTGAGATGGTGATCGCGTAATGTTTGACATGGCAAAAGAACTGGCAAGACAGCTTTTCAGGAAACCTGCAACTAATGCTTTTCCAACAAAGCATGCCCCAGGCAACGTGACAAAGCTTCTTGAAAGGGTTAAAAAGGGCGAGGCAAAGATAAACCCGCCGATTGAGACTCCCCCAGGGTTCAGGGGGCGGCTCAGTTATGACCGGGAAAAGTGCATCATGTGCAAGCAGTGCATCAGGGTGTGCCCTGCTGGTGCGCTTGAAGTGGATGAAAAAAACAACAGGATAAAGCACTTTGTTTCACGCTGTGTTTTCTGCGGGCAGTGCGTGGACATCTGCCCCACCAAGGCACTAAGCCAAACAAGTGAATTCTTGCTCTCCTCATATGACAAGAAAATGGGGTTTGCTGAGCCTGAGAAAAAACAGGAAGAAAAGAGCAATTCCCCCAGGGAAGGGAAAAAATAGTCAGAGTTCCTGCAACTCGCCCCATTTGCTGTCTTTCAGTATGACCATGATTTTTTCAGCTGCTTTTTTTGCCTCGTTGCTTAGCCCAGAGAATTGTTGTGTGCTGAGTGGTTGTATTCCAATCAGGACAATTTCTTCCACAGAGCCTTCAACCTGGGAAATGAATTCAGAGAGTGGCAGGGAGTGAGTGGAGTAAAAAGCAGAGTTGGCTTGTTCTTTTCTGAGCCTGCGGAACTCACCAGGGGAAAGACCTAGATCTGCCGCGTCAACTATGGCAAGGGTGCGTGGTTTCTCTTTTTTGATTGTTCCCACAAAGTTTCCCGGCACGGTGCCGGCATTCACACACAACCAGCCACGAGCAGTGAAGTTGTCCGCAATAAAGCACCCAACAGCATCATCCCCGTTTAACTCGTTGCCAACGCCTAATAGCATGTTTGACTTTTTTTCTTCTTCGTTGTTCATTCAAAGCACCCTGCTTATTTCCTCCAGCTTTGCTGCAAACCTTGTTGAGAGGAGCTTCCCAGGGCTGCCCAGCGCTTCCTCAAGGGAGAACTCGAAGTCCAGAGAGCCAAGGTATTTCAGGCCTGCAGCACTTGTTTCTCTTTTAACAAGGCTTGAGTCTTTTGATTTCATGTTTTCAATTATTCCCAGTATGGGCTCGTTCATTTCTTTTAGGAGGGTGGCCATCTTTTTGGCGCTCTCCCATGCAAGCCGCGAGCTCGTGCTCAAAAGCAAAAATTCCAGTTTTTTAACAGAGCGCATTATTTCAAGCGCTGTTTCGCCGAGACCAGGGGGCATGTCTATTACAAGAAAGTCAAGTTCACCCCAGACTGTTATAGCGAGCAGTTCCTTTATTGCGTTTGATACGTCAACGCCTCTTAAGGGCACTGGCTTGTTTTCTGTGAAGTAGGTTATGGACATGAACTTTAAGCCATTTATTGTTGTGGGAATGAGCCCTCTTTCTTCTTCCGGAAATTTTCCTTTAGTTCCCAGCACGATGTGATCAGAGGGTGAAAAAAAATCGAGGTCAAGAAGCCCTGTCCGGAATCCCTTTTTTGCAAGGATTAAGGCGAGTGTTGTTGAAACCACGCTCTTTCCAATGCCTCCCTTGCAGCCGGATACCGCAATCGCCCTTTTCACCCTCTCCAGCTGGAAGTCAATGCCCTTCTGTCTCGGGTCAACCTGGGCTGGGCTTCTGGCATTATTTGCATTGCGATTTTCAGGCATCAGTTCACCTTTATTGATTCAATTGAGACACCGCGCCCTTTTATTATTTCAAAGTCAGGGCTACCGCAAGCCGGGCATCTTGTGAAGGCATGGATCACGTCCGGCACGAAGTGCACAAATTCAGCGCTTTCACGGCTGAGTTTTTCACCCTTCTTGCTAAACTGCCATTCTTTTCCGCAGGCCCTGCACTTAAAACCGGCCTTTTCAACCCTTGTCCTGTATGAAACCGCACACTCTGGGTGCGCGGAGATTATTTCATCAAGGGCAAACGTGAATATCTCCATTTCAATCTGCTGCAGTTCTCCCACAATAATTGAAACGCTTGCTTTTTTGGCTCTTTTTTTCCTGCAGTAATCAAGTGTTGTTCCAATCACCGCGTATGCTAAGGACCACTCGTGCAACCAAAAACACCCGTATAAAAAAAGCTCTTATAAAAGGGTTTTAAAGCGTTCCGTGTTCAAAGGGGGCATTGGACATGCAACGAAAATTTAAATACTCTTCGGTGTAAATATTTGTGCCATGGCTGGTGTTGGGAATGGATAGCCTTATTTTACCCTTCCGCAGGCGAAGGGGAAAGGACGAGAAGAGACAAGCAATAAAAGATGGGGTCGGCAACGAGCTTGCACTCAAGCACAAAGCTCAATCACGCATCAGGGCTGCAGACCTCGAATTCGAAAGAGCCTTTGCCGAGGTGATGGGGCTGGCCAAGAAGGAAAAAAAAGCACCAGAGAAACGTTTTGAGGAACCAAAAAGTGTCGTGGTTGTTGGAAAGAAAGCAAAAAAGGAAAAAAGCAAAAAAGAAGAGATAAGAAGCTTGTTAAAAAAGGAAAAACTGGAACAGCAAAGAAAAGAGGTTAAACCCAAGGAAAGACCAAGCACAAAAAAGCCAAACAAAACAAAACAAAAAAAGAAAACAAAAAAGAAAAAGAAGAGAAAACCAAAAGAAGAAAAAACAGTTAAACCCCTGCCTGAAAAAAAACAAGAAGTTGTCCCAGCAAAGGAAAACAGGAGGCATCCCAAAAGCAAAAAACAAAAAAAAGAGCCAACGAAAGAGGTAATCCCAAAGCCTCCAGCGAAAGAAAAAAGTGCAAGCAAAACAGAGGGCTGGGCTACCTTTAACTTCTGGTACTCTGACAAAAAAGCAAGCTCGCTTCAAGAATTCAAGCAGGCAATCAGTGCCATTAGCGAGCAGTCGCTGGAGCACCACGCTGAACACAACGATTTCTCAAAGTACTTGGGGGAATTCTATGACAA
>CAZGDN010000010.1:21229-26617 GCA_964525235.1 uncultured archaeon | reverse complement strand
CCAGGAGAACCACGAGCAATTCAAGCGTCAGCGGCGCCTCGGTTAAAAGGTAATAGGCAAGCACAGCGAATGACAGAATGCAGCTAAGAACAGAGAGGATTATAATTGCCGGATTTGCTCCTGTTTCCCGGCGCAAGCGCCAGTGGCTAAAGTTCACCGCTGCGTATATGAGGAGAAAAGCAGCACTTCCAACCATTGCAATCGCACTCAAGTCAAAGAACACAGCGAACAAGACCGCAAGCCCCGATGTTATGAACAGGCCCTCCACGTTGCTTCCCCAGACCTTTCTCTCAAACGCATCCGGCAACTCCCCAAGCCTTGCAAGCGCATAGCTCACGTTTGCCCCACCGTAAAGCGTGGCGTTTATTGCCGAAGCAGTTGAGAAGAGTGCAGCAAGAGCAATTATTTTGAAGCCAGCCACGCCCAGAAAAGGCAGTGCTGCCTCTGCAAGCGCATAATCCTTTGCCTTAACAATCTCTGGCAGGGAAAGAGTGCCGGTGACAACCAGTGAAACGCCCACGTAGACAAGAATGACAATCAAAACACTCAAGTAGAGCGCTAATGGAAGCGTTTTCTCCGGCTCTTTCATATCCTCTGCTGCATTCGTGATCAAGCCAAAGCCCTCGTATGCAAGGAACACGATTGCAGCAGCAAAAAACACGTTGCTTGCAGGCGGCCACAAAGCAGGCGACAACCGCCCAGGGTCAATGAAGAAAAAGCCAGCCACGGCAAACAGCACAAGGATTCCAACTTTAACTGTAACTATGAAAAGCTCGGAGTTTCCCACTGCTCTTGCGCCCCTGAAGTTCACCGCCGTGAAAAAAGCCATTATGCCAGCGGCAAAGACTGCAGTCCAATAACCCTGTTGCAGGGGAAAAAAGGTCATTGCATAGGCTGCAAAGGCCCTGGCGTAAAGCGCCAGCGCTAAAACGTATCCAATCCAGAGAAGCAAGTTAAAACCACCGGTGCCAACCCCGTCACCAATTCCTCTTAAAAGGAATTCAACCGGCCCGCCGGCAGAGGGGTATTTCACTCCAAGCTTGGCATAAGAATACGCACTGAAGAGAGCGGCAATTCCGGCAATGATGAAAGAGATGTAAACCGCGTTCCCGCCAACCTGGCAGGCTGTTCCAAGAATGGAAAAAATTCCAGCACCAATCATGCCTCCAACGCCAATGGAGACTGCAGCCCACAAGCCAATTGCTTTTTTGTCAGCCAAAAACAAACACCCAATACAAGTTCACACAGCAAAAATTAACAAGTTATGACACCAGTGTCATCCTCTTTCTTCCCTGAACTCCTTGGAGAGAATTATCTTGTTTGTAAGCCCAAAGGGGTGCTTGCTGACCAGGCCCTTTGCCTCAAGGCTCTTCACTGCCCTGAAAACCTGCACCTTGGTGAGCCCTGTTTTCTTTGCAATAGCGGACTGTGTAAGCTCAAAAGAATTATTCGAAAGTGTGTTCACAACCCTTGCTTCATTTGGAAGAAGCAAGTGGTTCGCAATATCCCTTTTAACCTTGCTTATCTCCTTTTTCCTCAGGAGGTTCCACAAAGTGCCGGCTGCAAGAATCGAAACAATGCCCCCGCCAAGAAGAGTAAGCGAATAGGGCGAGGTGGCAATTGCAATCATGCTTGGAAAAGGCCTATTTTGCTTTAACTTAATTTGGGGTCCTGCATTGTTCGAGTCAGGGCCTCCAATGGCATTTTTATCACGAAGAGCATGCCCAAACCAGTAAGGGGCAAATGCCTCTGACCTCCAGACTGGAAAATATATCTGGAAAGCAAACATTAAAAGCGCGTAGCCACCATAAAGGAAGCATATAGTTATTACTGCAAAATACCAGAGCTGCCCTCGTTCCACCCAACCACCTATTTCACCTGGTTTCAAGTTTCAAATCATTTCATAAAATAAAAAAATGGTTTCATCCTGTTTCAAATAAACATATTAATGGTTTCAGTTTAAATAGGTTTGCTAAAAGCATGGTGGTTTCGTTGAGTGAAAATGTTCTTGAGCTTGAAGATGTTTGGAAGGTTTACAGGCTTGGAGCGGTTGAAGTGCCTGCTCTCAGGGGAATAAGCTTTCAGGTCAAGAGGGGAGAACTCGTTGCCATAACTGGTGCATCCGGCTCCGGAAAATCAACTGTTTTGAACATGATGGGAGTGCTTGACGCCCCAACCAGGGGCAGGGTTTTCCTGGATGGAACAGATGTCACTGCCTTTGGCGAGTCCAGGCTTGCCAGGGTAAGGGGGAAAAAGATTGGTTTTGTTTTTCAGACATTTAATCTTTACCCCACACTTAACGTGATTGAAAATATTTCCCTTCCAATGAGAATCCACGAGTTCAAGAGGGAAAAAATAAAGAAGAGGAGCAGGGAACTGGCAAGGCTTGTTGGATTAAGCCACAGGGAAAAACACCTTCCCGCCCAGTTGTCCGGGGGCGAAAGGCAGCGGGTGGCAATTGCAAGGGCGCTTTCAACAGAGCCCGCGATGATTCTCGCAGACGAGCCAACAGGCAACCTTGACTCCAAGTCAAGCAGGGAAATAATCAACCTATTGCTTGGGCTCCAGCGAAAAGAGAACAAAACGGTTGTAATTGTAACCCACGAGCCGAATATTGCCAGCTTGGCTGAGAGGATAATAACACTGAAGGATGGAAAAATTGCTACTGATAAAAAAAACAAAAGGGGGGAACTGGAAAAGTTTAAGCAGTAAAAAAACAGGTTTAAGAAAAAAAGCCCAGGTGTTGAATGCTTAAGCGAACAGGAGGTATTTGTATGAAAAAAATCTCAAACAGTCCAAGGGGGTCTTTCATGAAGAAAAAGTTTGAACTAATGTTTTTTGGCGTGTTCTTGCTTTTTTCCTGCGTCGGGTTTGTTAACGCAGTGAATTATGCTTACCTTGCAGAAGTAACCGGGACAAGCATCCTGCCTTCAACGGTCTACGCAGGCGACTATGCAAGCCTTGTGGTTAACATTAAGAACAGGGCTACTTCAATACCAATCGCTGACCTCAATGCATCCCTGGAAATCGGGGAGGAATTTGAACCAGTCAAGCTTTCAGACAGCATCACAGAAATCCAGCCAAAGGCTTCAACTGCTCTTTTCTTCAAATTCAGGGCAAAAGAGAGCACTCTTCCCGGTTATTACCCTGCCTTTTTGACACTCGATTATTCAAGAGATGGCACTAGAGTGAGAGAAACGCAGACTTTAACAATTAGTGTTTCAAGAACTGCTAAAAACATTGACGTGACAATAGAACCGAGAACAATAAACCCAGGAAAGCAAACAAACCTAGTTTTCACGCTTGAAAACCTCGGCGAAACACCAATATCGAATATTTCATTCGCTTGGTCAGAGAAAAACAGCCTCATACTCCCACTCGGCTCTGACAACAAGCGGTTTTTTCCCCTGCTCGAACCACATGCAAAAAAACAGCTCTCCTACATTGCAGCATCTGACCCAAACATAACACCCGGGATATACCCCCTGGATATTACCATTACTTTTACTGATGTGAACTCTATTAGGACTCAATTATCCCGCGTTGGACTTATTGCTGGAGGAAAAACCGAATTTGAGCTTAGCGCCGAAAAGGGAACAAGCGGGCAGACTTCTATCAGCATTGCAAACGTGGGCTCTAACAATGCCAGCGCGGTTGTTGTCAAAATCCCAGCGCAACCAGGCTTCAGAGTAATAGGGAGCGATACAGCCATGCTTGGAAACCTGAACAAGGGAGACTTCACAATAGCAAACTTCCAGCTAACCACCAGTGCAAGCAGTAATGCCCTGAGAGAAACTAAAGACAGCAATAATGCGGGGTCAAAAAGGATGCCCAGGGCCAGCAAAGGTTTTTCAAAGCAGGATTTGAATTTAGATTCTAAAAAAATCGGTTTGCTGGCTGTTCAGATAAGCTACACTGACACAACAGGCGAAAGGCATATTTCAAATGCAAGAGTTCACCTAAGCCAAGAGCCACAGAGCACCTTTTCTGGACTGTATTTAAAAGAAAAAAAACAAGGCTTAAACCTATTTTCCATTGCTCCATGGCTGGCCGTGGTGGTTATTGCACTCTTGGGCTTCAGGTGGTTCTATAAAAGAAGAGCAGGGCAGTGATCTGATTGAGGCTGGCTGATTCCTTCAAGCTTTCTTTAAACAGCATATTCCACAGGAAGCTCAGGGCATGGCTCACTCTCCTGGGCATAGTTGTTGGGGTTGCAGCAGTGGTGGCAATCATTTCAATCGGCGAGGGCGCGCAGGCAAGCGTCTCAGACAAGCTCCAGGGGCTGGGCGCAGATGTCATAACCATTACGCCGGGGCACTCAAAGGGGATTAAATTTGGCGGGGCCTTCCGTAACCCCTCCCACAAAAGCAGTGTTTTAAGTGAAAAACCCGAGTTGACAAAGAGGGATGTTTTGACCATAAGAGGGAACCCGAATGTTGCTTTAGTTAACGAAATCGTTTCAGGCAGGAACGAGTTCGTGTTTCTCTCCGAAAAAGCCTCGTTCAGCATTGAAGGCGTGAACCCCACTGCCTGGAAGGAAATGTCAAACCTTGAGCTTGCCTCAGGGAGATTCCTGAACTCAAGTGATTCAAGTTCCATAGTCATTGGTGACAGGATTGCAAACGAGGCATTCAAGCAGCCAATCACAATCGGGAGGCGCGTCAGCATTGGAGGCAAGTCTTTTACGGTTGTAGGCATACTCAAAGCAACAGGTTCCAGTTTTGGTGGAAGCGATTCAAAAGTCTACATGCCTTACACTTCAGCCTGGGACGTAACCGATGTCAACAGGGACACTTTTTCTTCAATACAAGCCAAAGTAAAGAATGCAGGCGTGGCAGAAGAAACAGCACAGGAGCTAACCGAAGCATTACTGATTTCAAGGAGGGTGACAGAGAAAAAACGGGATTTTACAGTTGTCTCCTCAAAAGCAATTAAGGAAACCGTCAGTGAAGTAACACAGACAGTGACAACCTTCCTTGGCGCTATTGCAGCGGTTTCACTTATCGTGGGAGCAATAGGGGTTGCAAACAGCATGTTCACTTCAGTGCTTGAAAAGACAAGGGAAATCGGAATCCTCAAAGCCCTTGGCGCAACAAACCAGGAGATCCTGGCCCTCTTTGTAATCGAGTCAGGGCTTTTTGGGTTTTTTGGAGGCATTATTGGAGCAGTGCTTGGCACCATTGCCTCTGCCGGGCTGCCGGTTGCAGGGCTGCGCGTTGTTCCAATGACTCGCAGTATAACAACGCTTGTAACGCCAGAGCTATTAATTGCCGTCCTCGGGTTTTCAACCGTTATAGGCATTCTTGCAGGGATAATGCCTGCAATTCAGGCCTCAAAACTCAAGCCAGTTGAAGCACTCAGATACGAGTAAAACTTGGCTTGAAAGCA
>CAZGDN010000010.1:0-21129 GCA_964525235.1 uncultured archaeon | reverse complement strand
GGTGCCCGCCCCCTGCTTTTCTGGCAAAGTAACTGGCTGGGCTTTTGAGTACAAAACAATTCTTTCCCTGGTTTCAGTTCACTCCCAAACCAAAACCTTTAATTAACCTCTTGTACCACTTTTTTAATGGAAAAAATAGCGGGTTTTTGAATGAAGAGGTTGTTTTTTGGGTTAATGATTGCACTGTTTGTGATGTCGCTTGGGTGCACTTCAATGAAAAACGATGACCAACAGGAAAACCAGGCACAGGAAATTCGAATAGGGGACAATAACCTGCAGGCACAACCTGATGCAAATGCAACACCGCAAGCACAGGAGAAGCCAAGGGCTGAAAAGGGCGACAGGGTCAGCGTGGACTACAACGGCTTCTTGGAGGACGGCACGCTCTTTGACTCCTCTGAGGGAAGAGGACCATTGGAATTTGATGCTGGAATGGGGCAAATGATAAAGGGCTTTGATGACGCCGTTATTGGAATGGCTGTTGGGGAAGAGAAAGAGATAACACTGCAGCCATCAGAGGCATACGGCGAGGAAAACCCCAACCTGTTTGCAGTTGTTCCAAGAAGCGAGTTGCCGGGAGGCGAAGAGCCAAGGGTTGGCTTCAAAGCAAGTGTTACCCTGCAGGATGGCTCGCATAGAATGGGCGTGATTTCTGCAGTGAACGATGAGAACATTACAATAAACCTCAACCACCCGCTTGCAGGCAAGGTATTAAAGTTCAAGTTAAAGCTTGTGGACCTGCAAAAGAAAAGTGCTTAAATGCACTTTCTGTTTTTTTCTTTTAATGTGCAACAATACAAAGGGCTCGCCTGAAATAAGGGACTTTTACTCCCGCTTTCCCTATCCATCAATTGCATTCAACGGAAAGTACAACATTGAGAAGCACGCAGACAAAGTCCTGAAACCAGCAGGCGTGAAAGCGCCAGAGCTAAGGGGAAAAATGGTTCTGGACATTGGCTGTGGCACTGGGGAAATAGCGTGCTCGCTGGCATTCAATGGCGCGAGAGTTGTTGGAGTGGATTTCTGCAGTGCCTCTCTTAAGAGGGCAAGGAAACTAGCCGAAGAACACTCCCTGAAAAACATTTCCTTCATTGAAGCAGACTTGTTTCAGCTCCCATTAAAGAAGAGCAGTGTGTTTGACCTCGTTTGCCTGATTGGTGTCGCACACCACACGAGTGAACCACGCGGGGCCTTTGGAATTGCATGTTCTTTCCTGGAGCCCGGTGGAATAATGCTCTTTGGCGCGTACAGCAAAACAGCAAGGCAGAGGCACCTTGCAATCCAGCGTGAGCTCACGCGAAAGGCAGGCAGCAATATTGAAGAAAAGCTAAAAATTGCGGCTGAAAAATTTTACGGCGGGAAAGCTGACGAATTAGCACGGGTTTTTCTTGCAGACAAGTACTGCAACCCGCTTGAGAAAAGCATTCCGTTGAGGGAAGCGCTTTCATGGCTAGAGGAAGAAAAAATGAAACTCGTTGGCTCAGAGCCAGCAATGAAAAGCAAAAAACCTGAATCCAGCGAGAGGGAGTGGCTGAAGAAAAGGCGTTCTTTCTTTGTTCTTGCAGCGAAAATGTAGGGGCTTCACTCGACTTTTTCAAGCTTTCCTTTTCTGCCAGCGCTGACCTGGAGGTTTCCCCTGAACTCAGAGCACCAGCCGTCTGTCAGCTTAACCTTGTCGCCGTCATTGAATTCATCGCACTGCTCGTTCCAGAGCGTGAGCGAGGTTTCAGCTCCCTCGCTGTCCTTTGCTGCAGCGCTGCAGACTTTCCCGGAACCGCGGTCGTTGGCAAACTCTCTCACATCACCCTTTGAAACAATTTCCAGTTCAAGTTCATCAATTGGCCTTCCTGGCTTCAAATCCTTTACAAGCATCAAATCACTCCTTTTAAGGTTAAACAAGAGTGCCCCAAAACAATTAAAAAAGAATGCAGAAAAACCAAAAAAAAACACTGAAAATTAGAAACCCTGTTTTATTGTTTGCACTATGTTCTTGGCATGGTCGCTTATTCTCTCAAGGTTAATCGCTGCTTCAAGCAGGGGAGCTGTATTCTGGCTTGCTGGCTTTCCGATTGAGTGCGCTTCGGTTTTTTCCTGCAGGCTGTCAAGCATTGCCTCGTTCTCGAAGACTCTTTCAAAGTATTTCTTTTTTCCTGTTTTAATCGCTCTAAAGCTTGCATCAAAGGCTTCAATTGCCAGCGTGAAGTATTTTTCCAGTTCTCTTTTCTGACCCGGGGTGAATTTTGCCTTCTTTTTTTGCATTCCCTGGGCCAGTTCAAAGAGATTGTTTGCGTGGTCCCCAACCCTTTCAATGTCAATGACGTGGCTTTTCAGCATGGCAATTTCCCGCCGCTCAAAATCCGAGATGTCTCTTTTATCCAGTTCTTCCAGCAATACAAAGAGCTCGAATTTTAGCTTGTCCAATAGGTTCTCCTTTTCAGCGAGAACCGCCGTGCTTTTAAGGTCCGATTTAAGCAGTGCTTTTCGCGAGAGCTTCAGCATTTGAAGGGCAATGCCAGCCATTCTCTTCACTTCCAGCCTGACCTGGCCAACAGCAATCGATGGAACAATCAATACATTTTTGTTAACAAACTTTAACCCAAACTCAAGCTTTGGTTCCCTGCCCCTTATAATCCTCTTGGAAACCCACACCAGAATGCCAGCAAGGGGAAGCATTACTGCCGTGACAACAACGTTGAAGACCGTGTGAGCGTTTGCAATCTGCCTTGGGAGGTCAGGCGAGGTCAAGGCTATAAGCGAAGAAAACAGGGGTATAAATGGAAAGAAGAGCGCCACACCAAGTATGTTAACAGATGCTTGTGCAATTGCAAGCCTCTTGCTGGAAATACGCGAGCCAAGCGAGGCAATCAGGCCGGTTATGGTGGTGCCAATGTTTGCCCCAAGGGAAAGCGCGATTGCCGCTGGCAGGCTTATCACTCCAGCAGAACCCATTGCAATAACCAGGCCAGTGGTGGCAGAAGAGCTCTGGATTACCGCGGTAAAAATTGCGCCAGCAATCACTCCAAGAAGCGGATTGCTCGCAAAGGAGGACAGCAGTTCAACCGCGAGGGGCTCTTTTACAATTGGCTTTACGCCAGAGGACATGAGCCACATGCCCAAAAAGAGCAATCCGAACCCAAAGATTATATTGCCAGCGAGCTTGAGTTTCTGGTTCTTGGAAAAAAAGTTCAGGAAAAAGCCAATGGCAATAATGGGCATGAACATCAAGCCAATCTTGAATGCAACAATCTGGGCAGTGATTGTGGTGCCAATTTCAGCTCCAAGCATGACCCAGATGGCTTGCTCTAACTCAATCAGCCCAGCGTTAAGAAAGCCAATGAGGGTAACCATAGTCATTGAAGAGCTCTGGATTACCGCAGTGGTGAAAACTCCCACGCCACAGGCCAGCACCCTGTTCCTGGTTAGCTTTCCAATTAGCTCACGGAGCTTGTTTCCAGCAGCCCTCTTCAGGGCATCAGAGAGAAACCTTAAACCAAATAGAAAAACAGCGAGACCGCCAAAAACAGAGAAAAACATTGAAACAAGGTCCATAAAGGCAAGGGAAAGAAAAAAAATAAAAAAGAATCGTGATTTTGCTGAAACACAAAAGCCACAACTCAAAAAGATTTAAATAGATGTGTGACAATTAATCACATGTGCACAAAATAATCACATGTTCCTTAATTGCGTGTGTTTTTTATAAAACGGATAGTGCACAAAAATATTATGGGTGTTTTTATGGAAACAGCTGAAGAAATAAAAGCAAGAAAAATTAGGGAACTCATGGAAAAACAAGGAGGACTAAAAGTGGAAAAAACAGTTGAAATAGAAGCAAATGATGCAAACTTTGAAAAAGAGGTAATGGAGCGCTCCAAGAGTGTTCCAGTGGTTGTGGACTTTTACGCTGACTGGTGCATGCCATGCAAGCTCATCAGCCCAATACTTGAAAAGCTCGCACGCGAGTTTAATGGCAGGTTTGTGCTTGCAAAGCTTAACACCCAGTTTAATCCTGTTATAAGCAATGCTGCAGGCATTACAAGCATTCCAGCTGTCGCGTTTGTCAAGAACGGAAAGGTTGCAAGCGGTTTTATTGGATTGAGGCCGGAAGAGCAAATAAGGGAATGGCTGAACTCCAACTTGGGAAAGTGAGAAAATGAGCGAAATAGAGAAACTCAGGGCTGAAATGGAAGAACACGCGGGAAAAAACGGCTTCAGGCTCAACCCAAACAAGGCAATTGTTGACAACAACCTCAAAATGCTACTTGAAAGAGAAAAAGAGCTTGGAGCAAGGTACTGCCCCTGCAGGCGCCCCACAGGAGACAAGGAAGAGGATAAAAAAATAATCTGTCCATGCATTTACCACAAGGACGAGATTAAAAGAGACGGGCACTGCCATTGTCTCTTGTTTGTAGCGAGCAAGAAAAAGAGCTGAGAAAATGGAAATGCTGCTGTTTGTTTCATCCAAGTGCCCCGTCTGCCCCAGAGCTGAAAAGATTGCAAAGAAACTTTCAAGGGAATATAATAAGAATGGCCTTGAACTCAACAAAGTGAGGCTGAAAACAAGCGAGGGAAAAAACCTCGCAGACGAGTTCAATATAAAAGCAACTCCAACAATCGTGTTGCTTGACGAAGAAGAAAACGAGTGGAAAAGAATTGTGGGCGTGCCGGACGAGAACAGTCTAAGAGGAGAAATTGAAAAAGGCCTTGGCTTGAGAAAGGGCCTTATGCAAAGGCTTTTTGGAAGGTAAAGAATGAACTCAAAGGGATTTCTTGATAAAAAGAACAAAATCGCGGTTGTCGGCGTCTCCGCAAACCCGGAAAAGTGGGGAAGAAAGGTCTTTGAAGAACTCAAATCAAAGCAATATACTGTTTTCGCAGTGAACCCAAAGTATGAGCTGGTGGGAAACAGTGCGTGTTATCCAGACCTAAAATCGCTTCCCTCAAAGCCTGACACAGCAATAACCGTTACCCCGCCAAAGGTAACAATGCAAATCGTGAAGCAGTGCAGAGAGCTCGGAATAAAGCAAGTGTGGATGCAGCCAGGCTCTGAATCAAAAGAAGCAATAGAATACTGTGCAAAAAACGGCATTGGGGCAATCTACCACGCGTGCATTATCCTAAATGCCTTGGGAAAAAGAGGAGAATAACATGTTTTCGTTCGCCTGCAAGGGAATAAAAAGAGAGGAACTGATAAAATGCTCCTTTCGCCTCAACAAGACCGAATTCAATCTCCTGATGTTCCTCCTTGGCGAAAAACATGACTTGACGGTTTCAGAGGCAGCGCAAAAAATCGGCCTGAAGAGAACCACTGTCCAGAAGGCAATAAAGACACTGCTTGAAAGAAAGCTTGTGAAAAGATTCCAGCACAACCTCCCAAGAGGAAGTTATGTATTCAGGTACAGGGTCAAGAACAAGCGGGAAATAAAAGAAGAAATGAAACAAACAGTGCGCGAGTGGGCCCAAGCAGTAGAAACAGAAATAGAGCATATTTAGCGAGAATCAACGAAGGATAATAACTGAGACAGGAGAGCTGTTAAAAAAGGAAATAGGGCATATTTATCAAAAATTCAAGCAAGTTTAAAAAAATCTCACTTCCTGTGCCTTTGCTTTCTCACCTCGTTCCTGTGAATTCTGTATATGTCCTGCATTAACTGCTGTGTTCCTTTATACGTTTTCTTGTAATATAAAAGCCTTGGCTGGCCCTGCTTTGGTGGCACCCTTGTCATGGGATACATGTACTGGAGCTTGTCAACAGTGAAGAGCCTCTTGAGCGGAAAGCGTTTCATTCCAATAGCCCTTGCCATTGCAGCATAGCCCTTTCGCTTTTTCCCAGGGTGCTCAATTGCAAGTGTTACAATACCGGGGTTTTTTACCCCAATCTGCCTTAAGACAGTCTTGAGAAGAGAATGGTTCTTGAAGATTGCACCACCAGTCAAGACTTCGTCAACCAAGAAAATTTTGGGGTTGTCTTTTTTCATCACACGCTTATGCCTCATTAAGGCATCATGCAACAACCGCCTTTTTTCCTCCTGGGTCAAAGCACGCTCTGACTTTATCCTCCCAAGAGCCAGAGCCTCTTCGCTGTGCACCTGGCCAATTTTTGGCTGGCAGAACTCAGGGAGAGCAGAAGAATTCTTCTCAGAGCTTGCAATCAGCCTCAGGATCCGCACAAAACTCCAGGTTCCACGCAATGGCCATACAACAAGGTCAGGTTTTTCAGAGAGTATGGTCCTGTAAAGTGAATGAATTGCCCTATAAAAGCTTTCAGCTTCAGCTTCCGAATAACGCCTTTTTGCAATTTCAAGACCAGTGTTCCAGTCAAAGTGCCCCTTCTTCTTCGCCATAAAAAAAGAAGACAAAGAGGGTTTAAATTGGTTTTGCCGGCAAATAAAACCAACAGAAATCAACGAACAGCCAAAGCGCAATACATAGCCTTAAAAATAGTTATGAACATATGTTCGTTATGCCTCGCCCTAAAAAACACAGGTCTGTGGAGTTCATGCCGGGCGTCACTTACTTCAAGCCGCGAGCTGTTCCACTAAGCGAGCTGGATGAAGTGAGGCTTGGCTTTGAAGAGCTTGAAGCACTGCGCCTTGAGTTTCTTGAAAAAAACGATTACTCGGAATCAGCGAAGAAAATGAACATCAGCAGAGCTACATTCAGCAGAACCCTGCACTCAGCAGGAGAAAAAATTGCAGATGCCTTAACAAACGGAAAAGCAATAAGAATCGAAGGCGGGGCTTACTCGCTAAAAAAAAGGAGGTAATAAAATGCCGGGAGGATTCGGAAGAGGCAGGGGCAAAACACAGGGCTTTGGCCTCGGACCAGGTGGTTACTGTGTTTGCCCAAAGTGCGGTGAAAGAGTCCCGCACAACTTAGGAACACCATGCTATGAGCAGAAGTGCCCGAAGTGTGGTTCTCCTATGACAAGGGAAAGATAAGGATGCTTAAAATTAAAGAGGAGTTGAAGTAAAAATGAAGATCGCAATCAGCGCAAACTCAGATGACCTGAACGGCCAGGTTAACCCTGTTTTCGGGAGATGCCCTGGCTTTTTGATTGTTGAAACAGAAGGCAGCGAAATAAAAAGCCATTCCTTTGTTTCAAACACTGCAATGAATGCAGTTCATGGGGCCGGAACAGCTGCTGCCCAGGCAGTAATCAACCAGGGGGTGCAGGCGGTTATCTCTGGAAACCTTGGGCCAAACGCCTTCAGTATTATCCAGCAGGCTGGAATAAAATTCTACCCAGGCTTTGGCTTGAGCATAAAAGAAGCCATTGAAAAGGTTGCCTCCGGGCAGTTAAAAGAGCAGGGCAGCGCCTCAACAGGGGCAAACTACGGCCTTGAAGCAGGAAATTTCCAGCCGAGAGCTGGTTTTGGGCGCGGAATGGGTCGCGGGTTTGGAAGAGGACGCGGCTGGAGAAGAGGGTTCTAAAAACTGCAAAAGATAAAAACAAGGACAGAACATGGAGCTTGCAAAGTATTCAAACCAACATTAGGGAGATAAAAGCAAAAGAAGGGGTAAAATGCAAAAAGAAACCCTCACTGAGAAAAAGGCCAGCAGCCCTGAACTGGTGCTTACAACCATTTACGATAACAGGGCAATGAGTGAAAAGCTTAGGGCAGACTGGGGCTTCTCGTGCCTGGCTGAAACAAGGGGGAAAAGAATCCTGTTTGATACTGGTGCGAGTGCAAAAATACTCCAGTCGAACATGAGAGAGCTTAATGTTAGCCCGCGGGAAATTGACGCGGTTTTTTTATCGCACGACCACTGGGACCACACCGGCGGCCTGTTTTGGCTTTTGAAAGAGAATCCAAAACTGGAAGTGTTTCTTTTAAAGTCTTTCCCAAGAGAATTCAAGCAAAAAATCAAGTCCATTGGAGCCGGCTTCAGCGAGGCTAGTGTAGCGCGCGGGTTGTTCGCTGGCATTCTGTCCACAGGCGAACTTGGGCAGTCCATCAAAGAACAATCGCTTTTAATCGACACAGGCAAAGGCACCGTGGTAATAACTGGCTGCTCTCACCCAGGCATCCCTGAAATAATCAAGACCGCAAAGAGCATTACTGGAAAAGAAATACTGCTGGTCATTGGCGGTTTTCACCTGCTGGAAAAAACAGAGCCGGAAATCAAATCAGTTATTGGAGAATTCAAAGAACTTGGAGTAAAAAAAGCTGCCCCAAGTCACTGCACTGGCGAGAAAGCAATCGAGCTGTTTAAAGCGGAATACGGCGAAGGCTTTATTTCGAACAGCGCAGGGAAAAAAATAGTGATTGGTTGAGAGAGTGAAAGGAGTTTACTACTTAGCAATAAGCCTTACAGCTGACGCAGTTATCAAAATCGGCGCTCTTGGAAGAATCAATTTCAAGAAAGGAAAGTATGTTTATGTTGGCTCTGCAATGAACAGCCTCGAAAACCGCATTAAAAGGCATGCCAGAAAGGAAAAGAAAAAGCACTGGCACATTGACTATTTTCTGGCGAATAAGAACGCGAAACTGGAGAAAGCATATTACCGCGAAACAAAAAGAAAAATTGAATGCAATATTGCTGAAAAGATTTCAAAAAATGGCAAAGCAGTAAAGGGCTTCGGTTCCTCTGACTGCAACTGCGAGAGCCACTTTTTTAAGGTGGAAAAATTTCCAAGGCTTCAGGGCTTTAAACAGTTCAGGGTGAAGGGATGAGAATCGTTTACGGCCCTGTTCCAAGCTGGCGCCTGGGCAGAAGCCTTGGCGTGGACCCTGTTTGCAGGAAAAAAAAGGTATGCAGTTTTGACTGCACTTACTGCCAGCTTGGGCGCACTGAAAACAAAACAATAAAACTGGAGAACTTTGTTGAGACAGGAAAACTCAAAGAGCAACTTGAAGAGGCACTCAAAAAAACCAGGGCGGATGTTGTAACATTTTCCGGCACAGGTGAGCCAGCCCTTGCAAAAAACCTCGGCGAAATGGTTGAAATAGTGAAGCAAACAACTGAGTTGCCTGTTGCTGTCCTGACAAACTCTTCCCTGCTTGGACTGAAGAGCGTGAGAAAAAACCTGCAGGGAATAGACATACTGGTTGCAAAGCTTGATGCAGCGAGTGAACAAACCTTTAGAAAAGTGAACAATCCGGTGAATGGCATAACACTCAAAAAAACCGTGGGTGGAATCAAAAAAGCGAGAAGGGAATTCAGGGGAAAAAAGTTTGCGCTCCAGTGCATGTTTGTCAAGGCAAACGAGGGCGAAGCTGGAGAAATTGCCTCGCTGGCCAGAGAAATCGAGCCAGATGAAGTGCAAATTGACACCCCGTTAAGACCCTCGCCTGAAAAACCACTTTCAAAAAAGGCAATTAAAGTAATAAGCAGCGAATTCACCGGCCTGAATTCAGTTAATGTCTACGATGTCAAAAAGCCGGTTGTCAGGGCTCTTGACTTGAATGAAACGCTTGCAAGGAGGCCAAAGCTGTGAAAATCGCGGTAACCGGCGGAAAGGGCGGCACTGGGAAGAGCACAATTGCAACAGCGCTTGCAGTAGAATTAGCAAAACAACACCGTGTTTTATTGGTTGATGCTGATGCTGACTGCCCCAATGATCATCTTCTCCTTGGCATTGAGCGAAAGAGAATTGAAACAGTATTCCAGCGAATCCCTGAGTGGAACATGGCGAAATGCACCGGCAGTGGAGCGTGCGCTGAAGCCTGTTACATGAATGCCATTGTCATGGTGAAAAACAAGCCGGTCTTCTCACCAGCACAGTGCAATGGCTGTGGCGCGTGTGTGCTCTCGTGCCCCCGGGAAGCAATTTCCTGGGGAAAGAAAGAGATTGGCTGGGTTTACAGCGGCGAAGGATTCAACCTTGAGCTTCTCTCAGGCGAGTTAAAAGTAAACGAGCCCCTTGCGGAAAAAGTTGTCATGGCAATGAACAAAAGGCTTGAAGGCATTGCAAAAAGCTATGATTTTGTAATCGTTGACACTGCCGCTGGAACACACTGCGATGTTATCTCTGCACTGGAAGGAGCAGACTTGGCCCTTGCAGTAAGCGAGCCAACACCGCTTGGAGCACACGACCTTGAACTCATAATCAAACTGTTGTCAAAGCTTGGCTTGGACTTCGAAATTGTTCTAAACAGGGACGAAACCGGAAAAAGCGAATTAATCGAATCAATTGCAGCAAGAGCCGGGAAAAAGATTGCTGCAAGAGTTCCTTACTCAAAGGAAATAATTAAAGCTTACAGTGAGGGCAGGCCAGTTAGCCATAAAAGCATTCTAAAGCTAAAGGAGCTGGTGCTGAAATGAAGCGCTTGACTGTCTTGTCAGGGAAAGGCGGGGTTGGCAAGAGCAGCATTGCTGCCTCGCTTGCAATCCTGTTATCTGAAAAGCACAGGGTAGTGTGCGCTGACTGCGATGTTGATGCCTCAAACCTGGCACTCGTGCTTGGCGTGAGCGAAGAAGACTTTCTGGAAAAAAAGCCTGTTTCGACAAACAAGAAAGCCGTTTTAATCGAGGAAAAGTGCACTGGCTGTGGAAAGTGTGTGAACGCCTGCTATTTTAACGCAATAAAGTGGAACAAGGAAAAAAAGCAGCCAGAGTTCAATTCACTGACCTGCGAGGGCTGCAACGCATGCAGCATTGCCTGCCCAAACAACGCCATAAAACTCGTTGCGGTAGAAAATGCAACAATCAGCTATGCCAGAACAAAACAAGGCATTGAAATCGTGACAGGGCAGCTTGAAATGGGGGAATCCGGAAGCGGCAGGGTTGTTGCACTGGTTAAAAAAATGGCTGAAGAAAAGGCAGGGAAGGCTGATTTTTTGATTGTGGATGCAGCTGCCGGCATCGGCTGCCCGGTGATTGCATCAATCGTTGGAAGCGATTTCGTGGTTGCAGTGACCGAGCCAACACCCTCGGGCCTCTCAGACCTCAAAAGGGCTCTTGGTGTTGTAAGCCACTTTGGAATCCCATACGGCATTGTAATAAACAAGGCAGACATCAACCAAAAAATGACGCGAGAAATTGAAGCATTTGCCTCAGCCCAAGGCGCAAAAATTCTCTCAAGAATTCCATACAACAAGGCTTTTGTTGACGCCCTCGTGCAATTGAAGCCGGTTATCAAATTCGACCCAAGCACAAGGAAGTTCTTTGAAGAAATACTTGAAAGAGCAGGAATCAGGTAAATATTTTACTTGAATAATTGCCTTATTTCGCTGGACAACTCAACAGTGTTCGTTTTTCCATTCCTGGTTCGCTTTACAAAGTTTTTTTCCTCAAGCTTTTGAAGAACCCTTGTCACCTGCACTCTCGCAAGGCCGGTTGAAGCACCGAGTCCTGCCTGACTCACGCGCTTGCTTTCAATCAGCTTTTGAACCACGAGCCTCTCTTTTTTGCCAAGCAGTGCAAGGAACGGGGCAAGCGATTTCTCAAGGTTCTTCTTCTGCCTGTACTTCAGCACAATCTTTTCCATGAGGAAATAGTAGGAGAAAGAACCAACAAACAGGCCAAGAGAGGCAACCATTATTATCACCACTGGAATGGTTTCAGTGCAGCTGCAGTAGTCCCCGCTCTGGAGAAGCAAGTAACTGTAAAAAACAGCAAGCGAAATAACAAACACAAAACCAGTCACAAGCCCCACTGCCAGGACAATGTCCTTAACCCTTATCTCACGCATTTCTACCACGATTTCATTTTTTGAAACAAAAGTATATATATTGTTTCAGCGCAGAAGATTTTAAAAGATTTTGAAAAAACAGGCGCTTTGGAGGGTGAGAATATGAAAAAAACACTGTCAATACTTGTATTGCTTTTTGCAATAATCCTGGCTGTTCCAGCGGCATGGGCAGAGACAGCCCTTGGAGCAAGCCAGAGAGAAGAAAGTGGTGTTACTTGCCTCGCTTACTTTACCGGCATTGGGTGCCCGCACTGCGCAAAGGCAGACCCTGTTGTACTCCAACAACTCCTCCAAAAACACCCAAGCACAATAATTATTGAGTTTGAAATCTACAAGGAGCGAAATAATGCTCCTCTTATTGAATTGTACAATTCAAGGTATGGCTCTGGTTATGGAATTCCGCTTGCAGTCTTCTCCAAGGACAACCATGTAGTTGGTGATACCCCGATAATAGGTAATATTAACAGCATTGTAACCAGCCTGAAAAACAATTCATGTCCTCTCCCAAGTTCGCACGTTGCCTTCGAAGCACTTGACCTTGCCAAAATGCCCGGAAAACCAAAAATCTGGGCAGATGGCAGAATTCTCATCAAGGACACTGGCAGCACAGCCAACAGCAGGCAACTGAAAAAGCTTCTTTTCAGGGACTACAATATTCAGTCAATCCTGAGCGGGCTTCAATACACTGAAATCACCCCAATTGCCGTTGAGCTATCTGGAAAAACTGTTTCATTCAAAAAAGCAGTGAGAGTGGAGGGCTGGATTTTTGAGTGGAACGACGAAAACACCGGGGCAACTGGCTTTAATGAAAAGTTTGTTTCCAGCGAGGAACAGGGCACTGCAGTGATGCCAACGCTGACGCTTGCAAAGATTGTTCCCCTTGCAGTAGTTGACGCAATTAATCCATGCGCGCTTGCAGTTCTAACCCTCATGCTGATTGCAATTGTCACCTACAGCCCTGGAGACAAGAAAAAAATACTTCTCGCCGGGCTGGGTTTCACGTTCTCCGTGTTTGTAATGTACGCTTTCTACGGGCTGGTGATAATAAACGTTTTCAAGTCCATTCAGGCCCTTGCCGGAGTCAAGCTGGTTTTGTATGAAGTGATTGGCTTTGGGGCAATTGCCCTTGGCTTGCTTAATATCAAGGACTTCTTCCACTACAAGCCAGGGGGCTTTGCAACCGAAATGCCAATGTCCCTCAGGCCAACAGTCAAAAAGATTACCTCCGGCGTGACAAGCCCCGTGGGCGCGGTTGTGGTTGGAGCACTTGTAACCCTGTTTTTGCTTCCCTGCACGATTGGGCCATACCTTATAGCTGGCGGGATTCTCTCTGAAACGCCTTTGACAACCACAGTGCCACTGCTGCTGGTTTACAATACAATATTTGTATCCCCAATGATTGCCATAACCCTGGCAGTTTACGCTGGACTTACGAGGATTAAAAATGTAAAGGAATGGAAGGATAAGAACATCCGCTACATCCACCTTGCAGCTGGTTTGATAATCCTGCTCCTGGGAATAACAATGGTGCTGGGCTGGGTTTAACTGGCGTGGTGAGTTGCCCGGCGAGAAAAACACATGCCCAGCACTCATAGCTTTAACTGCATTGGAATATTTTTTATCCTTTCCAGCAACAAAAACAATGAAAAAAACAATGGTTTTATCTTAATTATTCCCATTTAATTGTGTGGGTGTTTTGATTGAATCCTGCTGGTTTAACAAGGCTGTTCAACCCTGGTTCCATCGCCGTGATTGGCGCGAGCAACACGCCGGGCAGCGTTGGGCTTTCGCTGATGAAAAACCTTGTTGGCTCCGGCTACAACGGCACTATTTATCCAGTCAACCCAAAGAGAAAAAACGTGATGGGAATCCATTGCTATAAGAGCATAGGCGAGGTTCCTGAAAGAGTTGACCTTGCAATAATAGCGATTCCTGCAAGGGCCGTGCCAGGCGTTGTAAGAGACTGCATTGCCAAGGGCACGAAGTCGTTTGTTGTATTGAGTGCAGGGTTTGGCGAAATTGGCAAGGATGGCAAAAAAATTGAAAGGGAGCTCAAAGGAGTCATTGACAAGAACAATGCAACCCTCCTTGGGCCAAACTGCCTTGGGTTCATCAGGCCAGATAACAAGCTCAACGCAAGCTTTGCAACAAGGAACGCGAAGCCTGGAAAAATTGCACTGGTTAGTCAGAGTGGCGCGCTTTGCTCTGGCATCCTTGACTGGGCTCTCAAGTGGGATGTTGGCTTTAAGTACTTTGTATCAGTGGGCGCAATGATGGACATCAACTTTTCTGACCTGATTGACTTCTTTTCCTCTGACCCAGAAGTGCAGTCAATAGTTATTTACATGGAATCCATAAAGAACGCGAGAAAGTTCATGAGCGCAACAAGGGAATTTGCACGAAACAGGCCAATTATTGTAGCAAAGTCCGGAAAGTACAGCGCGAGTGCCAAGGCCGCGATTTCTCACACTGGCTCGATGGCTGGAAACACAGAGGTCTTTGACGCGGCATTTGCCAGGAGCGGAATCATAAGAGTGGAGACAATCCAGGACATGTTTAATTGCAGCGAGGCAATAGCAAAACTGCCACTGCCAAGGGGAAAGCGCCTTGCAGTGCTGACAAACGCCGGCGGTCCTGGAGTTATGGCAGCTGACGCGATAATAAAATACAAGTGCGAGCTCGCGGGGCTTTCCAAGAAAACAATGCGCGAGCTGGAGAGGGAAATGCCAATGCATTGGTCGAGGAACAACCCTGTTGACATCCTGGGTGACGCACTCGCTGACAGGTACAGAAAGGCGTTGGAGATCGTTATAAAAGACAACAACATTGATGGCCTGATTGTGCTGTTTTCCCCACAGGCTGTTTCACAACCCCTTGAAACCGCTAAAGCTGTCGTGGAGGCTGCGAGGAATTCCGGCAAACCTGTTTTGGTTTCCTGGATGGGGGAAAGCTTTGTTGAGCCAGCAAGGCAGTACTTTGCAAAAAACGGCATTCCAAGCTACAAGACCCCGGAGGAAGCGATAAGGGTGTTCCACTACCTTTTTTCTTATTCAGAGAACCGCTCTTTACTCTACGAAACACCAAAGGAGATTCCCCTAAAGGTGAGAAAGGACAGCGCGCTCATTAAGAGGATTTTTGAATCTTACAGGAAGAGCAAGAATGCAATTTTAAGCGAGAATGACTCAAAAAGGGTTCTGGCCCAGTATGGCATCCCGGTTAACAGGACAGTGATTGCAAGGAACGAAAAAGAGGCTGTCAGTGCAGCCAAGCGGATTGGCTTTCCTGTTGCAATGAAAATTTCATCCAAAAAAATCACCCACAAGAGCGATGTGGGCGGCATAGAATTGAACCTTTTAACCGAGGGCGCGGTTAAAAAGGCATTCAGGAACTTGAAAAAGAGAGTCAGGGAAAAAACAGGGCAGCCAATTGAGGGCGTGAGCATTCAGAGCATGGTTAAAGCAAGCGGTCCTGAACTGATTATCGGAGCAAGCCGCGACCCCATTTTTGGCTCAGTTATCCTGTTCGGCGCAGGCGGCATTGCAGTCGAACTCTACAGGGACAAGGCAATTGCTCTCCCGCCCTTAAACCAGGTGCTGGCAAAGCGCTTGATTGAAAACACGAAAGTCAGCAGGCTGCTCAAGGGTTTCCGGGGCAAAAAGGCAAACATTGCAGAACTGGAGAGAATCCTGGTTCACTTCTCAGAACTGCTTGTTGACTACCCTGAAATAAAAGAGGTTGACCTTAACCCAGTGATTCCCTCTGGTGAAGAATTTTTCGCGGTTGACGCCCGCATAATTCTTGACCTTGACTACAACAGGAAAAAGAGCAAAAAGTTTGCCCACTTAGCAATCAGGCCATACCCAGAAGAGCTCACGAGCGAAACAGTGCTCTCGGATGGAACAAGAGTAAAACTCAGGGCAGTCATGCCCGAGGACGAGGCAAGAATGCTTGAGCTGTTCAGGAGCTTTTCCCAGCGCACCATCAGGCAGAGGTTCTTTCACATGGTGAAAGAGATGAACCACGAAACGCTTGCAAGGTATTGCTTTAATGACTATGACCGCGAGATAGCAATAGTGGGAGAGCTTGGAAGAGGCAAGAAAAGGAAGCTTGTTGGGGTTGTCAGGCTAATGAAAGACTTTGCAAGTGAGTCAGCGGAGTTTGCTGTTGTTGTTACAGACGAATGGCAAAAAAAAGGCCTTGGCACTACGATGGTAAAATATATTCAGAAGATTGCAAGAGAACGCGGAATAAAAAAAATCTGGGGGCATGTGTTAGTGGACAACACCGAGATGGTGAGCATCCTGAAAAAGGAAAAATTCTCTTTCTCCAAGCAGCCGGGAACAGGCATTTTCCGTGTTGAAAAAGAGCTCGCCTGACCAAAGCAGGAAAAAAACCACGGAAAACGCCAAAGCCGGCAGAAACACACCCGCATGCCATTAAAGCAGGAAAAAAACCACAGCGAACGCCACCGCTAGCGACACAGTTGTGGGGAGAGCCAGCTTTTTTGAGTACTGCAAAAGCCCTGACTTGAAGTATTCAAGCGAAACTGAAACGCAGGGGTGCACCGGTGAAACAATATAACCCAAAAAAACGCTGAAGTACATGACCACAAAACCCAGCACGGGCATTGCCTCAAGTGCGTGCCTGGCGAGAAAAACAGGAACTATTATTGAAGCCGGCACCTGTATTCTGCCAGTGGCAAAGCCAAGAAAAAAACCAAGCAAAACCAAAAGCATTGCAGTATTAAGCGAGAGCACTGCAATGGCTTGTGGCAGCGGGGAAGCCCTGAATACATAAAGGAAGAAGAACATGCCGAAAATTATGAGGGAAAAATTCCAGGGCTTCATTTTCCTGACCACCCAGAGCATCTTTGCACTGGATGGCTTTCCAACCAGGAGAGCAAGCAGCAACGCAAGACTCACGGCTGCAAGCGTTGCACTCTCTGTTGGAACTGGTTTTAGCAGGATTCTGAGAAGCAGGTCAGCAAGCGGAGCGGACAGTATAACAGCAAGCGGCACCACTAGCCACTTTAAGGAAAAGCTTTCACTGTAATCGATTCTCCCTGTGACCTTTCTTAAAAAGAACCAGTAGCCAACAAGAACGGAGAAAAGAAAAAAAGGAAACAGCCACAGGATCGCATTGTATAAGCCAACGCCGGCAATCTTTGCCGATGCAATCAGGGAGGGCGCAAGGGGGTAAACCAAGAGCATTACGTGCCTGAACCAGACGTTCACTGCAACCTTTACAGTTGCATCAATGCCGCGGCCGGCCTTTTCTACGAGAGGAGCAGACATCAGAGCACCGCCAGGCATTGGAAGCATTCCAAGAAAAGCAGGGGCAAATGCAAGAAAGGGCTTTTTGCCAATCCTCAGGTTTTTCACGAGGTGCTCCATTTGACCTGTTTCCTCCATTATTCCGCCAATCAGTGGAATTATTGCCACTGTTAATGCCAGGAGCAAAACCGATGGCTCTGAAAGCGTGAATTCAAACTGGTTTATTGTTTCATTGACTCCGATAACGGTAATGCCCAAAAAAAGCGTTCCAAGGAACAATGCCAATGGCAGGCTTTTTCTTGAAACTACAAGAATTACTGCAATTGACACAAGGAACAAGAGGAGCTCAATCAATTCAAATCACCAACTGATTAAAACAAAACATCAGCCCATTATCAGTTCGTGGAAGTAAAAGTCAATGCTTTCCTGTTCAATGGAAACAGCAGTTAAGAGACCCTGTGCTATTTCTCCCGTGTTATCGGAGGAAACAAGGCCTGCTGCTTTCCTTAGCTCATGCTTCACCAAACCACCTTTTAAAACAAAGTCATAATTAAACACAATCCATAAAAGGCTATACACAGAGTTTATATACCCACAGGGCAATAAGGTGATTGAGTGAATGGCAAAAAGTATTTGTTGTTAGCATTTTTGTGTTTTTGGATTGCGAGCTTTGCACTTGCAGGGGATAACACTTTTTCCACTGGCTCCCACAATGGAAAAGTAAACATCACAATTTTTTACAGCAAAACCTGTGCCTACTGCCACAGAACGCTCTTGCTCTTGGACGATCTCTCAGCTCAAAACCCCTCGCTGAAAGTGGAAAAAGTCGAGGTTTACAGCTCGCGTGAGAACACTCAGAGGTGGGTGAACGCATGGCGTGCCTATGGGTATGACCCAAATTACATTTCGGTTCCGCTCACAGTAATTGATGGAACGCCGATTGTGGGCTATGACCCGGAAAAAATCCGCAGCCTTATCGAAACATGCATCCTCACCCATGATGAAAACAAGCCATGCTCGCATGACACAAACACCAATGCAATTCACCACTTTTTCTTTGGAGAAATAAACATCAGGGGAATGTCTCTGCCGGTGCTTGCAGCCGTTCTCGGTCTTGCTGATGGTTTTAACCCGTGCGCCATGGTTGTGCTTGTTTACCTCATAGCACTCATAATCGAAACAAAGGACAAGAAAAAGATGTGGCTCATAGTGGGAACGTTTGTGTTTGCTTCTGCTTCTCTTTACCTCCTGTTCCTGACAGCATGGCTGCACGTGCTCCTCAATATTGGAACACAGCCACTAATACAACTGATAATCGGCATTGTTGCCATCGCTGCTGGCATCTTCAGCCTCAAAAACCACCTAAGACAAAAAGAGGCAACATGCAAAGTAACAAGCAAGGGAACAAAGGAGAAAATACTAAACAAGTTCAACTCACTCCTAAAAAACCCCACAACCCCGCTAACCATTTTATGGATTGTCTTCCTGGCCTTTGCAGTCAACGCAATCGAGTTCATTTGCTCCGCTTTTATCCCGCTTGTTTTCACTGAAAAGCTTGCAATAAGCAACATTTCCATGATCGAAAGGTATGGTTACATTCTCCTCTATGACTTCTTTTACATGCTTGACGACATAGTATTGTTTGCGGGAGCAGCCCTGACGCTCAGCTTTGTTGACGTGACAGACAAATATGCTAGAATTGCCGGAATAGCCGGCGGTCTTCTGATGCTGTTGCTCGGAGTAATGCTGGTTTTCTTCCCCGAGGCGCTGGCACTCATTTAAACAAAGATTTAAAACCTTTTTCGGGTGCGTTTTTTAAAGCATTAAATTTGTTTGGAGGAAAAAAGAATGGAACTGAAAGCAAACCCCGCGCCCCTTGGCTTGATGGGGTTCGGGATGACTACAATTTTGTTAAACCTGCACAACGCTGGCTTTTTCGCGCTGGGTTCAATGATTCTAGCAATGGGGATCTTTTACGGCGGTCTCGCCCAAGTAATTGCCGGAATACTCGAGTTTAAGAATGGCAACACCTTTGGAACAGTAGCATTCACTTCCTATGGCTTGTTCTGGCTCTCGCTTGTGGCACTGGTGGTAATGCCTGGCATTGGATGGCTTGGCGTGGCAAAACCTGAGGCAACCGCGATGGGCTACTACCTGCTCTCCTGGGGAATTTTCACGTTTTTAATGTTCTTTGGGACACTGAAGACAAACAGGGCACTGCAGTTCGTGTTCGCCTCGCTTGCACTGCTTTTCGTTTTGCTGGCAGCAGGCGAGTTCACCGGCAACACAGGCATTACAAGGATTGCAGGATTTGAGGGAATAATCTGCGGAGCCTCTGCTTTCTACCTTGCAATGGCTGAGGTAATCAACGGAGCGCTTGAAAAAACAGTGCTGCCAATCTGCCCTGTTAAAAGAAAATGAGGAAAAGCAAGTGCTTTTTCTCTTCTTGTTTCTTTTTTTTTCATTCACTTTTCAGTAAATGCTCTTAATCAGCAGCCTGCGTATTTCTTTTTCTTTCTTAACCCATTAATGAGCATTCACTTGGAGCTGCTATAACAATCTTGCTTATTTCTTTTTCCTGACTAACCCGCCGAAGTCCAATAGCAGTGCAACATACTTTCCTGTTCTTGGGTCAAGGTAGGGCTCGAATTTGTCATCCCACTCATTGGTTACAGTGTAACCCTCGGATTTTAGTGCTTCAATCTGCCTGTCCCTGTCCTCAGCGTACTGGGCCTTTTCGTCTTTTGCAAGCATGTGCTTTGCCTTCAGCTCCTGGCCATGCCTGTCCCTGTACCATGTCGCGAGGAGGGTTGGCCTGCCTTCTCTTTTAAGCAGCCTCACTGTTGGCGGCAGCCTCAGCCCAAGCTTCTTTTTTCTGTTCAGTTCCATTAGCTCCCTGACTAATTCGAATTGCTTTTCCGGGTTTCTTAACATCCTGTTGCGGGGGGTTTTTTTGTAAAACACTTTTTCCGCGAGTTTCACTGTTCGCTCCCTGCTCCCGCGCTTTACAACGTATTTCCCGCCGTAAACGTTTCCCTCGCTTCTCCCGCCAAGGAACCTGCCGGCTTCTGGATCATCTGCGTAAATCCAAGTGCCCTTGCCCCTTTGTTTTTCGGCAAAAAACCGCCTCTTGCCATCTTTCCTTCTCTGTCTTGGCATGCGTTGTCTCTCCTGATCCTCATACCAATTGTGCTGGCTTAAATTAAAATTAGTATTCTCAGGGCTAAGCGAACCAAATCCCGGAAAAAAACAGAGAGAATTGAATCACTTTTCCCCAAGCTTTCTTGTGCCAAGGCAGTTCGGGTACATGCTGCAGCCCCAGAAGGCTCCGAATTTTCCCCGCCTGAGTGTCATTGTTGCACCGCAGTCTGGGCAGGTTGGAATGCTGAACTTTTTGTTCCTGCACCTTGAACAGGTTGGG
Source organism: uncultured archaeon (assembly GCA_964525235.1). Classification (GTDB taxonomy): domain Archaea; phylum Iainarchaeota; class Iainarchaeia; order Iainarchaeales; family DTGL01; genus JAPLVS01. The sequence continues at coordinate 800 of CAZGDN010000010.1, read as the reverse complement.
ATTCCGGCCTTGTTTGTGGTGGTAGCTGGCTTGCCGCACACAGCGCACCGCGTCATCTTTTATTACCTCCAAAAAAAACGAGTTCAACTAATTTGCAGTGGAGTGCTTTTATTTTTTGCGGATTCCCGGACGCAAAAGGACTTAAATTTGTTTTCCCAGGATTCCTTATATGAAATATTTTCTTGTTGGAAGAAAGCAGCTGGAAGAAGAGCCTGTTTGGGCTGAAAGGATTGGGGCTGCAATGGCTGCATCCTACAACTCAAGGGTCTCAAGGCCAGCAACCCAGGTCAGGGAAGCGATTGAGCGGGGCGCAAGCTTTATTGTTTCCCTGGGTGAAAACATGAAAGTGAAAGGCTATGCAAGGATAATAATGCCAGCCTCGAAAGAAAAGCCTGTTTATGTAACCGAGATTGCAATCCGCCCAGAGCACCGCAATGCCGGCGGGTTCAGGGGCTTGAAAAGGAGAGCTGAGGAGAGTGCCTACAGGAATGGCTTTCCCGGGATAGAGTTTCGTTATGTCCTGCCAAAAATCGCAAGAATATTTGAACGCGAAAAAACAAGAGGGAACAGGGGAAAAGCCCCAAACCGAGAGATTGAAATCAGCGAAGAAGAATTTTTGGGCGGAGCAGGAGCAAAAAAGATTGTTATGAGGTTTAAGAACAAGCAAGCCACAAAGCCCAAAACCAAAAAAAGAAAACCCATGCCAAGAAAGCCCCTGTAGTATAGCGGATAGCACGCCGGCTTCCGGAGCCGGAAACCAGGGTTCGAGTCCCTGCAGGGGCATTAGGATAAAAGTGCAA